>NZ_CP152407.1:3973750-4340000 GCF_038958875.1 Acidovorax sp. FHTAMBA
CGGTACACGGTGAGTTGCGTGGCATCGGGCAGTTTCACTGCTTCCAGGCTGGTCTCGACTTCGATGCCTGCGCGCTCTGCGTATTCACGCGTGAGGATTTCGATGGCCGCGGTGAGCCCCAGATTGGCCAGTGACGAGGGGCGCAGGTCTTCAATGATGCGGCGCTTGAGCGAAATGCCGCTGTTGAGGGTTTCCGTGAGGTGCTTGAGCCGCTCGGCCACCTCGGGCACGTTGGCATCAATTTTTGACTTGAGCCGCGCCACATCCAGCTTGGCCGCTGTGAGCAGCGCACCGAGCTCGTCGTGGAGTTCGCGCGCAAGATGTCCGCGCTCTTCTTCGCGCACCTGTTGCAGGTGGTTGGCCAGCTCCGAGAGCGTGGCGGTACGCATCTTCACCAGCCCTTCGAGCCGGTCGCGCTCGCGTTCAAGCAGGGCCTGTTCCCGCTGATTGACCACCTGCAGCGCCTGCGCCTGCCGCAGGTACATGTAAAACGCCAGCAGGCCGATGACAGTGACCGTGGCAATGCCGATGCGCGACAGCATCAGCGATTGCTCGATCTGCTCACGCCCCTGGCGCACGTAGGTGTCGCTGCGGGCAATGAGCTCCTTGGCGTGCTCACGGATGGCCTGCATGTGCTCCTTGCCCACATCGGTGTGGAGGATGAACTTCCAGGCGTCCTCGTTGCCCTGGCGGCGCAGGCGCAAGCTGAGCTCCATCTCCGCGAGCTTGCGTGAAATCTGCCGCGACAACAGCGCGAACTCCTGCATGTCGCGCGGTGAATCCATGAACAGCTCGCGCAACCGGTCCAGGTTGGTCTGCACGCTCGCCACCGCCTTGTCGTAGGGCTCCAGATACGTCTCGTTGCCCGTGAGCAGGTAACCCCGCTGGCCGGTCTCGGCATCCAGCATGCTCTGCAAAAGAGTGTTCACCGCACGGTGGGCGTTTTGCCCCTGGGTCATCTGTTCCACCGCGCCTTGGGATCGCATGTGTCCTGTCTCGTTGATGGCCACCAGAACCATGGCCGCCAGCAATGCCATCGGCAAGCTCAACGCCATCTTGCGCACCTTGGGTAACCAGATGCGGGTGTTTTCTTTAAGACTCATACGCGGAATTCTGGATAATGTGTGAGGAACCTGGCACAACCCTGCAACCAGGGTCAATGTGCCGACAAGCATTGCAACCTATCAACCTCAGGAGCGGTACCACCGCCCTGCGAAAGAAAGATCGATGATCAAAATTGGCATTGTGGACGACCACGCGATTGTTCGTTCGGGGCTGCGGCAGTTCCTCTCGGAGCACGTGGACCTGCGGGTGGAAGGCGAAGCCGGCAACGGGCGCGAGGCCATCGACCTGGTGCGCAACAAGGAAATCGATGTCCTGCTGATGGACCTTTCCATGCCCGGCCAGAGCGGTCTGGATGCACTGGCCATGCTGCGCGCCAAGGCGCCGGACATGGGCATCCTGATCCTGAGCGGCTACCCTGAAGAGCACTATGCGATCAACCTGATCCGCCAGGGTGCGAGCGGTTACCTGAACAAGGAATGCGAGCCGTCGGAAATTGTGGAGGCGATCCGCACGATCGCCCTCGGACGCCGCTACCTGACGCCCGCAGTGGCCGAGCTTCTGGCCCAGCAACTGAACCGCAAGGACGACGCGCCGCCGCATGAACAATTGTCGGAACGCGAGTTCCAGGTGTTCCTCAAGCTGGCCAAGGGCGAGACCGCAGGCGACATTGCCAAGGCGCTGTCGCTGAGCGTGAAAACGGTGAGCACCTACCGCACGCGGCTGATGGAGAAGATGAGCCTGTCTTCCAACAGCGACCTGACCTACTACGCTCTCAAGAACCGCCTGATTGACTGACATGGATCGATGGCCTCAGTCTGGGGTCATGGTCTGGGCAAGCTGCCAGAGCATCAAGACGGTGAGGGATGTCGCGCCAGCAGCGCGCATCCTGGAGCAGGAAATCAGGCGGACTGGCCGGCCGCTGGATGCGGGGTATTGGCGTTCATGCCATGGTTGCTGTGCTGGATGCAATACTCCACCAGCGCATCGATTTCATTGGACTTGTCAAACACGGCGTCCACACCCAGCTGGGCGCAACGCATGCGCACATCCGGGGTTGCGTAGTTGCTGAGAACCACCATCCTTTGCCCCGGCCGGCGATCGCGGCACGCTGCCAGCACACCGAGGCCACTGCCCTGCCGCAGGAACAAATCGACGATGGCAAGATCCCAGAGGTCGGTTGAGGCGGCGAGCCAGCTCTTGCCCTCGTCTTCCGTCTCGGCAAACCCAACCGCTTCCACAGACGCCAATTCTTCCAGAGTACCAATCAGGTTCTCGCGGATGGTCGCGTTGTCTTCAACAATGTAGGTTCGGAGTTTCACGGGAGAGAGGTCCAGTTTCGCTACAGGGCACGGTTGCGCTGATCGAGCCTCAACTTTAGTGCTGGCATCAGGGCGATTCTGCCAGCCACCACACGGGGTGGTTGTAGGGATATTCCTACGCAACAACACCACACACGGGGCAATGCACCGCGCGCGCCACATGCATCGTGCTCCACTCCATCGTCCTGCCATCGAGCATCAGCAGGCGTCCCGCCAGGGACGCACCGATACCTGCGATCAACTTGAGCGCCTCTGCGGCCTGCATGGCCCCCACCACCCCGACGAGGGGTGCGAACACGCCCATGGTGGAACAGCGCACCTCTTCAAATTCAGCATCCGGCGGAAAAACGCAGGCATAGCAGGGGGATGCCGCGTCGCGCGGGTCCACCACAGTGATCTGCGCATCAAAGCGGATCGCCGCGCCGGCCACGAGGGGCTTGCGATGGCGCACACAGGCTGCGTTGATGGCGTGGCGTGTGGCGTAGTTGTCGCTGCAGTCGAGCACCACGGATGCGTCCTGCACGAGCGCGTCCAGCGCGGCGCCATCTGCGCGCACCTGCAGCGCGGCGACCTTGACTTCCGGATTGATGGCCTGCATGGCAGTGGCGGCGGATGCCACCTTGGGAAGGCCCACACGGGCGGTGGTGTGGGCAATCTGGCGCTGCAGGTTGGTAAGGTCCACCACGTCGTCATCCACCAGGGTGATGCGCCCCACTCCGGCAGATGCCAGGTACAGCGCAGCAGGCGACCCGAGGCCACCCGCCCCGATGATGAGGGTGTGGGCGTCCAGCACCTTTTCCTGCCCCTCAATGCCCATCTCGTCGAGCAGGATGTGGCGTGAATAGCGCAGGAGCTGGTCGTCTGTCATGGAAGGCAATCCAAAAAATCAAAAATGGCAAGACCGCATGCAAGGCGGGGCAGCGCAAACGGCAAAGGCCGGATTTCGCTGGAAATCCGGCCTTCAGCGCAGGGAGCGAGCGCTTAATTCTCTTTCTTTTCGTCCGTGCGTTCAGTCAGTGTCTTGCTGACCAGCACGGGGCGGCCCTTGAGCTGGTTCAAGGCCTGCACCAGCTGGAAGTCCTTCTCGGAACCGAACTCTGGGATCTTGCGATCGGACGCTGGCTTTTTGGCCTCTTCCTCCAGGCGCTTGCGGGCGTCTTCGCGGGCTTTCTCACGCGCCTCATCCTTTTTCTCTTCACCCTGCCCGCTGCCCAGGTGCTTGTCCAGATCGGCCTCGCGCATGCGCAGGGCTGCAAAGATATTGCCTTCTTCCGACTCGTCAATCATCACGTCGGGCACGATGCCCTTGGCCTGGATCGACTTGCCGCTTGGCGTGTAGTAACGGGCGGTGGTCAGCTTGATGCCGGTATCCGGGCCCAAGGGGCGCACCGTTTGCACCGAGCCCTTGCCAAACGTCTGGCTGCCCATGATGGTGGCACGCTTGTGGTCCTGCAGCGCTCCGGCCACGATCTCGCTGGCCGATGCCGAGCCTTCATTCACCAGCACCACCAGCGGCACGGACTTCAGGGCCGCAGGAAGCCGGCGTAGCGGGTCGCCGCTGCCGCGGCGCTGGTAGAACTCGGGCGAGGCCTTGTAGGTGGCCTTGCTGTCCGCCAGTTGGCCGTTGGTGGAGACCACCGTCACATTGGCGGGCAGGAACGCTGCCGAGACTGCCACGGCAGCGTCCAGCAGACCACCGGGGTCGTTGCGCAGGTCCAGCACCAGGCCCTTGAGATTGGGTTCCTGCTTGTACACCTCTTCGACCTTGCGGACAAAATCGTCCACAGTGCGTTCCTGGAACTGCGAAAGGCGGATCCAGGCATAGCCAGGCTCCACCACCTTGCCCTTGACGGACTGGGTCTTGATTTCTTCGCGGGTGATGGTGACGGGGAAGGTCCGGCTCTCGTCCTTACGGAAGATGGTGAGCGTCACCTTGGTGTTGGGCTCGCCGCGCATGCGTTTGACGGCATCGTTGAGCGACAGGCCCTTGACTGCGGTCTCGTCGATCTTGGTGATCAGGTCATTGGTCTTGAGCCCGGCGCGGAAGGCAGGCGAACCCTCGATGGGCGACACGATCTTGATCAGGCCGTCTTCCTGCGTGATCTCAATGCCCACGCCCACAAAGCGGCCCGAAGTGCCCTCGCGGAATTCCTTGAAGGACTTCTTGTCGAAATACTGGGAGTGCGGATCCAGGCTGGACACCATGCCCGAGATGGCGTCGGTGATGAGCTTTTTGTCATCCACGGGCTCGACGTAATCGGTCTTGACCAGGCCGAACACGGCGGACAGTTGCTGGATTTCTTCGAGCGGCAGCGGCGACATGGCGCCACGCGCCACCGTTTGCAGTGACACCGTGGTGAGCGCACCCGCCACCACGCCTACCGACACCCATCCTGCAATCTTGAGTTTGTGGCCCATACAACACCTTTTACCGCTTCAAAACCAATATACACCTTGGAAGGGCCGCACCCGCTGCAGTTCCGCATGGATGCTCACTTTCGCGCGGAATAAGCAGGGGTTTCCCCGCTCTTTACCTGCGATTTACGCTTTGCCCTGCGACGCCACGGCGGCTGCAGCCCTGGCCGCCGCTTCCGCATCGCCCAGATAGTAGTGGCGGATGGGCTTGAGATCGGCATCAAGCTCATATACCAGCGGGATTCCGTTGGGAATGTTCAGGCCCACGATGTCGGACTCGGAGACGTTGTCCAGGTACTTCACCAGCGCGCGGATGGAGTTGCCATGCGCCGCCACCACCACGCGCTTGCCCGAGCGGATGGCGGGCGCCATGGCTTCGTTCCAGAACGGCAGAACACGGGCCACGGTGTCTTTCAGGCATTCGGTCAGCGGCACGCACCCTTCAGCCAGGCTGGTGTAACGGCGGTCGCTGCGTTCGCTGCGGGGGTCGGTGGCTTCCAGCGCCGGCGGGGGCGTGTCATAGCTGCGGCGCCACACCAGCACCTGTTCGTCGCCGTATTTCTTGGCCATGTCGGCCTTGTTCAGGCCTTGCAGGGCGCCGTAGTGGCGCTCGTTGAGGCGCCAGTCCTTGACCACGGGCAGCCAGGTGCAGTCCATTTCGTCCAGCGCGTACCACAGGGTATGGATGGCGCGCTTGAGCACGCTGGTGAATGCGAGGTCAAACTCGTAACCCTCGGCCTTGAGCAGCTTGCCGGCCGACATGGCCTGCGAGACCCCCGTGGGCGTCAGATCCACATCCGTCCAGCCGGTAAAGCGGTTTTCAAGGTTCCAGGTGGATTCGCCGTGGCGGATCAAAACGAGCTTGTACATGGTTTCCCCAGGAAATGCGGGCCAAAGAAAAATCGGACCAAACCCGGCATTCTAGAATTACGCGGTTCGCCAACCCAAGGAATCTTTGTGAAATTCATTCTCGACAACTGGTACCTGATCTTCGTGGCAGTGGCTTCCGGCAGCATGTTGCTGTGGCCCGTGCTCAAGAGCGCCAGTGGCGGCTCGCTGACACCTGCGCGTGCCGTGCAACTCATCAACCGTGAAAAGGCCGTGGTTATCGACGTGTGCGAAACCGAGGAATTTGCGGCCGGCCATGTGGGCGGCGCCAAAAACATTCCGCTGGGCCAGCTCGAAGAACGCCTGCCCGCCACCGTCAAGAACAAGGCCCTGCCCCTGGTGCTGGTGTGCGCCAGCGGTGCCCGCGCCAACCGTGCCGTCGGCATTGCCAAGAAGCTCGGCTATGACAACGCCCAGGCCATGGCCGGTGGGCTCAAGGCCTGGCGCGAAGCCAGCCTGCCGGTGGAAAAAGGCTGATTCGTCCCCATCTGCAGAAATCGCCCGCTTTTTCTGACCCGCTTTTCCCCGGAAGGACCGCCATGCAACCCGTGAAGATGTACACCACCGCCGTTTGCCCCTACTGCATTCGCGCCAAGCAGATCCTCAAGTCCAAGGGCGTGGAGCAGATTGAAGAGATCCGCATTGACACCGATCCGGCCGCGCGCAGCCACATGATGGAAATCACCGGCCGCCGCACCGTGCCGCAGATCTACATCGGCGACACCCATGTGGGTGGCCACGACGACCTGGTGGCGCTGGACAGCCGGGGCGAGCTGATGCCCCTGCTGGGCGCTGCCTGACGGCACCTTCGGGCGCTGCATAATGCAGCCCCATGTGCCCGCTGCGGGAGCTGCTCCCCGGCGGGTTTTGTTTTGCTAGCAATTCGTAAGAGCAAAGAGACTTCACCATGGCCGATCAAGAAAACCCCGTATTCCAGATCCAGCGCGTCTACCTCAAGGACATGTCGCTGGAGCAGCCCAACTCCCCCGCCATCCTGCTCGAACAGGAGCAGCCCAGCGTGGACATCCAGCTGGGCGTGGAAGCCACCCCCGTGGCCGAAGGCATCTTTGAAGTGGCCGTGACCGCCACGGTGCAGACCCGCATCAAGGACAAGACGGTGTTCCTGGTCGAAGCCAAGCAGGCCGGCATCTTCGAGATCCGCAATGTGCCCGAAGACCAGATGGGCGCCATCATGGGCATCGCCTGCCCCCAGATCGTGTACCCCTACCTGCGCGGCAACGTGGCCGACGTGATCAACCGCGCCGGCTTCCCGCCCGTGCACCTGGCTGAAATCAACTTCCAGGCCATGTTCGAGCAGCAGCAGGCCCAGGCGGCAGGCGCGCCCGCCTCCACGCTGGCGCAATAATTCCGTCGGCAATTGAGGTCTTTTTGGCCTCCAGCGCTTGATGGATAAGCGCTAACAGCTATGAAAATCATAGTACTTGGTGCCGGAGCCTGGGGCACCGCGCTCGCGATGAGCGCCGCCCAGCACCCTGCCGGCCATGCGGTGACGCTCTGGGCGCGCGATGCCGCCCAGGCGCTTGCCATGCGCACCGCGCGCCAGAACCCGCGTTACCTGCCGGGCCTGGCCTTTCCCCCTTCCCTCACCGTGGCCGATGGCGACTTTGCGGCGCTGCTGCCCGGGGCCGATCTGGTCATCGTGGCCACGCCGATGGCGGCGCTGCGCAGCATGCTCAAGGCGCTGCGCGGCTGCACTGCGCCCGTGGCATGGCTGTGCAAGGGCTTTGAGGCAGCTTCGGCCGAAAAACCTGAATCTTTTGGGCTTCTGGCGCATGAGGTACAAGCGCAGGTAGCTCCTGAACTGATAGCAGGCGTCTTCAGCGGCCCCAGCTTTGCACAGGAGGTGGCCCTGGGCCAGCCAACCGCGCTGGTGGCCGCCAGCCCCCACGCGAAGGTGCGCGATGCCCTGGTGCGCGCCTTTCACAGCCCCAGCGTGCGGGTGTATGCCAATGAGGACATCGTGGGCGTGGAAGTGGGCGGCGCGGTGAAGAACGTGCTGGCCATCGCCACCGGCCTGTGTGACGGACTGGCACTGGGGCTCAACGCCCGGGCCGCCCTGATCACCCGGGGGCTGGCCGAGATGACGCGCCTGGGTGTGGCGCTGGGGGCCCGGCCGGATACCTTCATGGGCCTTTCGGGCCTGGGGGATCTGGTGCTGACCGCGACGGGCGACCTCTCGCGCAACCGCCGCGTGGGCATGCTGCTGGCGCAGGGCCAGAGCCTGCAACAGGCGGTGCAATCACTCGGCCATGTGGCAGAAGGCGTGTACAGCGCACGCACAGTGGCGCAGCGTGCGGCGCTGTTGGACGTGGAGATGCCCATCACACGGGCGGCTGTGGCGCTGCTGGATGGGCAGATCAAGCCCGAAGCCGCAGTGGCCCTGCTGATGGGCCGCGGCCCCGCGCAGGAGTGGACATAACCTTCGAGGTTGATTCGACCTGCGGGCACCGCCCGCGCAACCCCGTAAAAAAGCCGCGCAAACCCCAAAGGGCCTGCGCGGCTTTTGCTTGGCGGGTGCCGTCGGATCAGAACACACCAAACAGCATGAGCAACAGAATCACGGACAGTGGGACGCCAAGTAGCCAGGCAATGATGGGCATGGTGATCTCCTGAAAAGGGTTGAAGGGGTTAGGTGGTTCCACTGTAGGCCCGCGCTCGTGCCGCCCGTGTGCGCCAGCGCTGCGCGTGGCCGTAGGCCCGTGCCTACCGGCTGTCGGCGCAGCGCCCGCCCCCTTCCGCCCTCTCAGAGCCCCAGTTCCAGCGCCAGCAACTCGTCCACCGTCTGGCGGCGGCGGATCAGGCGGGCCTGGCCACCATCCACCAGCACCTCGGCAATCAGGGGACGCGTGTTGTAGTTGGAGGACATGCTCGCGCCATACGCCCCGGTGTCGTGGATCACCAGCAGATCGCCCACATCGGCCGCAGGCAGGTCGCGCGGCAGCACCACGCCGCCGTCGCCCTGGGTGAACACGTCGCCGGACTCGCACAGCGGGCCCGCCACCACGCTGGCTTTTTCCGCCGCCGTGGCGCCATCGCGGCGCAGCACGCTCATGGCGTGGTAGCTGCCGTACATGGACGGGCGCATGAGTTCGTTAAAGCCGGTATCGACCAGCACAAAGTGGTTGCTGCCCGCGTTCTTGGTGGCACGCACCTGGCCCAGCAGCACACCCGATTCGGCCACCAGGAAGCGGCCGGGCTCGATCTCCAGGCCCAGCTTGTGGCCCACGATGGCCTCGGCATGCTGGCGCGCGGCGTCCCACAGGCCATGGTAATGCTGCGTGTCCACCACCGGGTCGCCACTGCGATAAGGGATGGACAGGCCGCCACCAGCCGAGATGGCGTGCAGGTCATGCCCGGCGGCATGGGCCGTGCGCACCAGGTTGACCATGGCGCCACACACTTCCTGCAGGTGGCTGTAGTCCACGCCCGAGCCGATGTGCATGTGCAGGCCCACCAGCTTCAGGCCGTGCTGCTGGATCGCATCCAGTGCGGCAGGCAGGTCGGTGTGCCAGATGCCGTGTTTGCTGTGCTCGCCACCCGTGTTGGTCTTGTTGCTGTGACCATGGCCAAAGCCGGGGTTGATGCGCAGCCACACCGCATGGCCCGGCGAACGCGCGCCCAGCTGGTGCAGCATGTCGATGGAGCCTGCGTTCACGGGCACGCCATGCTCCACCACGCAGTCGAGCGTGGCGGCGTCGAACAGGTCGGCTGTGAAGACGATCTCCGAAGGCTCGCCGCCTGCGGTGTAACCCGCCGCCAGCGCACGCAGGATCTCACCGCGCGAAACCGCATCCACCTTCACGCCCTGCTCGCGCATGAGCTTCAGGATGTGGATGTTGGAGCAGGCCTTTTGCGCAAAGCGGATGGTGTCGAAGTTGGACACCTGTGCGATGCGCTGGCGGATGGTGGCTGCGTCATACACCCACAGCGGGGTGCCAAACTGGTCGGCCAGCGCCCAGAGCTGGGCGGGGGAGAAGGGGTTGGACATACGAAGGGCTTCCAGAGGCCAGCAAGGCGGAACGAAGCGGCGATCATGCCGGTTTCGATCTATTCAGTCGAATGCTTTAATTTACATAATCCATTCAATATGGATATGCTTTGCCGATGACCGAACCGACCGACACATCCCTGGCCCACCGCATCACCCACCGCCACATCGAGGTCTTCCGCGCCGTGATGACGGCCGGTAGCGCCACGGGCGCGGCCGACCTGCTGCACAGCTCACAGCCTACCGTGAGCCGCGAGCTGGCACGGCTCGAATCGCTGCTGGGCTATGCCCTGTTCGAGCGCGTGCAAGGCCGTCTGCGGGCCAACGCGCGGGCACTGGCGCTGTGGGATGAGGTGCAGCGGTCGTGGCAGGGGCTGGAGCGCGTGGTCGACCGGGCCGTGGCGCTGGGCCGGTCCGACGCCGTGCGGCTGTCGGTGCTGTGCCTGCCCACACTGGCCCACGCGCTGCTGCCGGGCGCGGCGGCGCGGCTTATGCAGGGTCAGCCGCACGCGCGCCTGTCGGTCACGCCGCAGGAGTCGCCCCTGCTCGAAGAATGGATGAGCGCCCAGCGGTTTGACCTGGGCTTGTGCGAGCAAACCACCGCACCGCCGGGTACACGCGCCGAGGTGCTGCTGACGCTGGATGAGGTGGCGGTGCTGCCTGCGTGGCATGCGCTGGCGCGCAAGCCGGTGCTGGAGCTGGCAGATTTCGCCAATGAGCAGTTTGTGAGCCTGTCAGCAGACGACCCCTACCGCCGCCTCATCGACGCGCGCTTTGCCGAAGCGGTTGTGTCGCGCACCTTGCGGGTGGAGACCCACAGCGCGGCCGCCGTGTGCGCCATGGTGGAACACGGCCTGGGCATTGCCATCGTCAACCCCGTGACGGCCCTGGCCGCGGCAGGCGACAGGCTGGTGCTGCGGCGCCTGGCGTTTTCGATCCCGTTCAGCGTGACGGCACTGCTGCCGCTGTACCGCCCGCCCCTGCCCGAGGTGGAGCCGATGCTGGACGCCTTGCGCGCACAGGCCGCACTCGTGGTGGCACAGGTGGCGGCGCTGCCACCCCATAAGCTATCTATTTAATAGCTGTCAGCGCTTTACCAGCAAGCGCTATAGCCGTTTTGATTCAAATTTTCAGGCTGGCGACAGGCTGCGCACCTTGACGGCGAGCCGCTGTTCGACCGAGGGCGACACGAACTTGGTGACCTCACCACCCAGCACCGCGATCTCGCGCACAAAGGTGCTGCTGATGAACTGGTACTTGTCGCTGGGCGTGAGGAACACGGTCTCCACCTGCGGCATGAGGCTGCGGTTCATGCCTGCCAGTTGGAACTCGTAGTCAAAGTCGGTCACCGCACGCAGTCCGCGCACCATGGCCTTGCCGCCGCGTGACACCACAAAGTCGCGCAACAGGCCCGAGAAGCTTTCCACCTGCACCTGGGGGTAGTCCTTGACCGCTTCGCGCACCATCTCGATGCGCTCTTCCAGAGAGAACAGGGTCTTCTTGTGGTGCCCCGCTGCCACAGCCACGATCACACGTTCAAACAGCTGGGTGGCCCTGCGCACCACGTCTTCATGGCCCAGTGTGATGGGGTCAAAGGTTCCGGGGTACACGGCGAGCACGTTCTGGGCCATGGCTGGTTGTCTCCTGTCTGGCTGTATGGACGTTGGCCCGGGGCCTTGGGAACACGTTCTCAAGGACTTGCCGGGCCGCGTGCGCGCATTATGCGTGCAGTGCAGCATGCCCGAGCCGTGGAGGCCGGGGCAGCAGGCCACCCCGGCCTGCGGGTGGACGCGGTGCCCATGTCCGCCTCGTTCACCTGAACGATGGCGGACGCCGGGTTAGGGCCTACGATCCGCAGCCCATCCCCGTACGGCCCGCACCTTGCCTTGTACCTTGACCCCGCCCCGGCCCACGCCCCCCTGTGTCAGTGACGCGCTGTTCGACACCCACGCCTGCCTGAACTGCGACGCCCCGCTCACCGGCCCGTATTGCGCCCAGTGCGGCCAGAAAAAAGCCGCGCGCATGGGCGGCAGCACCGTGCGCAAGGAGGCGTGGGAGCGGTTTCGCTGGTTTGACTGGAACACCATCCGCAACGCACTGCGCGTGCTGCCCCAGCCGGGCACGATGGCGCGCGAATACGTACTGGGCCGCCGCAAGGACCACCCGCACCCGCTCACGCTGCTGTTTCTGGCCATCGGCTTTCTGCTGATCGTGCTGGGCCACACCGAGTATTTGCGGCCTGCGCTGCCCAGCGAAGAGGCGCAGCGCATGTACGCCCTGGTCGCCGGATATTCCAAGTGGTCGTTCTCGCTGGGCGCGGTGGCGGCCTTTACCAGCATGTGGCTGGTGTTCCGCCGGTGGGGCTGGAACGTGGCCGAGCTGCTGGCCCTGGCGCTGTACTGCCAGGCGGTGTTCATTGCGCTGCAGATGGTCAACCAGCTGCCGCTGGTGCTGGCGCCGTCGCCCGGGCTGGTCAAGTGGCACAAGGCCTGGTCGCCCTGGTACATGACGGCGCTGCAGACGCTGATGCTCATGGTGGCGCTGCGGCAGTTTTTGGTGCTGGACTGGCGGCGCGATGGCTGGCGGCTGCTGCTGGCCGGTGCGCTGTTCGCGGCGCTCAAGTGGCAGGCTACCCAGCTCTATGCCCGCGCAGTGGTCGAACTCGTGCTGTGGCAAATGGGCGCATGAAAACCGTGAACAAGTTCATGAAAACCCGTCGGCGAGCCACCGCATCCTCCACCTGAATGATGTTGCGCCGCGGGTATCGCCCCTACCATCCGGCGCAGTGCATGCAACCTGATGAGGAGCAACCCTTGAGCAGTGAAGACCGGCACCCGCAGACCGCGGGAATACCGGGTTTCGAGACCCTGATGGCCGAAAGCCTGGAGGCACTGGGCGAGCCCGGTATGGTGGAGCGCCTGCTGCACCGCGTGGGCGAATCGCTGGGCAGCCACAAGGTGGTGCTGTTTTGCCCCCTGCCCGGCTCAGACGACCCGCTGACCGCCTACCAATGGGGCATGCCCGATGATTTTCTGGCGCGCTATGCAAACCTGATTCAGGGCAGCGATGCGTGGAGCGAAGCGCTCGCGCGCCAGCAGGGTGAGGCGCTGGCACGCGGCGGCTCGCTGAGCCAGCAGCTCGTCAGCACCCCAGCCCTGCGCCGTGGCGCGTTCTATGCCGACTACCTCAAGCCCCTGGGCATCGATGCCATGGTCAACAGCATCGTGGAGGCCTCGCCCGAGGTGGGCATGCACGTGCTGGCGACGTACAACGACCTGGGCCAGAACGATTTCACGCCCGAGCAATTTGCCCGGCTGCGCGCCGTGACGCCCTGGGTGCGCAGCCTCATGCGCGCCCAGCGCCGCCTGCAGCAGGCCCGCCGGCACAGCAATGCGCTCGAGCGCACGCTGGACCAGCTGCCACTGGGGCTGATGCATGTGAACCAGCGTGGCGAGGTGCGCTACCTGAACGAACACGCCCGTGCCTGGCTGGGGGTGGAGGACGAATGCCGCATCCTGCTGCGCAACGCCACAGGCTGGCAGGCGCGCCAGCCCCTGCAGCTGGCGCAGATCCACCCCGGGCTGACGCCACTGCTCACCGTCAGCCTGAGCACACGCTCGCCCGTCTCGGCCCGGCTGCAGACCCAGCACGAAACCGCGCCGGGGACGCTGGTGGCCCTGGCCGCGCCGCTGCGCAATAGCCCGGGGCCCGCCGCCGAGCCGCTGGCCCAGTTCATCCTGGTGCCCGAGGCGCCGCCCCACGCGGGCGCCACGGTGTCGGTATGCAGCGCGCTCTATGGACTGACGCCTGCCGAAGCCGCACTGCTGCCCCTGCTGCTGCAGGGCATGACCCCGCGCGAAATGGCCGACAACCGGCACGTGAAGATGCCCACCGTGCGCTCCCAGCTGGCCAGCCTGTACGCCAAGACCGGCACACGCGGCCAGGCCGAACTGGCCCAGCGCGTGCTGCGCGTGGCGGCACTGGTGGCGGCATGAAACACGCCCCTGAGTCGCCTTCGGCGCCTTCCCCCCGCTCTCGCCCGGGGCGTGCCCGTATCGACGCCCCTGGGCGATGCACGGCGCAGAAGCCCACTGAATTCACCGATCCAACCTGAGGAACCTGCACCCATGAAACACCGCAATGTTCGCCCTGTCGCCTTCGCCTGCGCCACCATGCTGGGCCTGGCCGTGGGCGGCCTGGCCATGGCGCAAAAAACCGCCGCCATAGCCAAGCCCAGCAAGGCCCAGCTGGCGGCCGAGCTGGCCGCCACCCTGCAGGCCTGCTCGTACGACGGAAGCCCGCTGGCCTTCTCGCCACCCGACCTGTCCAAGGGCGGCGGCACCGGCAAACAGGTGGTGGCCGAGATCATGAAATACACCGGCCTGCCGGCCAACTTTGTGGTGGTGGAGGGCAAGGTGCCCAACGCGGCGGCGGTGATCATGCAGGGGCCTGACAAGGTGCCGCGCCGCGTGATTGCCTACAACCCCGGCTTCATGGGCGAAGTGATCCAGGCCACCAAATCCAACAACTGGGCGCCCGTGAGCATCATGGCCCACGAGATCGGGCACCACCTATCGGGCCACACCATCGTGCCCGGCGGCAGCCAGCCGCCCATCGAGCTGGAGTCGGACAAGTTCAGCGGCTTTGTGCTCTACAAGATGGGCGCGCCGCTGGCCGATGCCCAGCGCGCCATTGCCACGCTGATCCCCGAGAAGGACGGCGAAACCCACCCGGGCCGCAAGAAGCGCCTGGCCGCCATTGCCAGCGGGTGGACAGAAGCCTGCGAGCTGCAAGGCGGCGGAGCTGCCTGCCAGGGCGGCAAGCCGGTCATCGTGGCACAGGCACAGGGACAGGCACCTGCACCTGTACCTTCCGCGACCCCGGCCACTCCGGCAGCCCAGCCCGCGCCAGCCCAGGCCCCGACCATCACCGCAGCACCCATGCCGGCAGCGGCCCCCGCCAGCGTGGCGCAGGTGCTGCCCAAAGCCGACGCCAACGCCCTGCCCTCCAAAGGCGGTCAGTTCATCTACGACGAATTCGGCATCCTCGACCCCGCAATTCGCGCACAGTTCGAGGCGCAGATGCGCGAGCACGCGGAAAAAACCGGCGTCGAGATCGTCACCCTGCTGGTCAAGGACCTGGGCGGCAAGTCCGCCGAGGATTACGCGCACGCCATGATGCGCCAGCTGCGCGTGGGCAAGCTCGATGTGGGCAACGGCGCCGTGCTGGTGGCCGCGCCTGAGCAGGGCCAGGCCGCCGCCGTACTGGGTGCGGGCGTGGCACTGGAGATGGGCAGCCACGACAAAGCCGGCCAGCTGGACCGCTGGATCAAGACCGCCTGGCCCCTGTGCAAAAAGAAGCACGCTTGCGGCAACTGGACCGAAAATCTGATGCTCGCAGCCGACCACATCCGCCGTGATACACGCCATGCCGACTGGACCATTGCCTTCAATTCGCTGGGCGACCTGCACAAGGCAGATGCGGCGGAAAGCGGCCAGCGCGTCAAACCACAGGACAGCAAGACCTGGCACAAGATCACCCGGCTGTCCGGCACGGTGGAAAACCTGAGCCCACCCACCGGCATCAAGAGCGCCTATGTGAACGAATCCAAGATCAAGAACGGCAAAAAGGCCGTGCTCATGCGAAGCAGCGAGGGCCTGACCACCATGCTGTACGTCGATCCACGCACCGAGGCGCTGATGCCCGGCGGCAAGCTGGAGCAGGGCAAGACCTACTCCGTCATCGCGCGTTCAGACTTTCTGTCGTGGAATCCCCGGGACACGCAGTCCCTGGACCTCTTGAGCTACGTGGCGGCGGAGTGATGACGGGCCCGAACCTGAGCATGGCGCTGGCTGGCGCTGCCAATCTGGTGCCGGCGCTGCTGGGGATGTTGACCGCCCTGCTGGGCAGCAACGGGCTGGACTCCGCGCGTGGCGGGCGCCTGCTGGGCGCGCTGGCGCTGGTGCTGATGCTCGGCTGGGTGGCCAGCCTTTTCCTTGCCCGACACCTTGCCCATGGAGCCCTTGCGCGCGGCTGGTCCAACGTCGCCAGCGTGGCCGCTGCAGGCGGCGGCGCAGTGGCAGCCTACCTGGCGCTGGCCACGGTGGCCACGTTCGTCGCACTGCTGTGGGTGGGCGCATGAAGCCCGGCCCGTGCATTCTCATCGCCTGCGCCCTGCTCGCCCCGGTTGCACAGGGCGCAGAACATTTTTGCGGGCAGAAGAACCCCCACCCTATCGACCAGACCTTGGCCCAGGCCGCCGGGCGCAGCGGCGGCGTGACGGTGGACCTGGCCGACGCACAAAGCGCTGCCTGGGCCGCGTGGGACAAGGAGCTCAACCGCCTCTATGTCCAACTGCAGAAAAAGGCGGGCCCCGAGCGCCGCGACACGCTGCGTGCCGCACAACGCGCCTGGCTGGCCTACGACCAGGCCCAGGGCCACTGGGACGCTGCGGTGTATGCCGACCAGGGCACATCGGCCGCGCTGAACATCGGGGGTGCCTCGCTGGAGCGCCGACGCGCGCGGGTGTGCGATTTGCTGAACGCGCTGGAGGGCCTGGAATGACGCTGCGACGCAGCCTGCTAGCCCTGGCAGGCGTCTTGATGACACTGCGCGCCCACGCCGCCCATGAAATCCGCCTGCGCATCCGCAATGCCAGCGACCAGCACTTCGAACACGCATGGCAGGGCTGGCCCCAGCGCGGGACCGGTGTGGACCTGGGGCCGCTGGCCCCCGGCGCAACCAGCCGATGGCACGGCCTGCCAGCCGTGCTGCCGCACTACCGCAAGACACGCGTGCAACTGCCACGGCGCCAGGTCGTCGGTACGCTGCTGGAAGGCGCGCTGATGCCCGGCAGCTACACCCTGGTGTGCACGCTGGAAGGGGGCGGGCTGCGTGTGGTGGCTGTGCGCGAGCCCGTGCCTGGCGAATGAGGGATGTGAGAAAAATCGCGTCGGGCCGCAGTGCCATGCAAGCGACGGCACGCGGCGGTCAGGCGCGCCGCAGCAGGTGCGCGTGCACGGCACCGGCCTTGAGGTGGCGGTGCAGCGCCATGCCAACCTCGGCCAGTTCGTCGGCTGAAAAGGCGCGGGGCGCTTCCAGGTAGACAAAGCCCTCGGCGGCCACGGCTTTGGCGGCGGCCTGCAGGGCTGGCATGAACAGGTCGCTGTCAAACGGCGGGTCCAGCAGCACCAGGTCGATGCTGGCGGGTGCGGCCTGCTTCAGCGCGGTCAGGCCGTCGCCGCGCTGCACGCGCACTGCGGTGGCCGAAAGGCGCTGCTGCAGGGTGTGCAGCTGGGCCACCAGGCCAGCATCGCTTTCCACCAGCTGCACGGCGGCCGCGCCCCGCGAGGCGGCTTCGAGCCCCAACGCGCCCGTGCCCGCAAAGGCGTCGAGGCAGCGCCAGCCACTCAGGTCCTGGCCCAGCCAGTTGAACAGGGTTTCGCGCACGCGGTCGGGCGTGGGCCGCAGGCCCGGGCGCTGGGCCACAGGCAGGCGGGTGCGCTTCCATTGCCCGCCAATGATGCGGATTTCGCCCGCGCCCTTGGGCGCCGCTTCGGCGGCCTTGTCCTTGGGCCCGCCCTTTTTGCCGACGGCAACCGGCGGGGTGGCCGCTGCGGCCTGGGCTTTGCGGATCTCGGCGTTGATGGCGGTGGTTTTCAGGGTCGAGCGGCTCATGGCTTGCCCCCCACCACCACGGTCACCATGCGTTCGGGTTGCAGCTTGCGCGCCATGGCGGCACGCACATCGGCCACCGTGAGGGCCTCCACCTTCTTGGTCCACTGGTCCAGGTAGTCCAGCGGCAGCTCGTTCCAGGCGATGTTGGCCACGTTGCCCAGAAGCTTCTTGTTGCTGTCGATGCGCAGCGCAAAGCCGCCGATGAGGTTGTCCTTGGCGGCGCGCAGCTCGGCCTCTGTGGGGCCTTCCGCCACGTAGCGCGCGATCACGTCGCGCGACACCTGCACCGCCTCTCGCGCCTGGTCTGGCCGCGTCTGCAGGCCCACGGTGAAGGCACCGGCATGCAGGCCCGCCGCAAAGTAGCTGTACACGCTATAGCTCAGGCCACGCTTTTCGCGCACTTCGTTCGTCAGGCGCGAGACAAACCCGCCGCCGCCCAGGATGTGGTTGCCCACCAGCAGCGCGAGGAAGTCCGGGTCCTTGCGCTGAAAACCGGGCTGGCCGATGAGCACATGGGCCTGGGCGGACGCGAAGGAAATGTTCTGCTCCAACGGTGCCGCGAGGGTGTCGATTTCACCCACAGGCGGCAGGGGTGCGCAGCCCGATCTGGCTGGCAGACGTGACAGCAGTGTGGCCACCAGCGTCTGTGCCTGAGCGCGCGTGACGGCCCCGACGATGCTGACCTTGGCGCGGCAGGCCGCAATGTGCTGCGCGTGAAACGCCTGCATGTCGGCCACGCTGATGCGCGCCAGGGTCTCCCCGGTGGTGCGCACACCGTAGGGGTGGCTGCCGTACACGGCCGAGCCGAACGCATGGGCGGCCACCGTGGCCGGGCGGGTGAGGGACTCCTTGATGCTGGCGCCCCAGCGCGCGCGGTCGCGCTCCCACACGTCGGCGGGCCAGCCCGGCTCACCGATCTGGCGCGCAGCCAGGCGGGCGGCCTTGTCGAGCAGCGCCGGGTCGGTGAGCGAGCGCAGCGCGTAGTGCAGCGCGTCGTTGTCGGCACCCGCGTCAAAGCTGGCGCCCAGATCGGCCCAGGCCTCGCCCAGCGCGTTCTCGTCCAGCGCCGGTTCGCTGCCCGCCGCCTTCACGCCCTTGCTGGCCATCGACGCCACGGCGCTGGCCAGGCCCGACTGGCCTGCCGGGTCGCGGCGGCTGCCGGCATCAAAGTCGATCTGCACGTCCACCATGGGGATGACCGGGCTTTCGACCAGATACACCTTGGCGCCGCTGGGCTCCACCCAGTGCTGGATGGGCAGCAGCGCCCAGGCAGAATTTGAATAAAAAACGGCTCCAGCGCTTATCAGTAAAGCGCGAGCAGCTATGTTTTTAATAGTAATCATGAAAAGAGGCGCAAAGCGGGTTCAGTGGCGGGATGCGCCGGGTGCGGGCTGGGCGCGCGGACGGGGGGCATCCAGCGGCTGCGGCAGAAGGGTGGCCACGGTGAGCTGGTCGTCACCAAAATATCTGGCAGCCACGGCCTGCACCTGGGCGGGCGTCACGGTGCGCAGCAGCGCCAGCAGGCGTTCGTTGGCGTCCAGCGGAAAGCCCTGCACCCAGTTGCTGCCCAGCTCTTGCGCCTGGCTCATGACCGAGTCGCGTTCGTACACGGTGGAGGCGATCCACTGCGTCTTGACGCGCTCGAGTTCGGCCTCGCTCACGCCGCCCTGGGCCACGCGGGTCACTTCGGCGCGCAGGGCGTCTTCCACCTGCTGGGCCGTCTTGCCCGCCGCAGGCACCCCGCTCAGCATGAACAGGCTGGGCCCCCGGCCCGTCACCATCGCGCCACTGCTGGCACTGTCGGCCACGCGGTTTTCGCCCTGGGTGAGCGCACGGTCAAGCCGCGCACCGTCGTAGCCGCTGAACACGGCCGACAGCACCATGAGCGCCAGCGCGTCGCGGTCGTCGTCGGTGAGGTTCTGCACGCGGTTCAGGCTGGGCGCACGGAACGCCAGCGCCACATAGGCCTGCTCGGCAGGGGCCTTGACGGCAATGCGCCGCAGGCCCTGCTGGGCGGGTTCGGCGCGGGGCTTGCGCTCGGGCAGCGCGTGGGCGGGCAGGCTGCCGTAATACTTCTCGGCCAGTGCGCGGACCTGGGCCACGTCCACATCGCCCGCCACCACCACGGCGGCGTTGGTGGGCGTGTACCACTGGCGGTAGAAGGCGCGCACGTCTTCGGGCGTCATGGCGTCCAGGTCGCTCATCCAGCCCACGATGGGGCGGCGGTACGGCGAGGCAATGAACGTGGTGGCAAAGAGCTGCTCGGCCAGCATGGCGCGGGGCTGGTCTTCGGTGCGCAGGCGGCGCTCTTCCTTGACGACCTCGATCTCTTTCCTGAACTCTTCATCCGGCCAGTGGTTGTGGGCAAACCGGTCGGATTCGAGCTTCATCACGTCTTCGAGCCGGTTCGATGGAATCTGCTGGTAGTAGCCCGTGTAATCACGGCTGGTGAACGCGTTTTCGCGCCCGCCCAGGGCGGCCACGCGGCGCGAGAACTCGCCCGGCGGCAGCGTCCTGGTGCCCTTGAACAGCATGTGCTCGAGCACATGGGCCACGCCGGTGGTGCCGTCCACCTCGTCCATGGAGCCCACGCGCAACCAAACCATGTGCACCGCGGTGGGCGCACGCCGGTCGGGCTGCACGATGAGCTGCATGCCGTTCTTGAGCGTGAACTGCTGGGCGCCGGAGGCCGTGGCAGACGGCGCGGACTCAGAAGGCGTCGCAGGGGGTTGGGAAGCGGGAGGCGTTGCCGAAAAGGCAGCCCCACATGTGAGGCAGGCCAGCAGGCCCAGGAGGGTGACAGCGCGTTTCATAGAATGGCTGATTCTAAGAACCCGCCAATGTTCAGTTTTTTCAAGAAAAAGCCCTCCCCCGCGCCTGCCCCTGCCGACGAGCCCCCACAGGCTTCGTCGCCAGCCACCTCAGCGCCAACGCCTGGGCTTTCGCCCACTGCCCCACCGCCCCTGGCCAGCCAGGAGGCGGCGCAACCCGCGCAGCCGCCAGCCGCACCCGCCCCGGCCCTGCCTGCCGCCGCAGAGCCCGCATCCCCATCCCCCTCCCCTGCTCCCGCTCCCGCCGGGTTTGGCTGGCTGCGCAACCCGTTTGCCCCGAAGGCTCCCGAGGGAGTGGTACCCCCTGCAACCGCACCCGCACCCGCGCCGGTTGCCACACCTGCGCCCGTAGCCCCTGTGGTGGCGCAGCCAGCGCCCGCTTCCCCTGTACCAGCCCCTGTACCAGCCCCAGTTCCTGCGGCCGCACCGGTTGCTGCACCCGCGCCCTTCGCCCCTGCCGCGCCCGCAGCGCCTGTCGAACGCAAAGGCTGGCTGGACCGGCTCAAGAACGGCCTGCGCAAGACCGGCAGCTCCATCACCACGGTCTTCACCGGCACGCAGATCGACGATGCGCTGTATGAAGAGCTGGAAGAAGCCCTGCTGATGGCCGACACCGGCGTCAAGGCCACCAACCACCTGCTGGCCGACCTCAAACGCCGCGTGAAGGAGGCCAAGGCCACCGACCCCGCCGCCGTCAAGGGCCTGCTGGCCGATGCGCTGACCGACCTGCTGCGCCCCCTCGAAAAAGCCCTGGTCATTGGCGAGCACACCCCCACGGTGATCATGGTGGCGGGCGTGAATGGCGCGGGCAAGACCACGTCCATCGGCAAGCTCACCAAGCACCTGGCAGACGAAGGCGCGGCCGTGCTGCTGGCGGCGGCTGACACCTTTCGCGCGGCAGCGCGCGAGCAACTGGGCGTATGGGCCGACCGCAACACGGTCGAAATCGTCAGCCAGGAAGGCGGCGACCCCGCCGCCGTGAGCTTTGATGCCGTGACCGCTGGCAAGGCGCGCGGCAAGGACGTGGTGCTGGTGGACACGGCAGGGCGCTTGCCCACGCAGCTGCACCTGATGGAAGAGCTGAAAAAGATCCGCCGCGTGGTCACCAAGGCCGACGCCACCGCCCCGCACGAGGTGCTGCTGGTGATCGACGGCAACACCGGCCAGAACGCGCTGGCCCAGGTGCGTGCGTTTGACGACGCGCTGCAGCTCACCGGCCTGATCGTCACCAAACTTGACGGCACGGCCAAGGGCGGCGTGCTGGCCGCCATCGCGCAGGAGCGCCCCATCCCGGTGTATTTCATCGGCGTGGGTGAGAAGCTCGAAGACCTGGAAACCTTCAACGCGCGCGAGTTTGCGCAGGCTTTGCTGAGCTGAGCCTCGCGATCTGCGCATCACCCTGTGAGCAATGGCCCCATCCGGGGCCATTTACACGTTTACGGATCGCAACGTTTCCTCCATCATGGGCTTTCCCCTTGGAAAGCACGGAGGCCCATGTTCATTGAGCTGGTCAAAGGCGTTGCGCTGCTGCTGGCGCTGTGCTTTCTGCATGGGTTCAACATCCGCGTCTGGCGTCAGCACCCGTGGGTGGGCCAGGTCTTTTCGGGGCTGATCTTTGGCGGCGTCTGTCTGGTGGGCATGCTCACCCCGGTGGTGCTGATGCCTGGCGTGATCTTTGACGCACGCTCGGTGGTGCTGAGCATGGCGGGCCTGTTTGGCGGCCCGCTGGTAGCGGGCATTGCGGCGCTGATGGCGGCCACCGGGCGCATATGGCTGGGGGGCGCGGGCGGCGAGGTGGGGCTGATGGTGATCGTGCTGTGCACTGCCATGGGGCTGGTGTACCGCGTGGGCCGCGCCCGGGGGCAGCTGGGGGTGGAGCCCGTTCCTCTCGCGCTGTTCGGGCTGCTGCTGCACACGGCGGTGATCGCGCTGTTTCAGCTTCTGCCCGCCGAGGCCGTGCAGCGCATCAACCAGACGCTGGCCCTGCCCTATCTGCTGACCTTCACCCCTGCCACCGTGGTGCTGGGCTTGCTGCTGCACGATGTGGAGCAGCGTATGGCCACCGAGCGTGCGCTCACTGGCACGGCCGCGCGCCTGCATGCCATCACGCAGGCCATCCCCGATGTGCTGCTGGTGCTGGATGCCCAGGGCCGGTATGTGGAGGTGCTGTCCCCCAACGACTCCACCCTGGTCGCCAGCGCCCCCGAGCTGGTAGGTCAGCGGCTGCACGATGTGCTGCCCGCCCAGCAGGCCGAACGGTTCATGACGCTTATCCGGGAAACGCTGCAGTCCGGCCAGACCCACAGCGTCGAATACGAGATGCAGACCCTGTCGGGACTGCGCCAGTTTGAAGGGCGCACCCAGCCCCTGGGGGTTCAGGTGGGCGGCCAGGCGGCTGTGGTGTTTCTGGCCCGCGACATTACCAAGCGCAAGCAGGCAGAGAGTGCTTTGCGAGAGTCCGAGCTGAGGTTTCGCTCGCTGCTGCGCAACATCCCCTCCATCTCGGTGCAAGGCTACCTCGCCGATGGCACCACCAGTTACTGGAACAAGGCTTCCGAACAGCTGTACGGCTATACGGCCGAAGAAGCCCTGGGCGGCAACCTGCTCGACCTGATCATCCCGCCGCCCATGCGCGACGGCGTGCGGGCGCACATGCAGCACATGTTCGCCACCGGCGAGGTGATCCCGGCGGGCGAGCTGCTGCTGCAACGCAAGGACGGCTCTGCAGTGCATGTGTTCTCCAGCCATGCCTACATCCAGGTGCCGGGCCACCCGCCCGAGATGTTCTGCATCGACATCGACATCTCAGCACGCAAGGCGGCCGAGGATGAAGCGCGGTATCTGGCCTTCAACGACGCGCTCACGCACCTGCCCAACCGCCGCCTGCTGGTGGACCGGCTTCAGCAGGTGCTGGCCAGCAGCGCGCGATCGGGGCTGACCACGGCCGTGCTGTTTGTGGACCTGGACAACTTCAAGACCCTGAACGACACGCGGGGCCATGAGGTGGGCGACCTGCTGCTCAAGGAAGTGGCCGTGCGACTTCGCGGGTGCGTGCGTGAGCAGGACACCGTCGCACGCCTGGGGGGCGACGAATTTGTGGTGGTGCTGCAGAGCTTGAGCAGTGACCCGCCCGAGGCCGCATCCCAGGCGCGCACGCTGGGCGAGCTGATCCTGGCCCAGCTGCGCCAGCCCTACGAGCTGGCCGGGCACGAGCACCACTTCACGGCGAGCATCGGGGTCACCCTGCTGCGCGACCACCGCGATTCGGTGGACGAAGTGCTCAAGCAGGCCGACATGGCCATGTACCGCGCCAAGGGCGCGGGCCGCAACACCCTGCGCTTTTTTGACCCCGACATGCAGCAGGCCGTGAACCGCCGCGCCCTGCTCGAAACCGAACTGCACAACGGGCTGCGCCAGGCGCAGTTCCTGCTGCTGTACCAGCCCCAGGTAGACGTTGAGCGGCGCGTCATTGGCGCCGAAGCCCTGGTGCGCTGGCAGCACCCGGTGCACGGCATGGTTCCGCCATCGGAATTCATTCCCCTGGCCGAGGAATCGGGCCTGATCCTGCCCCTGGGCTACTGGGTGCTGGAGACCGCCCTGCGCCAGCAGGCGCGCTGGCGCGCCGATCCGCGGTTTGCCCACCTCACGGTGGCCGTCAACGTGAGTGCACGCCAGTTCCTGCAGGAAGACTTCGTGAGCCAGATACTCACGCTGCTGCGGCACACCGGCGCAGACCCCGGGCACATCAAGCTGGAGCTCACCGAAAGCCTGCTGCTGGACAACGTGGACAGCGTGATCGACACCATGCGCAAGCTGGGCGCCAAGGGGGTGGAGTTCTCGCTGGACGACTTCGGCACGGGGTACTCGTCCCTGAGCTACCTCAAGCGCCTGCCCCTGCATCAGATCAAGATTGACCAGGGCTTTGTGCGCGATGTGCTGCTGGACCCCAGCGATGCGGCCATTGCACGATCCATCATCGCGCTGGCGGGCAGCCTGGGGCTGGAAGTCATTGCCGAGGGCGTGGAGACACCAGCGCACCACCAGTTTCTGCTGGCCCATGGCTGTAAGGTGTTTCAGGGCTATCTGTTCGGAAAACCCATGCCGCTGGAGCAGTTTGAAGCGACTGCACTGGCCGCCGGCCCGATGGACCCCACAGCCCGCTGACAACGCCGGATCCTGGCGGCTCCTGCGCCATCAGGCCACCACACGGGTCGGGGCGACCTCCGCGTCCACCCAGTCTGCATACGCCCCGGAGGCTTCAAGCGTCTGCACCACCAGCTGCGGCAACGCATACGGATGCTGCGACCGCAACAGGTCGAGCAAGGGATGCAACGCGCGCGCCACCGTCTTGCACGCCAGGCGAAGTTCGCGGTCTTCCTGTAGCGCCCCTTGCCAGTGAAAGTAGGCAGTGATCGGCTCCACCTGCACACAGGCCGCCAGGCGCGCCTGCAAAATCAGCTGAGCCAGGCGCCGCGCCTCTGCTTCGGTGGCGACCGTCGTGCTCACAACGAGAATTTCGCGAAGGGCTGTCGGACGGGTCATCAGCGTCTCCCTGAATCTGGGCGTCAAAGTCTGCCACACAGGCCTGAACGACTCCAGCACCCAGTTCCGGCCGGAACCTTGGCGCCGGTTCATCAATCCCACAGTTCATACCCGCCCATGCGGGCACCGCAGAAATCACAAAATTCATTGAAATCAATCACTTGGCACCCTGCACTGCGCAGCGCAGCAGCACACGACGGCGGGGGAACTTACGTTTTAGCACTCACTCACAGAGAGTGCTAACATCATGGCTTAGAGGAAAGGATTGCCGGAATGAACATTCAATCTGGAACCGCGACGACGACTTTGGCGCCCGCCAACCCTTGGGCGCTGGTGCCTCCTTTGGGCAATCTGGATGCGTACATTTCCGCCGTCAACCGCCTGCCACTGCTCACGCACGAAGAAGAGCAGGCTTATGCACGGCAGCTCAAGGACAACAATGACCTGGACGCCGCCGGCCGGCTGGTGATGTCGCATCTGCGTCTTGTGGTTTCGATCGCCCGCCAATACCTGGGTTACGGCCTGCCCCATGGCGACCTGATCCAGGAAGGCAACGTGGGCCTGATGAAGGCTGTCAAGCGCTTTGACCCCGACCAGGGCGTGCGCCTGGTGAGCTACGCCATGCACTGGATCAAGGCCGAGATCCACGAATACATCCTCAAGAACTGGCGCATGGTGAAGGTGGCCACCACCAAGGCCCAGCGCAAGCTGTTCTTCAACCTGCGCTCCATGAAGCAGGGCTTCAAGGCCGATGCGTCTGCGGCCGATGCCGCAACGCACCGCGATACCCTGTCCGATCAGGAAATCGATTCCATGGCCGCGCAACTCAATGTGAAGCGCGAAGAAGTCATCGAGATGGAAACCCGGATGTCGGGTGGCGATGTGCTGCTGGACCCCGCACCCTCGGACGACGGCGAGCAGGCTTTCGGGCCCATTGCCTACCTGGCGGACGCCTCGCACGAACCCACGGCCATGATCGAGTCGCGCCAGCGTGACGCCCTTGCCACCGACGGCATTGCCACCGCGCTGGGCAGCCTGGACGACCGCAGCCGCCGCATCGTGGAGGAGCGCTGGCTCAAGGTGAATGACGACGGCACGGGTGGCATGACGCTGCACGACCTGGCGGCCGTCTATGGCGTGAGTGCGGAGCGCATCCGCCAGATCGAGGTGGCCGCCATGAAGAAGATGAAAAAGGCGCTGGCCGAATACGCCTGAGCCAACGCGGCAAGGTAGTATCCTCCGCCGATAAAACTGCCTCGTGGGGCCCCGGTTGGGGCCCCTTGTCGTTGGGGCCGCGATGATTACCTTGAGGAGAAATTACCCATGCTACGTCCCCCCTGTCTCACCCCGTCGCGGCGGGCCTCGCTGCTGTTGGCCCTGGCAGCCGTCGTGTCGCCGTGGTGCCATGCGCAAGGCAGCGCCGTGCCCACGGGTGCCGGCGCCGCAGCTGCGTGGCCGACCAAGCCACTCAGGATCATTGTCGGGTTCCCGGCGGGAACCTCTCCCGATCTGACGGCACGGGCGTTTTCTGAACCCCTGTCCAAAGCGCTGGGCCAGCCCGTCATTGTGGAGAACCGGGTCGGGGCAGGTGGCAATATCGGCGCCGATGCGGTGGCCAAGTCACGTGACGACCACACCATTGGCCTGATGATCAATGGCAACATGACCATCGCCAAGATGATCAATCCGGCGGTGCCCTATGACCCGCTCAAGGATCTGGCCCCGCTCAGCCTGATCGGAACGTCACCCCTGGTGCTGACGGCACCCGTTGCCCAGCCGGGCGTACCCGCCAGTGCGGATGCGCGCGAGTTTTTCGCCGCGGCCCGCGCGGCTGGCGACACATGGAGCTATGGCACGCCGGGCGTGGGCACGGTCGGCCATATCGGCACCGAACTGCTCAAGTCGCACAGCAGCATCAACCCGGTCCATATCCCGTATCCGGGCTACCCACAGGTCGCCACCGCCATGCTGGGCGGCCAGCTGCAGATGGCCATGCTGCCCCCCGCGCTGGCGCAGGCCCAGTTGCGCGCAGGCAAGCTGCGGGCGATTGGCGTCACTTCGACCGTCCGCAGCCCGCTGGTCCCTGATGTTCCCAGCCTGGCCGAGGTGGGCATCCGCGGTTTCAACCTTGAAATCTGGAATGCATTTGCCGCACCTGCCACCATGCCCGCGGCCATCCAGGCGCGGCTGGCCGCTTTGATCGGAGATATTGCCCGCAGCGACGAAATGCGCACCAAGCTTTTCCAGCAAGGCTGGCAGGTGGCCGGCACGTCGCCCGAAGGGCTGGCCAACCGCATACAGGCCGACACCCGACTGCTGGGCGATGTGATTGCCCGGCGTGGCATCAAGGCGGAGTGAAGGGCAGGCGCCTGAGGGCGCTGGGGTGGCCGCTTCAGCCCCCCTCGCCCAGCAGCGCCTTGACATCGGACGCCAGCGCCTGCGCGCCGCTGCCATATCGGTTGTACACGCGCAGACGGCCCGCCGTGTCGTACACGTAGCTGCCCGCCGAGTGGTCCATGGTGTAGCTGGTGGGCGTCTTGCCGTCGACCTTCTTGTAGTAGATCTTGAAATCCTTGGCGACGGCAGCGAGCTGCTCGGGTGATCCGCGCAAGGCCAGGAAACTCGGGTCGAAGTTCGCCATGTAGGCTTTGAGCACTTCGGGGGTGTCGCGCTCCGGGTCCACGGTCACGAAGATGCCCTGCAGGCGGTCGCCATCCTTGCCCAGGATCTGCTTGACCTCGGCCAGCTCCTGCATGGCCGTGGGACACACGTCAGGGCACTGCGTGAAGCCGAAGAACACCACCACCACCTTGCCCGCGAAGTCCTTGATGTGGCGCGCCTGGCCATTGTGGTCGGTGAGCGGGATGTCACGGGCGTACTCCGCGCCGGTGATGTCCACACCCCGAAACTCGGTTTTTTTCTCGGAACAGGCACTAAAAATGCCCGCAGCGCTTATGGATAAAGCGCTGACAGCTATCATTTTAAGAGCATTTCGTTTCAGCATGGGCATGGCAGTGTCACAGCACGTAGTGGTCCACCAGCAGCGCGGCAAACAGCACGCTCAGGTGGATGAGGGAAAACCGGAAGGTCTTGCGCGCGAGCGCATCCGAGTAGTTGCGCCATAAGGCAAAGCCATAGCCACAAAAACCGGCGCTCAGCACGACCGCGGCGGCCAGATAGATCCAAGAACTCATGCCATACACGAAGGGCATCAGGCAACCCGCAAAAAGGATCAGGGTGTACAGGAACACCTGCAGGCGGGTGAACTCGTTGCCGTGCGTCACCGGCAGCATGGGCAGGCCGGACTTGCGGTAGTCCTCCACCCGGTAGAGGGCGAGCGCCCAGAAGTGCGGCGGCGTCCACAGAAAGATGATGAGGAACAGGATGAGCGCTTCCGGACCGACGTTGTTGGTCATGGCGGCCCACCCCAGCACCGGCGGCATGGCGCCCGATGCGCCCCCGATCACAATGTTCTGCGGGGTGAGCGGCTTGAGGATCACGGTGTAGATGACCGCATAGCCCACAAAGGTAGCAAACGTGAGCCACATGGTGAGCGGGTTCACCCAGAAATACAGCAGCGCCGAGCCCGCAGCACACAGCACGGCGGAAAACAGCAGCGTCTGGGTGTTGGAGAGCTGGCCTTTGGCCGTGGGGCGCCAGGCGGTGCGCTTCATCTTGGCGTCAATGCCCTGCTCCACGATGCAGTTGAAGGCGGCCGCCGCGCCCGCGACCAGCCACACCCCGGCACAGGCAATGGCCATCAGCCCGAGCTGCGCCCCGGAGGGAAGCCCTGGCACCGCGAGCACCATGCCGATCAAGGCACAAAAAACAATGAGCTGTACCACCCGCGGCTTGGTCAGCGCATAAAACTGCGACAGACGCGACGGCGGGGATACAGCGGCGGGGGTAGCAACACTCATGCAGACACTCTCGATGCGCCCGAGGGCGCGGAAAACTCTTGGTGCGCAGCGGCCGTGTCGCTGGCCACCAGGGCCCAGGTCAACACCACCACCAGCGCTGCAGCACCGCCTGTGTGCAATACAGCGGCGATCAGCGGCCAGTCCAGCACCACGTTGGACAGACCCGTGACCAGCTGCAGCAGCGCGAGCGCCGCCAGCCAGCGCCCTTGCACCTGCAGCACATGCGCCTGTCGCAACCGCCAGCACAGCATGCCCAGGGCCGCCAGCACCACATAGGCCATGAGCCGGTGCACGTAGTGAATGGCCGTAAGACCCGCAAAACTGATGTGGCTACCGTCCTGGAGCATGCCCAGAGCACGCCAGATCTGAAAACCCTGCGCAAAGTCCATGGGGGGCCACCAGCTGCCCTGGCAAGTGGGAAAGGTGGTGCAGGCCAACACGGCGTAATTGGTGCTCACCCAGCCACCCAGCACCACCTGCAAGGCCACCAGGAGCGCCGTGATCACGAGACCCCAGCGAAGCGCCGAGGAGATGCGCGCGGGCGCCCGGCCCTGGGCGGCGTAAGTCTGCCGCACGGCCTGGACACACAGCAGCGCGAGCAGCACCAGCCCGCCGATGAGGTGCAGCGTGACAATCGCCGGGAACAGCTTCATCGTCACCGTCAGCGCCCCGAACGCACCCTGCAGACACACCCAGAACAGCGTGAACGTAGGCCACCACGGACCCACAGGAGGCGGCGGCCCTTGCCCCCGAAGGGCCTTGCGATGCTGCACCCAGGCCGACACCGTGAGCACGATGATGAGCACGCCCACGCCGGTGGCGAGGTAGCGATGGATCATCTCCACCCAGGCCTTCCCGTGTGTCACGGGCCCGGTGGGCATGGCCTCCTGGGCGGCGGCAATCTCCGCACGGGCGCCGACGGGGCTGGCATTGCCGTAGCAGCCGGGCCAGTCCGGGCATCCCAGACCGGAGTCCGTCAGGCGCGTGAAGGCGCCAAACAGCACCAGATCAAACGTCAGGAACAGGGTCAGCACCGTGAGCGCCTGCAGGCGACGCACAGGGGATTTGCCCCGGTTGCGCCAGCCCACCCAGGCCAGCGGCCCGAGCGCAATCAGCACGCCCAGCAGCATGAGCCGCGCCAGGGGCGCCAGGTCGTAAAGCGGCTGCGTGTCCATCACGGTTGTCCAGGACGGCCCGCCTCGTCCCACGAAGACGACGCGCGCAGCAGGCGTTCCAGATCGCGCTTGGCTTTGGCCGCGCCGGCAGTGTCCATCGCTGCGGGAAACCGCATCATCCAGTTGCCCATGGGGTCCACCACGTAAAGATGGTCCGCCATTTGCCGGCCCTCGGCGGGCGCCAGCCAGGTATCCAGTGTCACAGCGTCCACCCGCAGCACCGTGGCCTTTTGCAGCGCGGGCGCGAGTTCGGCGGGCACCTCGGCGGTGTCGTTCACGAGCCAGACCCAGTCCACGCGATCCTTTTCCCGGCCCACGCTCTCCCGCAACTGCCGCTGCAGGTACAGGTGATTCTGGCAGGCGGCCTCACACGCACCACTGGCCACGCTGACCAGGAGCCATTGCCCCTTGAGGGACGCAAGGGAAAGCGCCTTGCCATCGAGCGCCGTCGCGCTGGCATCCGGCAACGTGCGCTGCGGATTGATCAGCTCGCCATAGTTGCGGCGGCCTTCGGGACGGATCACGTAGTACGTGAAGTACGAGGCGACCACCGGGGCCGCACAGATGAGCAGCACGCCGAACATCTTCCACCGTCCGTAGCGCGCACGCTGGGCCGTGGCCACAGCACCTGCAGCTTCGGGCAGCGTGTGCACGGTCAGACCCAGGGGATGGTCCCCCTGCGCCTCAGGCGGCAGGCTGGCTGCGTGGGCGAATGAACCGTCGGACGATTTGGAACCAGACATAGAGAAGTGCAATCAGGCCGCATAGCCCGAACCATTGAAATGCGTAACCGTAGTGTTTGTCGACGCCTGTGCCCACCACGGGCCAGTTGCGCTGCAGCCCCTCGCTGGGCTCGCCGCCCTGCTGCACCGTGAGCGGAGCCAGCGCCAGACCGGTTTCGGCGCGAAACGCTGCCAGGTCGAGATTTTGCCGGATGCGGGAAGACCCCAGCGCGCTGTCGGCGCCCTGGAACTCGTACAAACGGGACGGAGCAGGCGCCACGCGGCCCTGCACACGCACCATAGCGTCTTGAGGCGTAAGCACCTGGGGCAGCTGCATCCGATCCTGGAAGTTGCGCGGCGCCCACCCGCGCTGCACCAGCACCACACCGCCCCCCTCTGCGGCCAACTGCAGTGGCGTCAGCACAAAAAAGCCCGGGCGGCCCTGCATCTGGCGGTTGTCAAGGTATACCGTGTGCTGTGGCAGCCAGCGCCCTTCCAGCACCACGGAACGGTGGACCAGGACATCCTGGTCCGGTTCTGCGTTGAGCAAGCTTGCTCCGTCGATCGCGGGCATGCGGCCCCGTTCGTCCAGCAGCGCCTGCAGCGCCTCTTTGTCAGCTGCGCGGGACAATTGCCAGCGCCCCATGGACGCGGTGATCAGCATCCCCGCAACTGCCGCCGCAGCAATCAGCCAAAAGCGCAGGCCCAGAGATGGACGGACGGCAGTCACTGGATAATGTGCTCCATGAAATACCTCGTAGTGGTGGCGTTTATTGCCATTCTTGCCAGCCTGGCTTCTGCCCTGTTCTTCATGATGCGCAATGGCCGCGACGACAAGGCCAAGGGCTCTCACATGGCCAAGGCGCTTGCGCTCCGGGTGGGGTTCTCCATCGTGCTTTTTCTGTGTATTTTGGTGGCATGGAAGCTCGGTTACATCCAGCCCACCGGACTGCCTGCCACCACGCGTTAAAGACGGACTTTTCGCCCCTCCACATGCCAACAAAAAAAGCGCCGCGAGGCGCTTTTTTCGTGGCAGAAGAAGCCCTCGTACGCTTACATCCAATAGACGAGCACGTAAAGGCCCAGCCACACCACGTCCACAAAGTGCCAGTACCAGGCGGCACCTTCAAAACCAAAGTGCTTGTCTGCCGTGAAATGGCCCTTCTGCAGGCGCAGCGTGATCACAAGCAGCATCAGCATGCCCAGGAACACGTGGAAACCGTGAAATCCGGTCAGCATGAAAAAGGTGGAGCCAAAAATACCCGAGTTGAGTTTCAGGTTCAGGTCGGTGTACAGGTGGTAATACTCGTAGCCCTGAACCAGCAGGAAGACGAAGCCCAACAGCACCGTGGCCCACATGAAGGCGATGGTCTTGCCGCGGTGGTTTTCACGCAGTGCATGGTGTGCAATCGTGAGAGTGACACCCGAAGTCAGAAGCAGCGCCGTATTGATGGTGGGCAGCCAGAAAGGGCCCACGGTCTGGAAAGGCTCCACGATCCCTGCGGGAGAAGCCGTGACGCCCGCAGCCAGGCTGGGCCACACGGCCTTGAAGTCCGGCCACAGCAGGGCGTTTTCCAGGCTGCCAAGCGCGGGCACAGAGTGCGAGCGCGCCCACCACAGGGCCGTGAAAAACGCGCCAAAGAACATTACCTCGGAGAAGATGAACCAGCTCATGCTCCAGCGGTACGAGAGGTCGATCTTGTGACCGTACAGACCCCCCTCACTCTCGCGAACCGCGTCACCGAACCACTGATACAGGGTGAACAGCCACCACACCAGACCCAGAGCAAGCGAATACTTGCCCCAGTCATGGCCGTTGATCCATTGGCCTGCGCCCAGAATGACAAAGAACAGACCAGCTGCCGCCATGACCGGATGACGCGACTCCGCCGGCACGTAGTAGTAGGGGGTTCCGCTGTGGGTTGATGCACTCATTTCAGCTCCTGACTCTCAAATCTTTATTTTCAGCTTTGTATTCGGTACGCGGACCAACAACCAACTCACACTATCCAGTTAACCAGCCCGATCAGGCCAATCACCAACAAAAACACCGCAACCAGCCCCACCACGATGATGTGCAACGGATTGAGTTCTTCCACATCCTGCTGGTACTCGCTGCCTTTGCGCAGGCCGATCAGTGACCACGCCACAGCCCGCACGGTTCGCACCAGCGACCCCTTGCGTGCATGGGGTTTGTCGGCTGCCGGGCCATTCAGCGGCATGTTCACGACCCCGCCCCCTGCACGGGGGCTGTTGCAGGCAGCGAAAATCCGATTGCGGCCGTGGACTCGGGTGCGGGGGGCGTCTTGCCACCCACCTCAAAAAACGTGTACGACAGCGTGATGGTGGTGACATCCTTGGACAGTCGTGGGTCAATCACGAAAGCCACCGGCCATTCTTTTTTCTCACCCGGCTCCAGCACGTACTGGTTGAAACAGAAACACTCCAGCTTGTTGAAGTGCGCTGCAGCCTGGCGTGGCGCGTAACTGGGGATCGCCTGGGCGGCCATGCGACGGTTCTGGATGTTCTGGAACTCGTACATCACTGTCGTCAGTTCGCCCGGATGAACCTGCACAGAACGCTGCGCAGGTTTGAAATCCCAGGGGCCACGCGCGTTGGCGTCGAACTCCACGGTGATCGTGCGGGACCTGTCGACCTGCGTGTTCGCAGGCACCTTCACGTCCTTGCCAGCTACGCCGTTGCCTGGCACCTGGCGCTCTGACAGCGACAGGATGTTGATACCCGTCATTTCGCAGATGTGCTTGTAGATGGGAATCAACACATAGCCGAAGGCAAACATGCCAGCCGCAATCACGACCAGCTTGCCGACCATCTTGGCGTTTTCGCGGTGCAGGCTCATGGCAGGTGCGGCTCAGCGGGACAGCACAAACACTTTGACCACAAACCCGACAAAGAACACCACGGCCACCGATGCCAGGATCAGTGCCATCCGCAGGTTGCTCTTTTTTTGTTCGGGTGTCATGGCCATGGTGCTCAACCGATCACGCGGGTTGCCGTAGCGTCCAGCTTGGGCGGGTTTTCAAACGTGTGGAAAGGCGCTGGCGAGGGAACTTCCCATTCCAGACCCTCGGCGCCATCCCATGGCTTGGCCGCAGCTTTTTCGCCCTTGCCACGCATGGCGGGGATGACCACAGCCACAAAGAAATACACCTGGGCCAGACCAAAGCCAAGCGCACCCACCGAGGCGATGGCATTGAAATCAGCAAACTGCATGGGGTAGTCGGCGTAGCGACGGGGCATGCCGGCCAGACCCAGGAAGTGCATCGGGAAGAACGTGATGTTGAAGAAGATGAGCGACGACCAGAAGTGAATCTGACCACGCGTTTCAGAGTACATCACCCCCGTCCACTTGGGCAGCCAGTAGTACACGCCAGCAAACATGGAGAACAGCGAACCCGCCACCAGCACATAGTGGAAGTGGGCGACCACGTAGTAGGTGTCCTGCAGCTGGATGTCGATCGGAGCCATCGCCAGGATCAGGCCGGTGAAGCCGCCCATGGTGAACACGAAGATGAAACCCACTGCAAACAGCATGGGGGTTTCAAACGTCATGGAGCCGCGCCACATGGTAGCGATCCAGTTGAAGATCTTCACGGCCGTGGGCACGGAGATCAGCATGGTGGCGTACATGAAGAACAGCTGACCCGTCACAGGCATGCCGGTCGTGAACATGTGGTGGGCCCACACGATGAACGACAGGATGGCGATGGACGATGTCGCGTAAACCATGGAGGCGTAACCAAACAGCTTCTTGCGGGCAAAGGCAGGAACGATCTGGCTGATGATGCCGAAGGCCGGCAAGATCATGATGTAGACCTCGGGATGGCCGAAGAACCAGAAGATGTGCTGGTACATCACCGGGTCACCGCCACCGGCGGGATTGAAGAAGCTGGTGCCGAAGTGACGGTCCGTCAGCGTCATGGTGATGGCACCGGCCAGCACAGGCATCACAGCGATCAGCAGGTAGGCGGTGATGAGCCAGGTCCAGGCGAACATGGGCATCTTCATCAGCGTCATGCCGGGGGCGCGCATGTTCAGGATGGTCACGATGATGTTGATCGAGCCCATGATGGACGAAGCACCGAGGATGTGCATCGCGAAGATGCCCGCATCCATGGAGGGGCCCATCTGCAGCGTCAGCGGCGCATACAGCGTCCAGCCTGCTGCGGGAGCGCCGCCAGGCATGAAGAACGAGGCCACGAGCATGAGAGCGGCAGGAATCATCAGCCAGAAGCTGAAGTTGTTCATGCGTGCGAACGCCATGTCGGATGCCCCGATCTGCAGCGGGATCATCCAGTTCGCAAAGCCCACAAAGGCCGGCATGATGGCACCGAACACCATGATCAGACCGTGCATGGTGGTGAGCTGGTTGAACAGCTCCGGATTGACCAGCTGCAGGCCCGGCTGGAACAACTCGGCACGGATCAGCAGCGCCAGGACGCCGCCGATCATCAGCATGGTGAAGGAGAACAGCAGGTACAGCGTACCGATGTCCTTGTGGTTGGTGGCGTATACCCAGCGGCGCCAGCCGGTGGGTCCGTGGTGGCCGTGGTCGTCGTGTGCGTGGTCGCCCGCGTGACCGTGGTTGTCCAGAACTGCGCTCATGTTGGATTCCTCAATACGTTGGGGCGGTGATTACTTGCCACGCTGGGCCACGACTTCCGAAGGCTGCACCAGTTGGCCAGTCTTGTTGGACCAGGAGTTCTTCGTGTAGGTGGCCACGGCGGCAATATCGGTGTCGCTCAGCTGCGCCCACGCAGGCATCGCGCCGTTGGCCGCTCCCTTGAGAAGGATGTCGATCTGCTTGGCGTGGTCGGCATCGAGCACTACTGCCGAGCCGTCCAGCGGCTTGATCGGACCCGCGCCCTTGCCGTTGGCCTGGTGGCAGGCAGCGCAATTGGCCGCATAGACCTTTTCGCCGCGTTGAACCAGGTCACCCAGGGCCCACACCTTGCTGGGGTCATCCAGCTTGGCTGCGGCGAGCTTCTTTTGCTCGCCCACCCAGGCGGTGTAATCCTCGGCGGACACCACCTTTACGTGGATGGGCATGTAAGCGTGCTCCTTGCCGCACAGCTCGGCACACTGGCCGTAGTAATCACCAATCTTCTCGGCACGGAACCAGGTGTCGCGCACAAAACCGGGAATGGCATCCTGCTTGATACCGAACGCCGGCACCATGAACGCGTGGATCACGTCATTGGCAGTCGTGATGATGCGGATCTTCTTGCCAACCGGCACCACCATGGGGTTGTCCACCTTCAGCAGGTAGTTGGCCGGGGCATCCTTGACATTGCCGCTGTCGGACATCACGCGATGGCTGCTGTCCAGGGTAGAGATGAATCCGATGCCTTCGCCCTCACCCGTGATGTAGTCGTAACCCCACTTCCACTGGTAGCCGGTGGTTTTGATGGTCACATCGGCGTTGGTGGTGTCCTTCTGGGCCACCAGCACCTTGGTGGCTGGCAGCGCCATCAGGATCACGATGATGAAAGGAATCACGGTCCAGACGACTTCAACAGTCACTGACTCATGGAAATTGGCCGACTTGGCGCCCTTGGAACGGCGGTGCTTCCAGATCGAATAGAACATCACGGAGAACACTGCAACAAAGATCACCGTGCAGATGATCAGCATCATCCAGTGCAGAAAGTGCTGCTCTTCCGCAATCTTGGTCACCGGGGGATGCAGGTTCAGCTGGTTGACTGCAGGGCCTCCAGGCAGATCCTGGACGGCGTGGGCCGCAGAGCCCACCCATGCACCGGCAATCAGCAGCAGAGAAGCCAGTTTGTTGGAAATGCTCTTCATAGTTCTCACTTACTTCTAAGCCTCAATTTAACCAATCCCTTGGGCGCACCTGCATGGGGTCAGGCAGCGCGCAAGGCCATGCGGATCTCCGATGCCAGGGCCGGTCGAAGTTCGGGGCGCACATAGCGCCCCACTTCAACGGTCCGACCCTGCGCCGACAACATGATGAGCGAACGGTCACCGGTCTTGGGCTCGACCCGAACCCGGCTCCGATCAAACTCGGCACGCTCCAGCTTGCCTGCTGTCTCCAGCTCCACCACAAGGCGCGAACCCTGCAGTGAAATCCTCTCGCCATCCGCCGCATGGCGACCGTACATGGCGAACGCAATCCCTACCGCCACCATTTCGAGCCATGCAAAAGGCATCACCAGGCGGGCGCCGAGCATCCAGAAGAATGTCGCTATCCCCAGTGACACCACGCACAACGACAAGTACATCCAGCCCAATTGCACCGGAGTGACCGAGCAATTGCGACCCAGACGCCAGTCAATGCCTTGACCCGACACCGTGGCAAATTGAAAAACCAAACCCGTCACCCGATGTGCTCACAAGACTGCCGACTGCACTGCGCATCACACACTGGGCGTGACTGGCACAGCTGGCAAAGTTGCGCGGGAAGATGCCCGAAATCTCAATAACCTTGAATTGTAGCGTGCCTTGTTCCATGTCATTGACAGGAGGTTACACGTCAGCCCTCTTTGCCGTTTTTGCGCAGCATGCTGCGCATGTCCTGGAGCGAAACCGCACTGCTGGGACTCACGCGCACGCGCGGTGCGGGCTTGAAAGCATGCCCGTAGATGATCTCGAAAGTCAGTGCCAACTGACCTGAATTGTCCGGATCTGCCAGCCGATTCGAGAGCACCTGGTAGAGCTTGTCGCGCCAGCGGCGCCCGCGCAATGAGGGAAAGCGATCAGGATGAAGATTGCAACCCAGTTCCCGCAGTTCCTGCACCAGCCGCTCGGGGGTGGCAAACGTGAGGGTGATGCGCTCCATGTCCATCACCGGCTCGGCAAAACCGGCGTGCACCAGCATGTCACCCCAGTCGTGCATGTCGGTGAAAGCGTGGCCCGCCGGTGGCCAGCCGAGCTCGGAATACACCGCATGCAGCTCACGCAAGGTATCAGGCCCCAGGCACGAGAACATCAGGTAGCCATCCACCGCGAGAGCACGGTGCCATTGCGCGATCAGCGCCTGCGGGTCGGCCGCCGTGTGCAGCGCCATGTTGGCCCAGAGCATTTGCACACTCCCGTCCGCAGGCGCACCCAGTTGCGGGCTGGGTGCGCTCCAACGCGCTGGGCTCCACCAGGGCTTGGCCAGCGCCTGCCGGGCAACCGCTTCGCAACGGGGCGCTGTTTCGTAGATCTGGCAGCGCGCCTTGGGATAGCGCGCGCTCACCAGGGCATGCGCCTGCAGGCCGCCGCGCACCGCATCCCAGTGGCACCACGACTGCGGAGCCTGGCGAATCCACTGCAGGCGGTCCTCCATGCGGCGCGCAACCTCCTCGTGCAGCCAGGGAGATAAGGCCGGGGCCGCTGCATGCCAGCGGGCCGCGGCAACGGGATCAATGGTGGGGGGACGCTCGGAGGACATGGGCCGCGCGAGTATATTGATTCATGCTTTTTACGGGTCTGACGGGGATTTCGCGCCACCTTCGTGCATGGGCCGGCAAAGTGCCCAGCCAGTGTTCGTTTTGCCACGCATGGCCCTCGCAGCGTGTGTGCGAGGCCTGCGTGGCGCGATTTGCACAGCCTGCCACGCGTTGCCAGCGCTGCGCCCTGCGGGTGCCTGCGGGCGTATCCATCTGCGGGGCCTGCATTCAGAGCCCGCCCAGCTTTGACGGCTGCCTTGCTGCGGTGGACTACGCCTACCCTTGGGCCGATGCACTGGCGCAGTTCAAGTTTCGCGGCGATCCGGGATGGGCCCGGGCACTGGCCCTGCTGATGCGCAGCACACCGTGGATGGAGCCCGCCGTGGAAGCTGCAGACCGGGTCATCCCCGTGCCCCTGTCCACCGAGCGGCTGCGCGAGAGGGGCTTCAACCAGTCGGCCCTGCTGGCGCGGCATCTGGCGGGCCCCAAGACCGACCCCCAGACGCTGCTGCGCCTGCACGCCACCGAGGCGCAAAGCAGCCTGCCCAGGGCGCAGCGCCTGCGAAACCTGCGCGGGGCTTTTGCCCTGGAGCCGGGCCATGCTGCCAGCCTGCGCGGCCAGCGCGTGGTGCTGGTGGACGATGTGATGACCACCGGTGCCACCCTGGAAGCTGCCACGCTGGCCCTGCGCGAAGCGGGGGTGGCGCATGTCACGGCCGCCGTTCTGGCGCGCACCGGGCTGGATTGAGAGGTCTGCGGAAGGGAGCGAGAGACGAAAGGGATACTTTTTATTACGAGCGGTTGCCTTACTCACACGCCGCCCGATGACAATCGCAGGCATGTTTCATATCGTCCTTGTCGAGCCCGAGATCCCGCCCAACACCGGGAACGTCATTCGCCTCGCGGCCAACACGGGTTGCACCCTGCACCTGATCGAGCCCCTGGGATTCTCCATGGAAGACCGGCAGATGCGCCGCGCCGGGCTGGACTACCACGAATACGCCCAGGTCCAGCGCCACGCCGGATGGACGGCCTTTTTGCGCGATGCCCAGCCTGACCCGGCCCGCATGTTTGCCATGACCACCCATGGCTCGCAATCGGTCTACACCACCTGCTTTCTGCCCGGAGACTGGATGGTGTTCGGCGCGGAAACACGGGGGCTTCCGCCCGAGCTGCGCGAAAGCTTTCCACCCGCACAGCGGCTTCGCCTGCCCATGGTGGCGGGCCAGCGAAGCCTGAACCTGTCCAATGCCGTGGCCGTGACGGTGTTTGAAGGCTGGCGGCAAAACAGTTTTGCCACGCCCGATGGCGAGGTGGCCGTGGAGCCCGAAGGCACCATCATCAGCGGTTTCGCTCAGCTCGGCTGAGCCAGCCCCGGCTGCTCCGCCATGGCCAGGGGCACGTGTTCCGACAAAAAGTCGAGAAACACCCGGGTGCGCGCAGGCAGCATGCGGCCTGACGGCAACGCCGCATAGATGGTGTAGCGGGAGAAGATCCAGTCGGGCAGCACATGCACAAGCTCACCCCGCGCCAGGTGCTCTTCGGCCAGCAGGCGCGACGTGACCACCACGCCCATGCCGTCCACCCCGGCACGCATCAAGAGCTCGGTGCTCACCGATTGCAGCACGGCAGGCGCCTCCACCTCGGCATCCGGCACGCCCGTGCGCAGCGACTGCAGGCGCAGCTTGCGGCCGGGCCCCATCTGGGCGCGCACGGGAGCGCTGGAGTCACGCAGGTGGTCGTGGTCTGCCAGATCCTGCGGGATGCGCGGCGTGCCCTTGCGCTGCAGGTAGCCGGGTGCGGCCAGCACGATGGCTTCACCTTGCAGCAAAGGGCGCGCCACGATGTTGGCGTCAAAGTCTTCGGCCGCCACCATGATGGTGACGTCGAACTCATCCACCCGGCTGGATGCGTAGGCATCCACATTGATGTCCAGCATGACCTTGGGGTGACGCGCATGCCAGGCGGCCACCATCGGCGCGAGAAAATTGGTGGCCAGCACCGGCGCCGCCACGATACGGATGGTGCCGCGCAGATCGCGCGTGCTGGCTGCGGCGGCGGCTTCGGCGTCGTCGATCTCGTGCAGGATGGCGCGCACGCGCTGCAAGTAGGCGTCGCCCGCATCGGTCAGCGCCAGCTTGCGGGTGGTGCGCTGCAGCAGGCGCGTGCCCAGGTGCTGTTCCAGCTCGGCCACCATGCGGGTGACCACGGGGGGCGACATGTCCATGGCGCGGGCGGCGGCGGCAAAGCCGCCCTCTTCCACCACGCGCTCGAAAATTTTCATGGCTTGCAGGCGGTCCATGGTTCAGACCTCCTGCCCGATTGCGACCAGGCTCAGGCCGGGGCGCCGAAATTGCGCGCCAGCGATTCGGCCACGCACACCGGCTTGTCGGAGCCCTCGCGCTCCACCGTCACCAGCCAGGTCATCTGCATGCCGTCGGGCGCCACGGGCTCGGCGGCCTGCAGCGTCAGGCGCGCGCGCAAGCGGCTGCCCACCGGCACCGGCGCGGTGAATCGCACCTTGTTGAGCCCGTAGTTCACGCCCATGCGTGAGCCTTCGATGGTCAGACCCGCCTCGAAGAACTTCGGGATCAGCGACAGCGTGAGAAACCCGTGCGCAATCGGCGCGCCAAACGGCCCGGCCTTGGCACGCTCGGGGTCCACATGGATCCACTGGTGGTCGCCCGTGGCTTGGGCAAACAGGTTGACCTGTTCCTGCGTGATGGTGATCCAGTCGGTCACCGCGACCTCCTGGCCCACGCAGGCACTGACTTCGGAATAAGAGCGAAAGATTTTCATCGCTGCAATGTAGCCCTGCCCTCCTGTGGGCCTTGTCTGCCGGGTGACAGGTGTTTTCCCGAGGGGCTGGTTGTACGTTCTGCTTCACGCTGTCCTTCAAGAATTGAGCCAGGCACAGATGCCTTGCCACTGCTCCAGGTCGCGCGCCACGCGGCCGGGTGCCACGTCGAACAGCGTGAGGCCATGCGCCGCCAGGTGGATGTAGTTCTGCGTGTCGCGCAGATAGCCCAGCACCGGGAACCCCAGGCTGTCCACAAAGTGGTGCAGCTGTTCGGCCGCCTTGGTGCGCGCGTCCACGCGCATGCCCACGATGCCGATCTGCACGCCTTCGGCGCGCCGGTGTTCGGCCAGCTGGTCCAGAAAGCTGCGCGTGGCAAAGATGTCGAACACGCTGGGCTGCAGCGGCACGATGATCTTGTCGGCCAGCTTGAGCACGTCGTTCAGGCGCCAGCCGTGCAGGCCGGCGGGGGTGTCGAGCACCGCGTGCGTGGTGCCCTTGGGCGGGCGGCTGATCACATCCGAGCTGGTGTCCCAGCTGCCGATCGGGCGCGCCGCAGGCGGGCGCAGGCCCAGCCACAGCCGGGCGGATTGCTGCCGGTCGGTGTCGCCCAGGATCACGGGGTGGCCCTGGCTTGCAAAGTGGCCCGCGATGTTGGTGGACAGCGTGGACTTGCCCACCCCGCCCTTCGGATTGGCGACAACAACTACTGGCATGACAACCTCCTTGGAATCTGCACAACCATGAAAAATCAAGCCAAATCAGCCTCCAGCGCTTGATAGACAAGCGCCAAAAGCTATTATTTTTATAGCAATCACCCCATCAGGCGTGCTGCCCACCGCGCTTGACGAAGAACAGCCCGGCGCCCACTGCCATCAGCAAGCCGCCAAACACGCGGTTCTGCGCCCGCACCGCGCGTGCGCTGCGCATCAGCCGGCGCAGGGCGCTGGCCCCCGCAGCGTAGCCGTGCATGACCACCACGTCCACCGTGACGGTGGTGGCGGCCATCACCGCCAGCTGCGTCCACAGCGGGCGCGTGTCGGTCATGAACTGGGGCAGCACGGCCACCATGAAGATGATGCCCTTGGGGTTGGTGGCATTGGTCAGAAAGCCCGTGAGGCAGCGCTTTTGCCAGGTGCCGGCGGCCTCGGCAGCATCGCCCTGCACGGGCGAGGAGTCCCCGGCGCGCCACTGCGCAAAGCCCACATAGATCAGGTAACACGCGCCCAGCACCTTGACGATGCTGAACGCCACCTCCGACGCCATCAGCAGCGAGCCCACGCCCGCCCCGGCGATGAGCAGGATCAGCAACAGGCCCAGCTGCAGGCCCAGGATGGTGGCACCCGTCTTGCGCACGCCGTACGACAAGCCATGGCTCATCGACAGCACGGCCCCCGAGCCCGGCGACACCGCAATCAGGCACGACGCCGCAAAAAAAGCCAGCCAAGTCTGCAAATCCATGGGTCACCGTACCTGTGTGCGAAGAAGGGCCAGCATCTTAACAACGCCCCCGCACCGTTGCCACGGTGTGAATAAAAATGAGCTCCAGCGCTTTACCATCAAGCGCCAGCAGCTATCAAAACAGAAGCGCAATAAGCGGCAGCGCTGCGCACCCTGCACCGCCACGGGAATGCCAGAATCCCGATACGCCCACCCCATGCCACCACGGCCCCTCCATGGAACACGCCCCCACCTGGCTTACCTACGGTTTCCTGTACCTCACCGCCGCCGTGCTGGCCGTGCCCATTGCCAAGGCGCTGGGCCTGGGCGCCATCATTGGCTACCTGGCGGCGGGCATCGCCATCGGGCCCTGGGGCCTGGGGCTGGTGAGCAACGTGCAGGACATCCTGCACTTCGCCGAGTTTGGCGTGGTGCTGATGCTGTTCCTCGTCGGCCTGGAGCTGCAGCCCAGCCGCCTGTGGGCGCTGCGCCGCCCGATCTTCGGCACCGGCAGCGCGCAGGTGCTGGGCTGCGCGGCCGTGCTGTTTGCGCTGGGCGCGCTGGCCGGCCTGCCCTGGCGTGTGGCCCTGGTGGGCGCGCTGGGCCTGGCGCTGTCGTCCACGGCCATTGCGCTCAAGACGCTGGCCGAGCGCAACCTCATGCGCACGCAAAGCGGCCAGGCGGGCTTTTCCATCCTGCTATTCCAGGACGTGGCGGCCATCCCCATCCTGGCGCTGCTGCCCGTGCTGGGCGCGGCTGCGGGCGACGGCGCAGGCCACGCGCCGGGCGAAATGGCGCTGGAGGTGCTCAAGATCGTCGGCGTGATCGCGGCCATCATTCTCGGCGGTCGCCTGCTGCTGCGGCCCGTGCTGCGCTGGATCGCCAAAAGCAACACCCCCGAGATCTTCACCGCCGCCGCGCTGCTGCTGGTGGTGGGCATCGCCTACCTGATGGTGCTGGTGGGCCTGTCGATGGCGCTGGGCGCCTTTCTGGCCGGCGTGCTGCTGGCCGACAGCGAATACCGCCGCGAGCTGGAGGCCGACATCGAGCCCTTCAAGGGCCTGCTGCTCGGGTTGTTCTTCATCGCCGTGGGCATGAGCATCGACTTCGGCGTGATCCTGCGCTCGCCCGGCGTCATGGCCACCGTCCTGGTCGGCTTTCTGGCGGCCAAGGCCATCGTCATCTATGCCCTGGCCAGGTTCGTCGGCATACCGTATCAGGAGCGGCCGGTGTTCACCCTGCTGCTGGCGCAAGGCGGCGAGTTTGCGTTTGTGGTGTTCCAGGCCGCTGCGGGCGCCCGCGTCTTCCCGGCCGAGACCGCCTCGCTGCTGATTGGCGCCGTAGCGCTGTCGATGCTGATCAGCCCGCTGCTGCTGGTGCTGCTGGACCGCGTGCTGCTGCGCCGTTATGCCCAGCTCAAGACCGCCAAGCCCCAGGCCGAGGAAATCTCCGAGCCGCAGGAGGCGCCCATCATCATCGCGGGCTTCGGCCGCTACGGGCAGATCGTCTCGCGCGTGCTGCTGGCGCAGGGCATCCCCACCACCGTGCTGGACCACAGCGTGGACATGCTGGAAGTGGCGCGCACCTTCGGCTACCGCGTGTTCTATGGCGACGCCACCCGGCTCGACCTGCTGCGCATTGCCGGGGCCGAACACGCGCGCATCCTTGTCATTGCCGTGGACGATGCCGAGCAGTCCGTGCAGATTGCCAGGCTGGCGCGCGCGCACTTCCCCCACCTGCAGGTGGTGGCCCGCGCCCGCGACATCACCCACTGGAACAAGCTGCGCGACTTGGGCGTAACGCTGGTGCAACGTGAGCTGTTCGAGTCCAGCCTGCAAAGCGCCCACACCGTGCTGGAGCTGATGGGCCTGCCACCCGCGCAAGCCACCGCCATCACCCAGCGCTTTCGCACCCACAACATCGCCCTGGCCGACCGCATGTACCCGCACCACAAGGACCGCGCCAAGTTCATCGCGGTAGCCCGCGAGGGGCGCAACCAGCTGGCCGAGCAGATGGCCAAAGAGCGGCAGGAGAGTGCGGCGCTGAGCGCGGCGGGGGCGGAGTACCCGGGGTATGGCGGCGCGGACGATGCGGCACAAGGCGATGCGCCTGCCAGCATCCAGAATCCTGATAAAAATGGGCTGTAGCGCTTATCCATAAAGCGCCAACTGCTACATTAACAATAGCATTCCAAAAAACACGCGGCGTTCTGCAAGCCCCGCGCAGACCCTGAACACCCCGGCACAATCGCGCCCATGACCCTGCCCATCGACGCCCCCTGGATTCAGACCCTGCGGCTCACGCTGGAGGTGGCTGCCACCGTGGCATTCGCACTCTCGGGCGTGATCATGGCCGCGCGCAAGCGGCTCGACGCCGTGGGCGTGTGCGTGGTGGCCTTTGTGGCGGCATTTGGCGGGGGCACCCTGCGCGACCTGCTGCTGGACCAGCGGCCCTTCTTCTGGATACGCCACACCGGCTTCGTCTGGGGCATTCTGGCGCTGTGCATTGGTGCCATGCTGTTCATGCGGCAGCGTCACTTTCAGCCCACCGAGCGCGCGATGCTGCTGCCCGATGCGATTGGCCTGGGGCTTTTTGCGGCCGTGGGCGTGGACATTGCCACCGCCGTCGGCATGCCCCCCCTCATCGCCGTGATGATGGGCGTGACCACCGGCGTCTTTGGTGGCGTGCTGCGCGACGTGCTGTGCAACGAGGTGCCACAGGCCTTCAGCGACCACCGGCCTTATGCGCTGTGCGCGTTCGCCGGTGGCTGGGTGGACGTGGGCCTGCGCCAGCTGCAGGCACCGGAGTGGGTGCCCCTGGTGGTCTGCGTGCTGTTCACCGCCGGCCTGCGCGGGCTGGCGCTGTGGCGCAACTGGCAGCTGCCCGCGTGGCGGGTGTAGCAATACCCGCACCGCCCTCCCCGCTGGCGCCCCCGTGACAGCCCCGGGCCGCATACGCCGCCACACTGGCCGGCAAGACTGCAGGAGACACCGCCCCATGACAGCAGACCACCCCCAACCGGCCACGCTGGCCGCCACCGCACTCATCGACAGCGACGCGCCCACCGTGCGAGCGTTTGCCACCGAACATGCGCAGGGCAGCACCGACCGCGAGCGCGCCGTGGCCCTGTATCTGGCCGTGCGCGACGGCTTTCGGTATGACCCGTACCGCATCGACCTGTCGCCCCACGGCATGACGGCGAGCACTGTGCTGGCCAACGGCTATGGCTGGTGTGTGCCCAAGGCCGCATTGCTGACGGCGGTGTGCCGTGCGGCGGGCATCCCTGCACGCATGGGCTTTGCGGACGTGAGGAACCACCTGTCCACCGAGCGCATGCGCGAGACCATGAAGACCGACCTCTTCATCTGGCACGGCTACACCGACATCTGGCTCGATGGCGCCTGGCGCAAGGCCACGCCCGCGTTCAACATCGAGCTGTGCGAGCGCTTTGGCCTGCTGCCGCTGGAGTTCGATGGACTGAACGACTCCATCTACCACCCTTTCGACAAGACCGGCCAGCGCCACATGGAATACGTGCGCCAGCGCGGCGCGTTTGACGACCTGCCGCTGGCGCAGATCGTGGCCGACTTCCGCACGGTGTACGGCGGCTGGCTGCAAGGCGACGCCACCCGCAGCAGCCTGCAGGACGCCAGTTTTGCCAACGACATTGAACAGGAAACCCGCTGATGCCGCACGCCCCCGAGACCGCCACCACTGCCGCCAACGCCGCCATTCCCACAGGCTTCGCCCCGCTGGTGGCCGGCGGCCCCTACATCCAGCACAACGGCCCGCTGTATGTGCTGCACCAGGGCCCTGTGGTGAAGTTCGGCTTTCGCGTGGAGCGGCACCACACCAACCCCATGGGCAACCTGCATGGCGGCATGATGGCCACGTTCTGCGACATGCTGCTGCCGCTGTCGGTGCACCGCAAAAGCGACCAGGTGGCCGACCGCTTTTTGCCCACCATCAGCCTGCAGATCGACTACCTGGCCCCTGCCCCGCTGGGCGCCTGGGTGGAGGGCGAGGCAGAGCCGCTGCGCATCACGCGCTCGCTGGTGTTTGCGCAGGGGCTGGTGACGGCCGACGGTGTGCCGTGTGCGCGGGTGAGCGGTGTGTTCAAGATCGGGCCGGTGGCACCCCGGGATGCGGTGGAATAAGCACACCGTGCGGCCCTGCAGCAAGGGATGTCCTGCATAACCCTCGCGAGGCGGTGGGAGTGCGCATCGGGATGGGGCGCAAGGCGTCTTTTGGCAGCCAATAGCCGGGCTATTGGCAAGAAAAGCAACGCAGCGAACCGCCCGAGGCCGCGCTATCACAGACCGCAGGGAGTTATGCGGGTCATCCCAAGCCCGCATGGGCTCAGAGATAATGCGCTTTTGGCCCCCGGGTCATCCACCATTGAACACCGAAGGTTCTCATGCTCTGTGCCGTTGTTCTATGTGTTGCCGCCGCCGCAGGCGGGCAGCCGGCAGCGGCCGATGGCTGGTTCACATTGACCGGCGACCGGGCAGAGACCAGCAAGAACCTCATTGAAATCCTGCCCGAGCCCATTGGTGTGGACCAGCGCGTGCTGCTGGATCTGCGGGTCTCGCGCGACCGGGAGCGCACGTCGTTCCGGGGGCAGAAATACCGTTCGTACTACGCCAAGGCGGTGGTGGACTGCACCGCGCGGCGGGCCTGGTACCTGCACCTTTCGTACTACGCGCAGCCACACTGGGCCGGCGACGTGATCGCCAAGGAAGAGTACAAGGAAGGCGAGGCCGAGGTGCTGTTCAAGGACATGGCCAGTGAATGGTCGCAGCGCATGGTGTCGGCGGCCTGCAAGGTGCGCAAGCTCTCCGGCTGACCGCGGCCGCAGCAGCGGTTAGCGCTCTCAGAATACCCATCAAAACAGCCTCTGGCGCTTATCCATCAAGCGCCAGAAGCTATCTTTTTTGATGGTTAACCTCTCCGCAGCGCTCAGTCCACGCTGGCGCCTGATTCCTTGACGACCTTGCCCCATTTCACGCTCTCGGCCTGGATGAAGGCGGCGAACTGTGCGGGTGTTTCGCTGTAGGTTTCGGCGCCCTGCTCGTTGATCTTCTTCTTCACGTCAGGCTGGGCCAGCACCTTGACCAGCGCGGCATTGAGCTTGGCCAGCACGGGCGCAGGCGTACCAGCGGGGGCAAACATGCCAAACCACGACGTGGCCTCGTAGCCGGGCACGCCCGCTTCAGCGATGGTGGGCACGTTGGGCAGCTCGGGCGAGCGCTTGGCGGTGGTCACGGCGATGGGCACCAGCTTGCCACTGCGCACATGCTGGATGGCCGAGGGCATGTTGTCGAACATGATGCCGATCTGGTTGCCCAGCAGGTCCGTCACAGCCGGGGCGCTGCCCTTGTAGGGCACGTGCACCATGTCCACCTTGGCCAGGCTCTTGAACAGCTCGCCCGACAGGTGGATGGAGCTGCCGTTGCCCGACGAACCAAAGTTGATCTTGCCGGGGTTGGCCTTGGCGTAGGCGATCAGCTCGGGCACGGTCTTGAACGGCTGGGCGGGGTGGGCCACCAGCAGGTTGGGCACGTTGGCCACGCGGGTCAGCGGGGCGAAGTCCTTGACGGGGTCAAACGGCATCTTTTTGTACAAGGCGGCGTTGATGGCGTGCGTGCCCACCGTGCCCATGAACAGGGTGTGGCCGTCTGCGGCGGCCTTGGCAGCCATTGCGCCGCCAATGTTGCCGCCAGCGCCCGCGCGGTTGTCCACGACGACCGACTGGCCGAGCTCGGTGGTCAGCGCCTGCCCGATGATGCGCGCCAGGATGTCGGTGGTACCACCTGCGGCAAACGGCACGACGATGGTGACGGGCTTGGTGGGGTAGGCCTGGGCGAACGCAGCGGGGCTGGCGACAAGGCCTGCGCCCAGCACGGCGGCAGAGGCGATGGCGCCGAGGGTGAAGCGGCGGCGTGCAGAGTTCGTGATCGGGTTCATGAGGCTTGTCTCCTTCAGGATGGTGGTAAAAAAATCGCGGTGGCGCGCCAGAAGCTGGCCGTGCCATGGCCTCAACCGGGCGCGGGCGCCTGGGCGAGAACCTCGGTGGGTGCCCCCGCGGTCAGGGGGCGATAAAAGTCGTCAGATCACACGCTATACAGGGGCTACCCCTAGCGTGGTGCCTCCGCACACGTACAGAATCTGGCCCGTCACAAAACCGTTGTCGGGCGACAAAAAGAACAGCGCGGCGCGGGCCACGTCTTCGGCCATGCCCATGCGGCCCACGGCAATGCTGTTCAGGATGCGCTGCGTCTGCGGCGCGCCATCGGGGTTGCTCTGGCGAAACAGTTCGGTGGCGATGGGGCCGGGGCCGAGGGCGTTGACGGTGATGCCGTCACGCCCGAGCTCCATGGCCAGCGTGCGCGTCATGCCGATCATTCCGGCCTTGGTGGCCGAGTAGACGATGCGCTCACCTTTGCCCAGCGCTGCGCGCGACGACATGTTGACGATGCGGCCCTGCCCGCTGGCGCGCAGCGTGGGCAGAAAGGCTTGCACCAGCAGCATGGGTGCACGCAGGTGCAGTCCCACCACGTCATCCAGCTGCGCGGTGGTCGCGGTGTCGATGGTGCCGGGGCGCGTGGCGCCCGCGTTGTTCACCAAGGCCGTGACGTTGTGCTTGGCCGCAATCTCGGCCGCGCGTTCACGGGTCGAGGCTTCATTGGTCAGGTCTCCCTGGTACGAGGTGAGTTGCGGGTGGCTCCAGCTGGGCAGCACATAGTCCAGGTTGACCACCGCGTGGCCCTGGGCCAGAACGGCCTCGGCGATGGCGCGGCCGATGCCGTTGCTGGCGCCGGTGACGACCGTGACGGGAGTGCTTTGATCCATCGCGGTCACACGCGCTCCAGGATCACGGCAATGCCCTGGCCCACGCCGATGCACATGGTGCACAGCGCGTACTGGCCAGCGTGTTCGTGCAGGCGGTTGACGGCGGTGGTGACCAGGCGCGCGCCGCTGGCGCCCAGCGGGTGGCCCAGCGCAATGGCGCCGCCCCAGGCGTTCACTCGGGCGTCGTCGTCCTTGATGCCCAGGGCACGCAGCACGGCCAGGCCTTGCGCGGCAAAGGCTTCGTTCAGTTCGATCACGTCCATGTGGTCGATGGTCAGGCCCGTCTGCGCCAGCACCTTCAAGGTGGCGGGCGTGGGGCCAAAGCCCATGATGCGCGGCGCCACACCGGCCACGGCCATGCCCACCACGCGGGCGCGCGGCTTGAGGCCGTACTTGCCCGCGCTGGCCTCGTCAGCAAGCAGCAGCGCGCAGGCACCGTCGTTCACGCCGCTGGCGTTGCCCGCCGTCACCGTGCCGTCGGGCCGCACCACACCCTTGAGCTTGGCCAGCGCTTCCAGGCTGGTCTCGCGCGGGTGTTCGTCCTGGCTCACGATGAGGGCGTCGCCCTTCTTTTGCGGGATGTGCACGGGCACGATCTCGCGTGCCAGATGGCCGGCCTTGATGGCGGCCACTGCGTTGAGCTGGCTGCGCAGGGCCATCTGGTCCTGGGCTTCGCGCTCAATCTTGAAGTCCGTCGCCACGTTCTCGGCGGTTTCGGGCATGGAGTCCACACCGTACTTTTCCTTCATCAACTTGTTGATGAAGCGCCAGCCGATGGTCGTGTCATACACCGCGTTGTTGCGGCTGAAGGCGCTCTCTGCCTTGGGCATGACGAACGGCGCGCGGCTCATGCTCTCCACACCGCCCGCGATCATCAGCCCGGCCTCGCCCGCCTTGATGGCGCGCGCTGCGGTGCCCACGGCGTCCAGGCCCGAACCGCACAGGCGGTTGATGGTGGCGCCTGCCACGTCGATGGGCAGGCCCGCCAGCAGGCTGCTCATGTGGGCCACGTTGCGGTTGTCTTCACCGGCCTGGTTGGCGCAGCCGTAGAGCACGTCGGTCACTGCCGCCCAGTCCACACCGGGGTTGCGGTCCATCAGCGCCTTGATGGGGATGGCACCCAGGTCATCGGTGCGTACGCTGGAGAGCGCGCCGCCGTAGCGGCCGAAGGGGGTACGGATGGCGTCGCAGATGAAGGCTTGGCGTTGTTGGCTCACGGTTTTGTCTCCTCGTTTGTTGGGGGGGGGATTCGGTCAGGCGGCTGCACGGATGGGCAGGCCCACCAGTTGCTCCAGCTCAGCGTGCGACAGGCCGGGCACGGTGTCGATGAGCTGCAGCTCGGCGGGCGTGCAGGCCAGTGTGCACAGATCGGTGTAGATGCGCTTCACGCAGGCGACACCGGTGAGCGGGTAGGTGCACTGCGCCACGATCTTGCTCGCGCCCTGCTTGGTCAGCAGGTCCATCATCACCCAGGTCTGCTTGGCGCCGATGGCCAGGTCCATCGCGCCGCCCACGGCGGGGATGGCGCCGGGCTCGCCCGTGCTCCAGTTGGCCAGGTCGCCCGTCGCGCTGACCTGGAAGGCGCCCAGCACGCAGATGTCCAGATGGCCGCCGCGCATCATCGCGAAGCTGTCGGCGTGGTGAAAATACGCACCGCCGGGCAGCAGCGTGACGGGCTGCTTGCCCGCGTTGATGAGGTCGTAGTCCTCCAGCCCCGCAGCGGGCGCGGGGCCCATGCCCAGGATGCCGTTTTCGCTTTGCAGGATGACCTCGCGGCCTGCAGGAATGTGGTTGGCGACAAGGGTCGGCTGGCCGATGCCCAGGTTGACGTAAGCGCCGTCGTGGATGTCTTGCGCCACGCGCTTCGCCAGTTCTTCTTTACTACGCTTTTGATAGCTGCTCACGCTTTATCCTTGTGCGGTAGGTGCCGATTTCATGCCGATTTCTTGAAACCACCCGCCTGCGTGGCCGTGCGGTCGATCTTGACGACATGCGTCACGTAGATGCCGGGCGTGACGATGGCTTCCGGGTCCAGCGCGCCCAGTTCCACCACCTCGTGCACGGTGGCAATCGTGGTCTTGGCGGCCGTGGCCATCACGGGGCCAAAGTTGCGCGCCGACATGCGGTAGGTAAGGTTGCCCCAGCGGTCGCCCTTCTCGGCCTTGATCAGGGCCACGTCGCCGTGGATGGGGTATTCGAGCACGTAGTGTTTGCCATTGATCTCACGCGTTTCCTTGCCTGCAGCCAATTCGGTGCCATAGGCCGTGGGGCAGAAAAAGGCGCCGATGCCCGCACCCGCAGCGCGCAGACGCTCGGCCAGATTGCCCTGGGGCACCAGTTCCAGCTCCAGCTTGCCGCTGCGGTACAACTCGTCGAACACATAGCTGTCGACCTGGCGCGGAAAGCTGCAGATGATCTTGCGCACGCGGCCCGCCTTGAGCAGCGCGGCCAGGCCCTGGTCGGCATTGCCTGCGTTGTTGTTGACCACCGTGAGGTCACGTGCCCCCTGGGCGATGAGGCCATCGATCAGCTCGCCCGGAATGCCGGCCGTGCCGAACCCACCTATCAACACCGTGGCACCATCCTTCAGCCCCGCAAGGGCCTGGGCCACCGAGTCCGCCAGTTTGTTGATCATTGCAACGCTTTCTTGGTTTCTCTGTTGTCTCTTTGAAATTTGTTCGCATATAGAACAAATGTTCGCTTAAAGAATTATAGTTGGCATACGTATGAATTCACAAACCCCTGAAGCCAAAGACCCCAAACCGAGCGACAGCTATGTGCAGTCGTTCGCGCGCGGGCTGGAGGTGATCCGCTCGTTCAGCGCGGCCACGCCGCAGCAAACCTTGAGCGAAGTCGCCGTGCAGACTGGCCTGACCCGCGCAGGCGCGCGCCGCATCCTGCTCACGCTGCAGACGCTGGGCTATGTGGAGACGGACGGCAAGCTGTTTCGCCTGAGCCCGCGCATCCTGGACCTGGGGTTTGCGTACCTGTCTTCGCTGCCCATCTGGAACCTGGCCGAGCCGGTGATGGAGGACCTGGTGGAAGAGGTGCGCGAGTCGTCATCGGCCGCCGTGCTCGACGGCCTGGACATAGTCTATGTACTGCGTGTGCCGACGCACAAGATCATGCGCACCACGCTGGGCGTGGGCTCGCGCCTGCCTGCGTGCTGGACCTCGATGGGCCGTGTGCTGCTGGCGGGCTTGCCGGATGATGAACTGCAGGCCCGGCTGCAGGGCCTGCGCATGGAGCGGTTTACCGAGCACACCACCACCGATGGCGATGCGCTGCTGGCCCACATCCGCCACGCGCGTCAGCAGGGCTGGTGTCTGGTGAACCAGGAGCTGGAAGAGGGTTTGATATCGATTGCTGCGCCGCTGACCAACCGCACGGGGCAGACGGTGGCGGCGCTCAACATCAGCGGTCAGGCCAACCGCACGAGCGCGGCGATGATGCAGGAGAGCCTGCTGCCTGCGCTGCTGCGCGCGGCCCGGAGCATTTCGCGAATGATGGGCGCGCCCAGGGGCTGAAGATGCGTTGGCCTGCGACGCATCCAGCCGGCACGGCCCTCAGTTTTTCCGAAAACCCAGCACCAGCACCACGCCACCCAGCACCATGGCGCCCAGGCTCATCCACTGGGGGATGTTGACGGATTCTTTTTCCTTCACGGTGAGCTCCAGCGGGCCCAGCTTGGCCTGGGTGGTGTCCTTGGTAAAGCTGAAGCCACCGGTCAAAAACCCGGCCAGCCCCACCACCAACAACAGCACACCGACGATTCGCATTGCATTCATGAAACTTCTCCCCATGCCGGGTTTTAAGGACTGCGACAAAGTGGACCCGGCTCCCGACCTTTGCGCCAGCCCAATGTAGGTGCCCCAGCGCAGGGCCGGCGTAGGACGCCGCCCCGGCGCGATGTAGCAAGCGAGCGCGATCGGGCCCGGCCTTCCCCTGTGCGCTCCGGGCTCTTGCCCTGCGTGCTACCCTCACGCCCCATGTTCAGCCCCTCCCAAGCCGATGTGCGCCGCTTCCTGTGCGGCGTTCACGCCAAGACCCAGAGCGGCGCCCCCATGGAAGCCATCGAGACGCTGGCGAGCCTGTGGATCGCCGAGCACCCCGAGTACCACACCGACCTGTCCGATGCCGATGCGGCCGTCACTCGTAACTACGACGAAACACCGGGGCAGACCAACCCGTTTTTGCACCTGTCGATGCACCTGTCCATCAGCGAACAATGCAGCATCGACCAGCCGCGTGGTATCCGGCAGGCAGTAGAGCTGCTGACAGCCCGGCTCGACTCGCTGCACGACGCCCACCACGCCACCATGGACTGCCTGGGCGAGATGCTGTGGGAGAGCCAGCGCGCGGGCCGACCGCCCGATGGCGATGCCTACATCGCCTGCGTTCAGCGGCGCGCCACCCGCGACTGACCCGCCGCGGTGCCTGACCGTGGAGACAACACGATGAAACCGTCCAGAAAAGCGACTTCCAGCCGCCCCCCAGCCAACTCGCCCGGGCAATCCACGCCACATGCTGTCGCCTGGCTGGGGTACGGAGGCCTGGTGCCATTCGTGGCCCTGGCAGCAGCCAGCCTGCTGGCACCCGACCACCGGTCTCTGTGGAGCCCCGCGCTGATTGCCTACGGCGCCGTGATCCTGAGCTTTGTCGGCGCCTTGCACTGGGGCTTTGCAATGACCGCGCCGCAAATGCCAGCGCGGCAGCGCACGATCCACTATGTGTGGAGCGTGGTCCCGGCGCTGCTGGCATGGCCCACTCCGCTGCTGCCCGTCGCTGCGGGCGCGCTGATTCTCATCCTGGGATTTGTTGCACACCTGGTGCTGGACTTCAGCCTGGTGCGGACCACGCCGGTGCACAGTTGGTATCTGCCACTGCGCCTGCAACTGACCGCCACGGCCTGCATCTGCCTGGGCCTGGGGGCCTGGGCTGCGAGTCGCTGAGTCACCGGCGAACCGCGCCCTTGGTACGCAAGCCCTGAGGAGGCCCTGACCCGTCCTGAATAGCGTTGACACCCAGGACGGTTAAAAACTCCAGCCGGACTATCCGGCCAACGACGCCCGATGCACCGCATCGGGCGTTTGCATTTTCAGCGATAGGTGTGGCCGCTCGCAGTTGTAGATGCGCACCGACTGCTCAACCATGCGTCTGGCCTGGGCGAGATCCGCAGGGCGCTGCAACAAAAATTCGGTCTTCAGAATGCCGTTGACCCGCTCGGCCAGTGCGTTCTGATAGCAATCGTAGCCGTCCGTCATCGAGCAGGTCACGCCGTGGTGCTTGTGCAGGGCCTGGTAGTACGTCGAGCAATACTGGATGCCTCTGTCGGAGTGGTGCACCAGTTGCTGGCGAGTGCGCCGACCCGATAGCGCCATCTTCATGGCCTGCGCTACCTCTTCGGTCTGCAGGCTCTCGTGCACGTGCCAGCCGACGATCTTCCTGGAGTACGCATCCGTAACCAGGCTCAGATAGACGAACTTGCCGTGTGTGGGTAAGTAGGTGATGTCTGCTACCCAGACCTGTTCGCTGGCGCTGGCGTGAATCTGCTGTGGCCCTGCTTTGAGCAGGTTCGGATGGCGCCTGAAGCGGTGGTGGCTGTCGGTCGTCTTGTGGTACGCCCGCCGGGGCGCCACCAGCAGCCTGGCGTTGCGCAGGATGTCGAACATCGCATCGCGGCCCAGCGCTATTGCCTGGCGCTGCAGCGGCTCCTGCAGCAAGTGGTGCAGCTTGCGCGTGCCTATGCGTGGCTGGCGCATGCGCTGCTCGCGCACCAGCTCCACCACCGCCTGCGCATTCGCCAGGCGATCGGCCTCGCGGCGCCTGCCCTGGTAGTACGCCTGACGGCTGTGGCCCATATGCTGGCAAGCCCTCTTCACGCTCAACCCTGCGACGAGGTTTTGCGAGAGGACTTGCCCAAAGGCTTTTTTACGACGCGCACCCCGTAGTCCTTGCGCAGCACATCGATGACGGCTTCAAACAGCTTGGCCTTCTCCTGCGCCTGTTCGAGCTGCACCTGCAGCGCCTTGATCTGCTGCTCGGGCGTGAGCGGTCCTTTGGTCTTGTCTAGTGGCATGGCTGCAGATGATGCCGCAGGACTCCAGCCCAGGCGTCCGTGCTTGCGCAGCCACACCAGCACCGTCGAGCGCCCCTGGATGCCGTACTTGCGCTGCGCCTCTTTATAGGTGAGCTCGCCTTTTTCTACCTGCTCTACCACCACCAATTTAAAGGCCAGTGTGTAGTCGCGCTGCGTGCGTTTTATGCCTGATTCCATGACACATCTCCCTTGTGAAGGGTCCACATGTCAACGCTGGGTAGGACGGGTCACCCAAAAAACAAAAAGCCCGCTGAAGCGGGCTTTTTTTATGCAGTACCGAGTGCGCTGACTGTCGCAGGGTGAGCGGTCACTTGAATCGCGACTGGGGCACGACCTGCAGGTCACCTTCCACGCCACCGATGTAGTTCGCCAGCGCCTTCAGTTCGGCATTGGTGAACTGCTTGGCAATGCCCGCCATGATGGCGTTGCTGCGGCCCAGGTTGTTGTTCTTTTCCACCTTGTACGACTTGAGCGCCACGAACAGGTAGTCGGCGTGCTGGCCCGCAATCTTGGGGTATGAGGGGTCGATGGGCTTGGCGAAGTTGTCGCCGTGGCAGGAGACGCAGGCGCCCTTTTGCAGCAGCGCCGCCACTTGCACGCTGGGTTCGCGCTTGGGCTTGGCCGCCAGTTCGATCGACTTGCCGTGCTGTTCGTAATAGGCCGAAACGTCAGCGATGTCCTGCTCGCTCAGAGTCTCGGCAATGCCGCGCATCGTCGGGTGCTTGCGATCACCCTTCTGGTAGGCCACCAGCGCCGCGGCGATGTACTTGCCGCTCTGGCCCGAGATCATCGGCACCTTGTGCACTTCAGGAAAGCTGGCCTGGTAGCCCGGAATGCCGTGACAGCCGATGCACATGGCGATCTTTTGCTTGCCGGCTTCCACGTCGCCTTTGGCTTCCTGGGCGTGGGACAAGGCGGTCACGGAAGCGACAGCCAGGGCAAATAGCGTGGTCAGCGTTTTGTTCATTTTGCGCGCACAATCTCGTGGAGGTTCAGCTCTGGGCTCTGATCAACCGCCGATTATAGCCAGCGCCCTGTCAAGCCCATTCATCAACGATCCGGTGTTTTCCCCATGAAATTCCAAGGCTCCCAGAACTACGTCGCCACCCAGGACCTGATGCTCGCCGTGAATGCTGCCATCACGCTGCAGCGGCCCCTGCTGATCAAGGGCGAGCCCGGCACGGGCAAGACGATGCTGGCCGAGGAAGTGGCGCAGGCCCTGGACATGCCCCTGCTGCAGTGGCACATCAAGTCCACCACCAAGGCACAGCAGGGCCTGTATGAGTATGACGCGGTGAGCCGCCTGCGCGACAGCCAGCTCGAAGGCGGCAGCGAAAAAGTCAAGGACATCCGCAACTACATCATCCAGGGCGTGCTGTGGCAGGCCTTCACGGCCGACCGGCCCGTGGCGCTGCTGATCGACGAGATCGACAAGGCCGACATCGAATTCCCGAACGACCTGCTGCGCGAGATCGACCGCATGGAGTTCTACTGCTACGAAACGCGCGAGCTCATCAAGGCCAGGCACCGGCCGCTGGTGTTCATCACCTCCAACAACGAGAAGGAACTGCCCGACGCCTTCCTGCGCCGCTGCTTCTTCCACTTCATCAAGTTCCCCGAGGCCGACACGATGCGGCAGATCATCAACGTGCACTTCCCCACGCTCAAGGCCGACCTGCTGGGCGTGGCAATGAAAACGTTCTATGACGTGCGCAACCTGCCGGGCCTGAAGAAAAAACCTTCGACTAGCGAGCTGATCGACTGGCTCAAGCTGCTGGTGGCCGAAGACATCCCTTTGAGCGCCCTGCAAAGCGCTGACAACAAGGTGGCCGTGCCACCGCTGGTGGGCGCGCTGCTGAAAAACGAACAGGACGTGAGCCTGTTTGAAAAGCTGGTTTTCATGAACCAGAGGAACCGTTGATTCCCGGAGCGCGGCCATGAGTTTCGTTGAACCGCTGGTGATGTGCCACAACGGCGTGCGTCTGGAGCCGCTGGCCCTGGCGCACGAAGAAGGCCTGCGCGCTGCTGCCGCGGACGGCGAGCTGTGGAAGCTGCGCATCACCTCGGTGCCCGAACCGCATGAGACACGGGCCTACATCGAGACAGCGCTCAAGATGCGCGAAGACGGCCACCGCTTTGCTTTTGCGGTGGTAGACGATGCGACAGGAACGGTGCTGGGCAGCACCAGCTACCACGACATCCTGCCGGCCGTGAAGCGCGTGGAAATTGGCTACACCTGGTACCGCCAGAGCGTGCAGCGCACCCACGTCAACACCACCGCCAAGCTACTGATGATGGGCCACGCGTTCGATACCCTGGGCTGCCATGTGGTGGGCTGGCGCACCGACAACTTCAACTTTGCCTCGCAACGCGCCATCGAGCGCCTGGGCGCAAAAAAGGACGGTGTGATCCGCGGCCACGCACTGCGCCGCGACGGCACCATCCGCGATACGGTGATGTACAGCATGCGCGCTGGCGAGTGGCCTGAGGCCAAGTCACAATTGCTATATCTTTTAGAGCGGCATGCGCTTACCCAGTAAGCGCTGGAGGCCAATATCATGCTCATCGACTTCTTCTACACCCTGCGCTCGGCCAAATTGCCGGTGTCCGTGAAGGAATACCTCACCCTGCTCGAGGCCCTGCAGGCCGGTGTGGTGGGCCCCATGTCAGATGACGCGTGGAGCCTGGACGATTTCTACAACCTCTCGCGCCTCACGCTGGTCAAGGACGAGAAGCACTACGACAAGTTCGACCGGGCCTTCGGCGCCTATTTCAAGGGCGTGGAGATGGTGGCCGACTTCACCAAGGAGATCCCGGCCGACTGGCTGCGCAAGATCCTGGAAAACGAGCTCACGCCCGAGCAAAAAGCCGCCATAGAGAAGATGGGCTGGGACGAACTCATGGAGACGCTGAAAAAGCGCCTCGAAGAACAGAAGGAACGCCACGAGGGCGGCAGCAAATGGATCGGCACCGGCGGCACCAGCCCCTTCGGCCACGGCGGCTACAACCCGCAGGGCGTGCGCATTGGTGGCGCGGGCAAGAACAAGAGCGCGGTGAAGGTGTGGGAGCAGCGCGCCTACAAGGACTACGACGACCAGCAGGAGCTGGGCACGCGCAACATCAAGGTGGCGCTGCGCCGCCTGCGCAAGTTTGCGCGCGAAGGGCATGAACTCGAACTGGACCTGCCCGACACCATCCGCAGTACCGCTGCCAACGCCGGGTATCTGGACATCAAGATGATGCCCGAGCGCCACAACAACGTGAAGGTGCTGCTGCTGATGGACGTGGGCGGCACGATGGACGAGCACATCCAGCGCGTGGAAGAGCTCTTTTCCGCGGTGAAAAATGAGTTCAAGCACCTGGAGTTCTACTACTTCCACAACTGCGTGTACGACTTCATGTGGAAGAACAACCGCCGCCGCTTTGCCGAGAAGTTCCCGACCTGGGACATCATCCGCAAGTACAACAAGGACTACAAACTCATCTTCGTGGGCGACGCCACCATGAGCCCCTACGAGATTTTGCAGCCCGGCGGCAGTGTGGAATACAACAACGAAGAGCCGGGCGCCGAGTGGATACAGCGCCTCACGCACGCCTTCCCCAAGCACGCCTGGATCAACCCCGAGCCCCAGGGCGTGTGGCAGTACCGGCAAAGCATCAGCATCATCCAGCAGCTGCTGGGCAACCGCATGTACCCGCTGTCGCTCAAGGGGCTCGAAGAAACCATGCGGCTGCTGTCCAAATAGGTTCCCTCTGGGCCATCCGCTGGCGGGGGCAAGGGCAAGCCGCATGTGAGTCCCTGTCTGACAAGCAAGGGCTTTTTTTCGCGGCATAGTCGGGGGCGCTGATCGCCGCGACCCCTTGCGCCCTTACCTTCCTCCTGCCGTGCTGTTCCGAATCCTGCGCCCCGCCACTGCCAATGCTCCAACGCCGGCCCCCTGGTCGGCGTTGCTGCTTATTGGCGCGCTGTGCCTGCAGGGCTGCAGCCTGCTGCCATTGAACGGTACAGAGGGCGACACCGACGCACCCGGCGCGCCCGTGGTGGCCGAATCGGCCTCGCCATCGTTCGCGGTCGAGGTGCGGGCGCCCGACGAGGTGCGCGAGACGCTGGAGCGCCATCTGGAACTGCAGCGCTTTCGCAACCTGCCCGATCTGCAGGCCGCCGAGCTGCAGCGCCTGCTGGGCGCGGCCGATGCCAACGCCCGCGAGCTGCTGGGCACGATGGGGTACTTTGCGCCCACCATCACGGTCGAGCTCACCGAAACCCCGGCCAGCGCAGGCGCGCCGCGCACCGTGGTCATCACCGTGCAGCCCGGCCCGCAGACCCGCATTGCCAGTGCCGACATCGGCTTTTCCGCCCTGTCGGGCAACGATGCGGAGGGCCGCACACGCCAGCAGCTGCGCGTGCAGCGCAACTGGTCGCTGCCCCCCGGCCTGCCGTTTACCCAGTCTGCATGGGACTCTGCCAAGAATGGCGGCCTGCGTGAACTGCAGGTGCGCCGCTTTCCCACGGCGCGCATTGCCAACAGCCGTGCCGAGGTGGATGCCGATACCCACGAGGCCAAGCTGAGCGTGACGTACGACCCGGGCCCGCCCTACCGCTTCGGGCCCTTGCGGGTCGAAGGCAGCGAGCGCTACGCCGCCGATGGCGCAAGCCGCCTGGCCCGCCTGCCTACCGGTGCTGTGTACGACGAGGCCGAAATGCTGGATGCCCAGCTGCGCCTGGCCAGCAGCGGCTATTACGACGCCGTGTTCCTCACGCTCGATACCGAGGGCACCGACCCGCAGGCCGCACCCGTGGTGGCCAAGGTGCGGGAGGCGCCGCTGCAAAAGCTGGTCTTCGGCCCCGGCTTTTCGACCGACAGCGGCGCACGCCTGTCGCTGGAGCACATCCACAACCAGCTGCCCTTGATCGGCTGGCGCGCGGTGAGCAAGCTCTCGCTGGACCGCGAGACCAAACACGCCAGCAGCGAATGGACTGACCTGCCCGATGACAACGGCTGGCGCTGGTTTGCCGGCGCCCAGCTGCAGCGCGAGGCCACCGGCGACTACGACGTCAACAGCGGGCGCCTGCGCTCCGGGCGCAGCAAAAGCAGCAAGCACATCGACCGCAACTACTTTCTGCAGTACGACTACGCGCACAGCCAGGGGCTGGCCGCCAACGCGCTCTCGCCCGCAGATTCCAGCGCCGCCCTGAGCATCAACTACGGCTGGACGGGCCGCTATTTCAACAGCCTGACCGCACCCACCCGCGGCCACGGCATTGCGGTGGAGCTGGGCCTGGGTACCACACTGCGGCCCGAGCGCGACCCCTTTGTGCGTGCGCTGGTGCGCTGGCAGTCCTTCGTTCCCGCCGGCCGGGTGACCGACAGCGCGGGCGTGGGGCGCAACGCCCGTGTGGCGCTGCGCGCCGAAGCCGGTGTGGTGCTGGCCCGCGATGGTGCCCAGGTGCCCGTGACCCAGCTTTTTCTGACCGGGGGGGATACCACCGTGCGCGGCTATGGCTACCGCAGCATCGGCGCACGCACCGACAACGGCCAGATTTACGGTGGCCGCACCATGGCAGCGGGCAGCGTGGAATGGCAGCGCCCCATCGTCTACAAGGGTCAGATGACAGACTGGGAGAGCGCCGTGTTCATGGATGCGGGCGCCGTGGCGGACAAGGTCGGTGACCTGAGCCCCCGCGTGGGGCTGGGCGCAGGCGTGCGCTGGCGCAGCCCCGTGGGCCCGGTGCAGGCGGATCTGGCCTACGGCGTGAAGACCCAAGAGGTGCGGCTGCACCTGCGCCTGGGGTTCAGCTTCTGATGGCAACGCGCACCCCGCCACCGCCACCACCCCGCGACCGCGCCTCCGATTTCAGCGCCGGGGCCACCACGGCCGGGCGTGCACCACCCCGGCGCGCGCCACGTGCCGTGCGCGCGCTGGGCTGGCTGCTGCTCAGCCTGGTGGCGCTGGTGCTGGTGGCCGCAACGGGCGTCTGGTGGTGGGCGGGCAGCAGCACATCGCTGGCCGCTGCCCTTGCGCGTGCGGCGCAGTACCTGCCCGCCGACCAGACGCTGGAAAGCCGCGAGGTGTCGGGCGCGCTGCGCAGCGGCGGGCGCATTGGCTGGCTGCGCTGGAGCAGCCCCACCCTGGCGGTGGAGGTGACCGACATCCGCCTGGGCTGGCAGCTGGCTCCCTTGCTGCAGCGCCGTCTCGAGCTGGGCGAGGTGCACGCTGCGCGCGTGCTGATCACGCCCCAGACGCCTGCGGTTCCCCCACCCGATACGCCCCTGAATCCCCTGACAGAGCTGGTGCTGCCGCTGCAGATCGGTGTGCCGTTTCGGGTCGATGCCATCCAGTGGGCGGGCCCCACCGCCGTGCAGGCCCATGGGCTGCAAGGCGACTACCGCTTTGACGGCGGCGAGCACCGGCTGAACATCGATCAGGTGCAACTGGCCCAGGGCCGCTACAGCGCCCGCGCCACCTTGCAGGCCCGGACGCCCATGGCCCTGGATGTGACGGTGGAGGGCAACGTGCAGACCACTGTGCCAGGCAGCACGTCCACCACCCCGATCCAGCTGGGCGCCCACGCCACGCTGCAGGGCACCCTGGCCACGGCGGCGGCGCAGCTGGAGCTCCAGGCGCGCGTGAGCCCCGCCGCAGATGCGGCACCGGCGGGATCGGCAAACCCAGCCTCCGCAGAGCCCATGCAGGCTGATGTGCAGGCCACACTGGCCCCGTGGGCGTCACAGCCTGTGCAGGCGGCCACCGCCACCTTGCGCGCGGTGAACCTGGCAGCGCTGTGGCCGCAGGCCCCTGCCACGCAGCTGCACGGCACGCTGCAGGCCGGCCCTGCGCCAGTGGGCACCAAAGACCGCAGCAGCGCCACGACCAGCCCATCGAGCGGCTGGTCGCTGGAGGCCCGGCTGCGCAACGACCTCCCCGGCCCGTGGGACCAGGCCCGCCTGCCGCTGACCGCCCTGCAAGCCAGCGCCACCTACGACGGCAGCCGGTGGGATGTGCCCGGCGCCACGCTCCAGGCGGGCGGCGGCAGCGCCGCCGTGCAAGGCCACTTCACCCCCGCCACCGGCGCGCTGGAGGGCCAGGCCGAGCTGCGCGGCCTGCGGCCCGACGCCTTGCACACCGCGCTGGCTGCGGCGCCGCTCTCGGGCCGCATCCGCGCCGAAACGCAAGGCACCGCCGTGCGCTTCAACGCCGACATCCGCGCCACCCCCGGCCCGGCCGCGCGCAGTACCACCCCTGCGCGTGCTGTACGCACCACGGGCCCCGCCCCGCTGCGCATCAACACCCTCACCGCGCAAGGCAGCTGGCAACCACCCGGCCCCGCGCAGGGCACAGACAGCGTCGGCACCCTGCAGCTCGACCGCCTGCTGCTCGATGCCCTGCAGGCGCGCGCAGAGGCGACCGGCTTGCGCATTGCGCTGGGTGCACAGTCCGCCCAGGGGCAGCTGACACTCACCGTGCCCGGCGCCACGGCGCGGGCCAACGGGCAGATCGCCCCCCAGACGGGTGCGGGCGATCTGCAGGTGCAGTGGGCCGACGCCGACCGCACTATCCAATGGCTGACCACCCTGCCCTTTGTGGGTGCCAACCTGCAGCGCTCCGTACGGGGCGCGGCAGCCAAAGGTACGGCACAGCTCACCGCGCGGTGGAAGGGCGGCTGGCAAACCGCCGCCCGGCAACTGCAAGCCGCCAGCAGCGGCAACGCACTGCCCACAGGCAAAGACCTGTTCGAGCTGCAAGCCACGCTCACCACGCCCCAGCTGGACCTGACGCTGCCAGCCACTGCCACCGGCGCAGAACCCGGCGCAGCCACCCTGCAACCCGTTCAGCTGCGCGCGTTGAGCGCCACGCTGTCGGGCAGCCTGGCCCAGGCATCGCTGGTGCTCAATGGCGAGGCCCGAACCCTTGGCCCGCAAGCGCTGCGGGCCACAGTGCAAACCCGCCTGGCCGGTGGCATGCCCGCCGCCGGGCAATGGAAGGCACAGATCAGCGAGCTGCGCCTGCAGGCGCAAGACGCGCAGCGCCCCGGCCCCTGGGCGCTGCAGCTGGCCGAGCCGGTATCGGTCAACGTCAACAGATCGGCAAGCGGGCTCACGCTGCAAACCTCGGCCGGGCAGGCACGCCTGACGGGGCCGGCGCCCGGCACCGTCACCCTGCGCTGGCAGCCCGTGCGCGTGGTGACCAGTGCTAGCGCAGGCACACCCGCCACGCTGCAAACCCAGGGCACGCTGCAAGGCCTGCCCATGGCGTGGGTGGAAGCGCTGGGCCTGGGTGGCAAAACGGGCAGCGCGGGCGCGCCGGGCAGCCCCGCTCAGCCGCTGCTGGCGCGCATGGGCCTTTCCACCAGCGTGGTACTGGACGGGCAGTGGAGCGTGGACACCACCCGCAGCCTGCGGGCCAGCGCCAGCCTGCGCCGTGCCAGCGGCGATCTGCGCATCCTGGCGGGCGACGCCACCGCCGTGACCGCCGTGCAAAGCAGCGGCCAGGGCACGGGCGCAGGCGCCGTCACTGCCATCGCCACGGAGGCCTCCGCCAGAACCCCGGGCCCGGGCGCAGGCAGCCCCGCAGGCGTGCGCCAGGCAGAAATTTCTGTCGAAGCCGAAGGCGACGCCCTGCGCGCCCGTCTGCTGTGGACCAGCGACCGAGCGGGCGAGGTCGACGCCACCGTCAGCACCCGCCTGGCACCTGCCACCGCAGACAACCCCATCACCTGGGCCGCCGACGCGCCGCTGGCCGGCACCCTGCGCGCCCGCCTGCCCGATGTGGGCGTGTGGTCGGCGCTGGCGCCGCCCGGCTGGCGCGTGCGCGGCACGCTCGATGCCAGCGCCACCTTGTCGGGCACCCGCAATGCACCGCTCTGGGCCGGCACGCTGGGCGCTGACGACATGGCCGTGCGCTCGGTGGTCGACGGCGTGGACCTGCAGGGCGGGCGCCTGCGGGCCACGCTGCAGGGCAACCAGCTCAACATCACCGAGTTGCGCCTGCAGGGCGGGCGCGGCAGCAGCGCACGCATTGCGGGCTTCAGCGGCAACCGCACGGCGGCGTCGCAAGACGGCGGCACGCTCACCGGCACCGGCCGCATCACCTGGGGCAACAGCGCCACCGCAGCCACGGGCATGTCAGGCATTGCCATGTCGATGCAGGCCGAGGCCAAAGCGCTGCAGGTGCTGGTGCGCGCCGACCGCCAGGTCAGCGTCTCGGGCACCGTGCAGGCGCAGCTGCAGCAGGGCCAGATCAGCCTGCGCGGCACGCTCACCACCGACCGCGCCACCATCATCCTGCCCGACGAATCTGCGCCCACGCTGGGGTCTGACGTGGTGGTGCGCTCCAAAGCCAAAGACCTTGCCGACCAGGCCCGGGCCCAGGCCGCCGCCAAGGCGAGCCAGGTGGCGGCCCAGGCCGAAACCGCCAAGCCGCCCGACATTGCGATCACCCTCAACCTGGGGCGCGACTTTGCCCTGAGCGGCCACGGCATCACCACACGCCTCACGGGCGAGGTGGAGATCCGCAGCAGCGCCGTGCCCGGCGCCCCGCCGCGCGTGACTGGCGAGGTGCGCACCGACGAAGGCCGCTACCGCGCCTGGGGCCAGATGCTGAACGTGGAAACCGGCCTGATCCGGTTCAACGGCCCGTACAACAACCCCTCGCTCGACATTCTGGCGCTGCGCCCCAACATCCGCGTGCGCGCCGGTGTGCAGGTCACCGGCACCGCGCAGGCGCCCCGGGTCACGCTGTATTCCGACCCCGAGCTGCCCGACGCCGAGAAGCTCTCGTGGGTGGTGCTGGGCCGCGATGCCGCTGCCGGCGGTGCCGAAGCCACCGTGCTCCAGCAGGCCGCCCTGGCGCTGCTCGGCCGGGGCAACAATCCGGGCGCGGGCATCGCCAGTCGGCTCGGCCTGGACGAAATCGGCGTCAAAGGGCCTGCTGCGGGTGAAGACGCATCCACCGCGGCCCTCACCCTGGGCAAGCGGCTCTCACAAGATCTGTATGTGACGTACGAACGCAGCCTGTCGGGCACGCTGGGCACGCTCTACATCTTCTACGACCTCACCCGCAGCCTCACGCTGCGCGGGCAGACAGGCGAGAAAAGCGCGGTGGACATCATCTACACCGTGAAGTACGACTGAGCCCGCACCCTCGCGGCCGAGGCCGCAGCGCCCACTACAATGCGCGGCTGTCTCGCCTCCTCGTAGTTCAATGGATAGAACGAGTGCCTCCTAAGCGCTAGATACAGGTTCGATTCCTGTCGAGGGGACCATATTCATAGTCAAAATGGCCTCCAGCGCTTGCTGTATAAGCGCCTGCAGCTATCAAATTTGCGCAGTTGAAGGCCGTACTCCGGCCGGACAGGCTCAGGTACGGCGGGCCGGGGCGTCCGATGCAGGGGCCGTTTCGCCGGTACCCACCGCCGTACCAGCCGCCGCGCCGCCAAGCGCACCTGCGATGCCGCCTACCGTGCCTCCAACGAGGACACCAACCGGGCCGGCGACCGCCACACCAACGGCCGCGCCAGCCGCTGCGCCCGCCATCATTCCGCCACCCATCAGCACCGACTGGGACTCGCGCTCAGCGTCTTCGGGCGACAGGGCCGTCTGAGCGCCTTGTCTCGGGTCTTGCGAGGGAATGCCGTAGCCCGGGGTGGCCTGCTCGGCCAGATCCGCGTCGATGGGCGGGGTGTGTGTGTCGGCTTGTTTGGGATGGGTTGACTGCATGTGCGTCTCCTGAAAAGGGCAACGAAACCCGAGTGGTTTCATCTGTGTTCCTTTTTTAAGGCGCCTGGCAGGCGCCGGGCGAAGTCCGGCAGACCGTGCGCCTGTCAGACAACGCCGGGGCGCTGGCAGCGCATGGGTCCGCGCGCTATTTGAGCCACCTGCGCTGCGCGCGGGGCTGCACGGTGATTTCCACGCTCTGGTGCACGGCTGGATGGCCCGATGCGGCGTCGGTTTCCACCACGTCCTCCAGATCAATGTCCTTGACCTCCGAATCGGTGGCCTCTTCCAGTTCTGCCAGGATGGCGCTGACCTTGCGTTCAGCCTCGTCCACCCGGGCTTCTGGTAATGGCGGAATGCGCGTCATGGGCAGCTCCTGTAACAAAAGCCCATTGTTGCGATGGAGCGAGGCCACGGTGTGTCATCCAATGCCGCCTAACGGGTGTCGACGCCCGCGAAGTGCCCGGGGGCGCCGCACCTCAAACGTCAGGCCGCCTGAGCAGCAGGGCCCGAGGCGGCGGGGCGCGCGGCTGTCATGGCGCTGCCCATCGACGCGGCCACGATGCAGCCGATGGCCAGCCATTGCACTGCGCTCAGGTGCTCGCCCAGCAGCACCAGAGCCAGAATGGCGGCCACGGCGGGCTCCATGCTGATCATGATGCCGAAGGCCTCCTTGGGCAGGCGCTTGAGGGCCATCATTTCGAGCGAGATCGGGATGGCGCTGGAGACCGCCGCCACCGCCACGCCAATGAGCAGCACCGTGGGCGACAGCAGTGCGGCCCCCGCATGCACGACGCCCACCGGCACCACCACCAGCGCCGCCACCAGCAGGCCCAGCGATACCGAATGCCCCGCGTGCAGGTGCCCCGCGCGTTTGCCAAACACGATGTACAGCGCCCAGAACACCGCAGCCCCCAGGGCATACAGCACGCCCACAGGGTCCAGCGTGCTGCCGTTCAGCCCCAGCGGCAGCAGCAGGCCCAGCCCGGCAATGGCCAGGGCCACCCACACAAAGTCCACCGCCCTGCGTGACGACCAGATGGCCACTGCCAGCGGCCCCGAGAACTCGATCGCCACCGCCAGGCCAAACGGCAAGGTGCGCAGCGACATGTAGAACATGAGGTTCATGGCACCCAGGGCTGCGCCGTACAGCACTACCGCCTGCGCGTCGGAGCGCGACAGGTGCCAGCGCCAGGGCCGCCACAGCAGCAGCACCAGCAGCGCCGAAAAACCCACCCGCACGGCGGTGGTGCCCTGCGCCCCCACCACCGGGAACAGCCAGTGCTTGGCCCACGACGTGCCAATGCCCAGGGCCGTGACGGAGCCCAGGACGGCGAGGAAAGGAAGGAACCGGTGGAACCCGGGAAATGCGGATGCGAAAGCCATGCGCGAAAATATAGTGCGCATCTCCCGTGTTTTTGACTCTGATTTCAGCAGTCAAATGCATCTTTCAATCAGCCTTGCGAGGTGTCATGCCATCCCCTGCCGCACTTGACCGATTCGACCTTGCCATCCTGGACATCCTGCAAAGCGACAACACCACGCCCCAGCGCGTGATCGCCCAGGCGGTGAACCTGTCTGCCCCCGCCGTGCAGCGACGCATCCAGCGGCTGAAAGAAGCCGGTGTCATCCGCTCCAACGTGGCCGTGCTGGACCCCGAAAAGGTGGGCAAGCCCCTGACCATCTTCGTCGAGGTGCATCTGGAAAACGAGCGCCCCGACCGCACCGCCCTTCTGCGCCAGCGCATCGCTGCAGAAGAAGCCGTGCAGCAGTGTTACAACGTGACGGGCGAGGCGGACTACCTGCTGGTGGTGACCGTGGCGTCCATGGCGGACTACGAGGTGCTGACGCGGCGCCTGTTTGAGGGCGACGACAACGTGCGGCGGTTTCGGACCTCGGTGTCCCTGGGGTGCCTGAAGGCGGGGCTACGGGTGCCGCTGGAGATCGCAAGCGCAGCGTAACCCGGCAAGCACCGCACAGACCCGCCTGCCTATATCCCGAGCGTCCGCCGCATCTCCCTCCCGCCAAGCCGCAACCTTGGCCCGCTGAGCAGCTCGCACATCCGCGCATTCAGCGGCGCCACCATGCCGTGCCGTGTCGCCAGCCGCACCACGGCGCCGCACAGCGCATCAACCTCCGTCACGCGTCCCGCCTCCAGGTCGTCCCACATGGACGAGCGGGCCGTCGCGTCGATCTGCAGCATGCGCTGGGCCACGCGCTTGAACAGCCAATCGGGCAGCCGCAGCACAGGGGGCAAGAGCGCGGGCGCCAGCGCCGTGAGCCTGGCTGGCTGAATGCCCGCCCGGGCCATCACGGCCAGTGCTTCGGACTGCAGGGCGGCGAGCACGCGGCGGTAGTCGCGGTTCAGCAATTCCTGGCGCAGAGGCAGGTCGGACAGCGCGTTTACGGGGTTGTTGAGGTTGAGCAGCAACTTGCCCCACTGCACGGCACGGATGTCGGGCGGCAGCACCGTGGTCAGGCCCGCGGCTTCCAGGACGGGCGCGAGGCGCTCGGTGACGGCATCGCGCTGCAGTTGCAGGTGCCCCGCACTGGCCCGGTGCACGTGCGCACCGCGCAGGACCACGTTGTACGGCACCATGCCCGCCAGCACATGCTGGGCAGGCGCACCGGCAGCGATGCGGGCCGCGTTGTCCACGCCGTTCTGCAGCGAGACGACGGGCGTACCGGGCGCACACGCAGCCGCCAGTTCACGCGCGGCGGATTCGGTGGCGCCGCTTTTCACGCACAGCAGGACGATGCTGTCAGCGCCCGGCGCCGCCTCCGCCAGGCTGGTGGCGATCCGCAAGCCCGTGGCGGGCACGGTGCGGTCAAAGCCGTCCAGATCGGTCACGCGCAGGCCCTGCGCAGCGATGGGCTGCAGCGTGTGCGCGCGGCCCACCAACGTGACGGAATGGCCATGGGCCGCGAGGCGGCCACCCACATAGCAGCCGATGGCACCGGCGCCGAAAACGATGAAATGCATGGAGGATCCGTCCTTGCGAAAAACAGGCCGTTGCACAGGGCCCGCCGCACATTGTGCAGACCCCGGCAGTCAACGGTCTGGCGCCCATGCGACGCCAGGCCCACAACGCAATATCACAGTGTTTCAGGCCGCCGGCACTTATCCATCAAGCGCCAACAGCTATGATTTCAATAGCAAACCGCACCTGCACGCGCAGGCCACCGAGGTGATCCGAAGCGCCCAGCAAAGACCCGTTCAACCCCGGCTGCGCAGGGTGCGGCTGAGCAAGATCACCGGCACCAGCCCCACGGCCACCAGTGCCAGTGACGGCAACGCCGCCTCCCCCAGGCGCTCGTCACGCGCCAGCTGGTAGGCCACCACGGCCAGGGTGTCGCTGTTGAAGGGGCGCAGCACCATGGTGGCGGGCAGCTCTTTCATCACATCTACAAACACCAGCAGCGCGGCAGCGGCGGTGGAGCGCTTGAGCAGCGGCCAGTGCACCCGCGCCATCAGGCCGGGGCTTTTGATGCCCAGCATGCGGGCGGAATCGTCGAGGCTCAGTGGTATGCGCGCGTAGCCGCTCTGTATGGACTGCAGCGCCACGGCGCAAAACCGTACGAGATAGGCCCAGACGATGCCCAACGCCGTGGCGGTAACCAGCGCCCCCACCCCCCACTGCGGCATGGCCGCCTGCAGCCAGCCCACGGGCAACAGCAGGCCCACCACGATGACGGCGCCCGGCACGGCGTAGCCCACGCTGGCCAGCTGTACCACACCGCGTGTGATGGCGTCGGGCTGGCGGCGCACGGCAAAGGCCAGGGCCAGTGCGATGAACACCGCCAGCGCGGCGGTGATGCCACCGAGGCGCACGCTGTGCCATGCCCATTCCATGAAGCGCTCCCACGGCAGCACCGACCAGTCTGCCGCCAAGGGCCGCAGCATGAAGAGGACGGGCGCCACAAACCCCATCAGCACCGGCACCGCGCACACCAGCCACGCCGCCCAGCGGCGTGCGCCGCGCAGCGCCAGCGGCTGCGCCTCGGCCGACCCGGCGCGCCCACCGCCCGTGGCAAAGCGCATGCGTTTTTGCGCGCGGTGCTCCAGATGCAGAAGCGCCATCACCACCACCAGCAGCATGGTGGCCAGCTGCGCGGCGGCCAGGCGGTTGTCCATCGACAGCCAGGCCTTGTAGATGCCGGTGGTGAATGTCTGGATGCCGAAATAGCTGGCCACGCCAAAGTCGGCCAGCGTTTCCATCAGCACCAGCGCCACGCCGGCCGCCACGGCAGGGCGTGCCAGCGGCAGCGCCACCGCGCGGATGCGGCGCGGCAGCGGCGCACCCAAGAGGCGCGCGGCCTCCATGAGGTGCGCAGCGCGCTCGCCCAGGGCCGTGCGCGCCAGCAGATAAACATACGGGTACAGCGAGAAGATGAACACCCATACGGCTCCGCCCAGGCTGCGCACCTCGGGCAGCAGGCGCCCTTCCAGGCCGAAGGTATCGCGCAGGCCCACCTGCAGCGGGCCGCTGTACTGCAGAAAGTCGGTGTAGGCATACGCCGTGACGTAGGCGGGCATGGCCAGGGGCAGCAGCAGCAGCCACTCGAACGTGCGGCGACCGGGGAAGTCAAACAGCGTGACGGCCGCTGCCGTGCCCGTGCCCACAATGGCCGCGCCCAGGGCGACCAGCAGGCTCAGCCACAGGGTGGTCCACACATAGCCGGGCAGCACCGTGGCGGCCATCTCGCGCAGGATGGCGCCCGCCTGGGCATCGCCCTGCCCGGCGGGCGACAACGGCAGCCACGATGCCAGCACCGCCAGCACGGGCAGCGCCAGAAAGCCCGCGAACAGGATCAGGGGGATGGTGCGAAGGGCGGATGAAGGCGTGCGGCGCAAGGCGAGTGGCTCGGCAAAGGATGAAACGCACACCCGCCACCGGCCAAAGGCCCGGGAACGATCAGGAATGCAAATGCGAATTTTAAGCATTCGCCCCCCGCCCACCTAGAATCGGGGCATGTTTCTTGAGGTCTCCCAACTCGAAGTGCGCTACGCGGGTCGCGCACACGCCGCCGTGCACGGCGTCACGCTCAGCCTGAAAGCCGGTGACATCGGCGTGCTGATCGGCCCGTCGGGCTGTGGCAAGACCACCCTGCTGCGCGCCGTGGCCGGGCTGGAGCCGGTGACGGGCGGCGAGATCCGCCTGACCAAAAGCGTGGTCAGCAGCGCCACGCTGAGCGTGCCGCCCGAGCTGCGGCGCATTGGCATGGTGTTCCAGGACTACGCGCTGTTCCCGCACCTCACGGTGGGCCGCAATGTGGCGTTTGGCATCCACCAGCTGCCCCGGGCCGAGCAGGCCGCGCGCGTGGCCGAGGTGCTGCAGCTGGTGGGCCTGGAGGGCAGCGAGAACCACTTCCCGCATGAGCTCTCGGGCGGGCAGCAGCAGCGCGTGGCCCTTGCGCGGGCGCTGGCGCCGCGCCCCCAGCTCATGCTGCTGGACGAGCCCTTTTCCAACCTCGACGTGGACCTGCGCGAGCGCCTGGCGCACGAGGTGCGCGGCATCCTCAAGGCCGCCGGCGCCACGGCGCTGTTTGTGACGCACGACCAGTTCGAGGCCTTTGCCATAGGCGACGTGATCGGCGTGATGCACGACGGCCACCTGCACCAGTGGGACGACGCGTACACCCTGTACCACCGCCCCGCCACCCGGTTTGTGGCCGACTTCATCGGCCACGGCGTGTTTGCGCCCGCCACGCTGGTGCATGGCGCCAACAACGTGGTGGCGCAGACGCCCCTGGGCGAGCTGACCGACCTGGACGAATGCCCCCTGCCCGGCAGCTACCCCGGCGGCGAATGCGATGTGCTGCTGCGTGCCGACGACATCGTGCACGACGACCATGCGCCCGTGCAGGCGCAGATCGTGCGCAAGTCGTTCCGGGGCTCGGAGTTTCTGTACACCCTGCGGCTGGCCAGCGGCCACACCGTGCTGGCCCATGTGCCCAGCCACCACGACCACGCCCTGGGCGAGTGGATCGGCATCCGCGCGCAGGTGGACCATGTGGTGACGTTCCCCCGCGAGCAGGGCAACGGAATTTAAGTCAAATCAGGCTCCAGCGCTTATCTGGTAAGCGCTGGCAGCTATGAATTTTGATAAAACCACCCCCTCGGGCGTGCCGGCCATTCAGGATTTGCCCTTGCGCTGCAGGCCTTCCAGCGCGTTCAGGTCCACCTGCGACAGGTAGCCCTGCAGGTCTTTCACGCCCATGTTGTCGCCCTCGATGCTGACCACCAGGCCGTTCTTAAGGATGGTCTTGAACTCGGCATGGCTGCCGTCCTTCTCGTAGCGCGTGTGCAGGGTGCGGCCGCCCTCCTGCCAGGTCTTTTCGGCACTGGTCTGGTCTTCTTTTTCGCCCTGCGCCATGCCCATGGCCATCACCGCCATCTGCCCCAGGCCACCGATGTCCACGATCTCCAGGCGCACCTGCCTGTCATCGTTGCCGTACTGCGCGCTCGCTTGGCTGGTGGGCAGGCCCAGGGCCGCGCCGTCCTGCACATCGAAGCCCGTGCGCGGCAGGCCGCCAAGCTTTTCGGGCAGCGCCGCCTTGAGCGACTGCGCCGCAATCGCCTGGCCACCCCCGAAAGCACCCGCAGCGGCCTTGGCAGCATCGCCTGCGGCAGCGGCAATGGCAGCGGGGTCCTGGCTCTTTTGCGCTTCTTCCATCTTGCGGGCGGCCTCTTCCATCTTCTTGCCTGCGGCCTCCAGGCCGGCGGTGTCGATGGACACCTTGCCGCCCGGCGTATTCATGGTGATGGTGGGCCCGCCGGATGAACCCAGCATGGCGCCACCCTTGGGCATGAACACCGAGCCCACGGCCGCCACCAGCACGCCCATCACGATGGCCGCCACGATGACCACGGCGGTGTACGCCACGGACTTTTCCGGCGCGCTCTTCATCAGCACCGGCAAGCCGGTGTAGAGCAGATAGATGGAATACAGCGCGGCCAGCAGGCCCAGGATGGCCAGCACGGGCACCAGGCCGAACACCCCGCCCAGCATGGCGGCGGTGCTGGCGTACACGGCCACCTTGAGCGCCTGGATCGGGCTTTTCTGCCCGCCGAATGCGGGGGCCAGGGCATCGATGACGAGGCCGAGCACAAACAGGCCCACCAGGCTCAGCACGTACGAGACCACCATGTTCACCAGCCCGGCCACCAGGGGCACACGCATGGTCATGCCAAAACCGCCCACACCGATCAATGACATGCCGATGAACCCGCACACTGCCGGAATGGCGGCCAGCACCATCGCGTAGCGGGTGAACAGGGTGGCCGTATCGGTCGATTCCGTATCGATCGTGGCCCAGGTCTCTTTGGGTTGCAAAAGAATGCTCTTGACGCGCTCAATCAGGTTCATGGTGCCCCTCCCGGCAGTGTTGGCAGACCTGCTTGCGTTCTTGGGTGCGCTTGCAGGCACAAAGACGCGGACGATACGGGGTTTTTGTGGACAGAAGGACTCCTGTTGCAGCCCCCGCAGCCCGCAAACGTGGAATATGCACGCTTTTGCGCGTTGAAGCCACCCCGCCCCCTCTGCAGCCAGCGCGGCAGGGAGCCGGTGCCCGGTCAACCCCTTCGCAGGCGGTCGACGGTTTCTTGCAGGTGCTGCGTAAAGGCGCGGCGGTCGCGGCCGCCCGCCAGCTCGGGTGTACCGAAGTGCACCACGGCCTCGATGGGCGGGGCGGTGAGCGTGCGCCAGATCGAGCCCACCAGGGTTTCATCACCGATGTAGCTGGGCGCAAAGCTGGTGGCGCCGGTGGCCTTGTCGGCAAAGCTCAGGCCCACGGGCTGCACGGGCGCCTGCGCGGCCACTGCTGCCTGCAGCAGGTTGGCGTGGAAGGGTAGCATCTCGCGCCCATCGCCCGTGGTGCCTTCAGGGAACACGGCCAGCACTTCGCCGCGCTCCAGCGCCTCCTGCATGGACCGCACCATGCGCAGCGCATCGCGGCGGGAGGTGCGTTCGATATACAGCGTGCCCGCAGCCGTGGCCAGGGTGCCGATCAGCGGCCAGCCCTGCACGTCGGATTTGGAGACAAAACGGCAATGCCGCGTGGCATGCATCACGGGGATGTCGAGCCACGAGATGTGGTTGGCCACCAGCATCACCGGCCCCGTCACCGGGGGCTGCCCCAGGATGCGCAGGCTGATGCCCGCATGGGCCAGCAGCTCCATCGACCACACCTGCACGCGGGCGTGCTGCTGGTCGGGCGAGAGCGACGGAAACCGCAGCGCCACAATCCACAGGCCCTTGGCAATGTGGCCCAGCAGCCGCAAGAGGCGCCAGCTGGCGCGCAGGAACTTCACGGACGGGCCTTGCTATCGCAGCGTCGCGCCGTCTCAGCTGCGGTCAAAAGCGACCTGTCCACCGACCAGGGTCATGCGCACACGGCCGGGCAGCTCATAGCCCGAGAAGGGCGTGTGTTTGCCCTGGCTGGCGAGCGCATCGCTGTGTACCGTCCACGCGGCCTGCGGGTCCAAAATGCACAGGTCGCCCACGCCGCCTTCCACGATCTGGCCCACGCTGGCCTGCAGTGTGCCCAGCGCGTTGCCCAGCACGCGCGCGGGCTCGGACGTGACGGTGGCCAGCGCCCGCTGCAGCGGCACGCCGCTGTCTTGCGACCACTTGAGCGCCAGCGACAGCAGCAGCTCCAGCCCCGTGGCGCCGGGCTCGGCTTCGGCAAACGGCAGGGTCTTGGCGTCTTCATCGACCGGGGTGTGATCGGACACCAGCGCATCGATGGTGCCGTCGGCCAGCGCAGCGTTCAGCGCATCGCGGTCGCGCTGCTGGCGCAGCGGGGGCGACAGGCGGGCGCGGCTGTCGAAGAAGCCGATGTCCACGTCGGTGAGGTGCAGCGAGTTGATGCTGACATCGGCCGTCACCTTCAGGCCCTCGGCCTTGGCGCGGCGGATCAGCTCCACCCCCGCCGCGCTGCTGATGCGGCACAGGTGCACACGGGCGCCGGTGGTCTTAAGCAGTTCAAAAATGGTGTGCAGCGCAATGGTCTCGGCCGCCACGGGCACGCCCGACAGGCCCAGGCGTGTGGCCAGCGGGCCACTGGCAGCCACGCCCTTGCCCAGGTGCATCTCTTGCGGGCGCAGCCACACGGTGTAGCCAAAGGTGGCGGCGTATTGCAGCGCGCGCTGCAGCACCTGGGTGCTGGCCAGCGGCACCTCGGCCTGGCCAAAGCCGACGCAGCCGGATTCGGTCAGCTCGGCCATCTCGGTCAGCACCTCGCCCGCGAGGTTGCGGGTGAGTGCCCCCAGCGGGAACAGGCGCGACTGGTGCAGCTTCTCGGCGCGGAACTTGAGCATTTCCACCAGGCCCGGCTCGTCGAGCACGGGGTCGGTGTCGGGCGGGCAGACCAGGCTGGTCACGCCACCGGCCACGGCGGCGGCCATTTCGGATTCGAGCATGCCTTCGTGTTCGTGGCCGGGCTCGCGCAGGCGCGCCGCCAGGTCCACCAGGCCGGGCAACACGATGCAGCCAGCAGCATTGATGGTGCGGTTGGGCGCAAAGTCGGGGGGCACGCGGTTCACCCCCACGATGCGACCTGCGGCGATGGCGATGTCGCAGGTCTGATCGAGCCCCGAGGCGGGGTCGATCACACGGCCGTTTTGGATCAGTATCTTCATGATTTCAAGCCAAATTGGCTGCTAGCGCTTATTGGATAAGCGCTAGCAGCTATGAAAACAGGAGTATTCATTCCAGGCGTCATGCTTCGTTACCAGCAACGATGGACATGACGGCCATACGGACCGCAATACCGAAAGTCACCTGCGGCAGGATCACGCTCTGCTTGCCATCGACCACGGCGGAGTCGATCTCCACGCCGCGGTTGATGGGGCCGGGGTGCATGACGATGGCGTCGGGCTTGGCCAGTTGCAGCTTCTCCTGCGTGAGGCCGAAGCTCTTGAAATACTCCTGGCTCGACGGCAGCAGGGCGCCGCTCATGCGCTCGTTCTGCAGCCGCAGCATGATGACCACGTCGGCATCCTTGATGCCCTCTTCGAGCGTGTGGCACACGCGCACGCCCATCTGCGCCATGTCGCTGGGCACCAGCGTGCGCGGCCCCACCACCCGCACTTCGGCGCAGCCCAGCGTGGTGAGGCCGTGGATGTCGGAGCGCGCCACACGCGAGTGCAGCACGTCGCCCACGATGGCCACGGTGAGGTTGCTGAAATCTTTTTTGTAGTGCCGGATGGTGTACATGTCCAGCAGCCCCTGCGTGGGGTGGGCATGGCGGCCATCGCCCGCATTGATCACATGCACATGCGGCGCCACATGCTGTGCAATGAGGTAGGGCGCGCCTGACTCGCTGTGCCGCACCACGAACAGGTCGGCCGCCATGGCCGAGAGGTTGGCGATGGTGTCGAGCAGCGATTCGCCTTTGCTGGCCGAGCTGCGCGCGATGTCGAGGTTGAGCACGTCGGCCGACAGGCGCTTGGCCGCGATCTCGAAGGTGGTGCGGGTGCGCGTGCTGTTTTCGAAGAACAGGTTGAACACGCTCTTGCCGCGCAAGAGGGGCACCTTCTTCACTTCGCGGTCGTTCACGCTCACGAAGTTGGCCGCCGTGTCGAGGATGTGCGTGACGATGTCGCGCGGCAGGCCCTCGATGGACAGCAGGTGGATGAGTTCGCCGTTGCCGTTGAGTTGGGGGTTGCGCTTGTGCAGCACGGTCAGGCCTCTTTGACTTGGAATTGGAAGATGCCGCCGTCGTCGCGCGCCAGGGCCAGCGACTGGGCAGCAGGCAGGGCCACACGCGCGGCGGCAAAGTCGGCCTGCACGGGCAGCTCGCGCCCGCCCCGGTCCACCAGCACGGCCAGGCGCACGCTGGCGGGGCGGCCATAGTCGAACAGTTCGTTGAGCACGGCGCGGATGGTGCGGCCGGTGTAGAGCACGTCGTCAAGCACCAGCACGTCGGCACCGTTCACATCAAAGGGCAGCGCGGTCTGCGCGCTGGCCGACAGGCCACGCTGGGCAAAGTCGTCGCGGTGCATCACCGACGAGAGCACACCGGCGGGGCCTTCGAGGCCCAGGTCTTTTTGCAGGCGCTCGGCCAGCCAGGCGCCGCCCGAGGCAATGCCCGCCAGGCGCGTGGTGGGGGTCAGCATGCTGCGCACGCCGCGCAGCAGTTCGCGGTACAGCGCCTCGGCATCAAGCACCAGGCTGCCGGATACTCCGGGGGAGGGGGTGGTCATGGGAGATTCCTCAAAAACTGTTCCAGGATGATGCAGGCCGAAGCGGCGTCGGCATCCTTGGCGCCACCTGCGAAACCGGTTCCGCCGCGCGACCGCTCGGCGTGGGCTTCGGTGGTGCTGTAGCGCTCGTCCACCTCGAACACCTGCAAACCAAAACGCCCGCGCAGCTGGCGGCCGAACTTGAGCGCGCGCTCGGTGTTCTCGTGGCTCGCGCCATCAGGGTGGTAGGGCACGCCGATCACGAGGGCGTCTGGCTGCCACTCCTTGATGCGCTCGGCCACCTGCACAAAACGGGCGTCGCCCTCGGCCTTGATGGTGGCCTGCGGTGTGGCGCTGCGCAACATGCGGTTGCCCGTGGCGACGCCCGTGCGCTTGAGGCCAAAATCGAAAGCAAGAAAGGTCTGGAAATGCGCAGGAACGGCGGGCTGAACGGGCAGGCCGGTCATGCGTGCCCCGCCTCGGGCGACAACATCCAGGCCTTGAGGCCCAGGAGCGACAGAGCCCGGTCGTAGCGCTCGGGCACGGGGGTATCGAAGATCACAGACAGATCGGCCGCCACGGTGAGCCAGGCGTTCTCGGCCAGCTCCGATTCAAGCTGGCCCTCACCCCAGGACGAATACCCCAGCGTGATGAGCACGCGCCGCGGGCCTGCGCCCGTGGACAGCGCTTCGAGCACGTCCTTGGAGGTGGTCATCTCCAGCCCGCCGGGGATGGTCATGGTGGATGCGTAGGCCGACTCGTCGGTTTCGGCCCGGTCCATCAGCATGGGTTCATGCAGCACAAAACCACGCTCGGTTTGTACCGGGCCACCCTGAAAGACGGGCTCTTTGGTGAGGTCCTCGCGGCGCAGGGAAAGGTCCACCTTGTCGAACAGGCCCTTGAGTGTGATGTCGGTGGGCTTGTTGATGATGAGGCCGAGTGCACCGCGTTCGCTGTGCTCGCACAGGTAAACGACGCTGCGCGAGAAAGACTCATCTTCCAGACCGGGCATCGCAATCAGGAAGTGATGCGTCAGGTTGATGGGCGCAGAATCGAAAGACATTCCGCAATTTTAACGGTGAACATGCCCCCCTCCTCCGAGCCCTCGTACCCCCGCGGTCTGGTCTGGTTCCGCCGCGACCTGAGAGCCCACGACCAGGCCGCCCTGTACCACGCGCTGACGCGCTGCGAGCAGGTGTTCTGCGCTTTTGTCTTTGACAAGGACATCCTCGATGCCCTGCCCCGCGCCGACCGGCGCGTGGAGTTCATCCGCGAGTCGCTGGTGGAGCTGGACGACACGCTGCGCGCGCTTTCGGGGCAGGAACGGGGAGGCCTCATCGTGTGGCACGCGGTGGCCAGCGATGCCATTGCGGCGCTGGCTGACGCACTGAACGTGCAGGCCGTCTTTGCCAACCACGACGATGAACCCCAGGCGCTGGACCGCGACCGCCTGGTGCGCACGCGGCTGGCGGCCGCGGGCAAGGCCTTCCATACGTTCAAGGACCATACCCTGCTGGAGCGCAGCGAGGTGCTGACGCAGACCGGCAACCCGTACAGCGTGTTTACACCGTACAAGAATGCGTGGCTCAAGAAGATTGATGCGTTCCAGCTCCAGAGCTATCCGGTAGAGCGCCATGCACACCATCTGGCGGCGCGCCCCGAGGGCTATTGCCAACCCGTGCCCACCTTGCAGGAGCTTGGGTTTGAGCCCACCGCGCTGTCCCAGCTGCGCCTGCCCACGGGCGCCCGGGGCGCACAGCAGCTCTTCGACGATTTTCTCGGCCGCATCGAGCGGTATGAGGACACGCGCAACTTTCCGGCAGTAAAAGGGCCCAGCTACCTCAGCGTGCACCTGCGATTTGGCACCATCTCGCCGCGCCTGCTGGCGCGCACGGCGCACCGCCTGATGCAGGAGGGCAACCCGGGGGCCACGACCTGGCTCAGCGAACTGATCTGGCGGGATTTCTACTTCCAGATCCTGCACCACCACCCGCATGTGGTGGGCCAGAGCTTCAAACCGGCCTACGACGCTATTGCCTGGGAGACCGGCCCCGAGGCCGATGCCCTGTTTGCCGCGTGGTGCGAGGGCCGCACCGGCTACCCGCTGGTGGATGCCGCCATGGCGCAGATCAACCAGACGGGCTACATGCACAACCGCCTGCGCATGGTGGTGGCGAGCTTTCTGGTGAAGGACCTGGGCATTGACTGGCGGCGGGGTGAGGCCTACTTTGCCACGCACCTGAATGACTTCGATCTGGCCGCCAACAACGGTGGCTGGCAATGGGCCAGCTCCAGCGGGTGTGACGCCCAGCCGTATTTCCGCATCTTCAACCCGGTGAGCCAGAGCGAAAAGTTCGACCCGGAGGGCAAGTTCATCCGCCGTTACCTGCCGCAACTGGCGGGCTTGTCCGCCAAGGCACTCCACGCCCCTTGGCTGGCGCGCCCGCTGGAGCTGCAAGAGGCAGGTGTGCGGCTGGGGGATACCTACCCGCTGCCGGTGGTGGAACACGACGCGGCGCGGCACCGCACCCTGGAACGTTATGCCGTGGTGAAGGCCACTGCAGCCTGAGACTGCCGCTCACCGGCGCGCAGCAGGGGGTGGAATGCTGTCTGGCCCGGTGGGCTCATCGGGGGTCATTTGCATGCCCTCACCACCCAGCGGCGCACCGGCTGCCAGCCGCAGGCGCAGCCGCACATCGGTGCGGTTATCGGCGTTGGCAATCGCCTCTTCGGGCGATATGGCGCCGGACTCGACCATGGCCAGCAAGGACTGGTCGAAGCTCCACATGCCCTGCTCACCGCTGCGGGTGATGGCAGTCTTGAGTTCGTCGATCTGCCCCTTCTGGATCAGCTCGGCCACATAGGGCGTGAGCAGCATGATCTCGGTGGCAGGCACCAGGCCACCCGCCAGCCCCGCCACCAGGCGCTGCGCTACGACAGCGCGCAGGTTGAGGGACAGGTCCATGAGCAATTGGCGGTGGGCGTCTTCGGGGAAGAAATTCACAATGCGCTGTACCGCCTGGTTCGCATTGTTGGCATGCAGTGTGGAAACACACAGGTGGCCGGACTCGGCATAGTGCAGCGCGTGCTGCATGGTGGCCCGGTCGCGGATTTCACCAATCATGATCACGTTCGGCGCTTCCCGCATCGCGCGGCGCAGGGCCTCGTCATAGGACAGCGTATCGAGCCCCACCTCGCGCTGTGTCACGAGTGACTTCTTGTGGGTGTGAAGGTATTCGATGGGGTCTTCCACCGTCAGGATATGCCCGCCCGTGTGGGCATTGCGGTGGTCCAGCAGCGCGGCCAGCGTGGTGGTTTTGCCAGAACCAGCCGACCCCACCGTGAGTACCAGCCCCCCTTTGAGAAACGCCAGTTGCTGGAGCACGGGCGGAAGGCCGAGCGCCTCCAGGCTGGGAATGCGGGCGATGACGTGGCGGATCACCATGCCCACCTGGCCGCGCTGGCGGTGCACATTCACACGAAACCGCTCACCCTCGGGTGTCTGCAGGGAGAGATCGCACTCCATGGTGGCGTCGAACTCCTGCTGCTGCTCCTCACGGAGGATGGAGTAGGCCATCTGCCGCACATCATCTGCCGTCAGCTGTTGCTGCCCCATGGCCACAAACACGCCCTGCCGCTTGAGGGTGGGTGGCGCACCCGCCATGATGAAGAGGTCGGAAGCTCTCTCCCGCACCACCATCGCCAGGCAGGCCAGCAAACGAGGGTCAGGGGAAGGAACGGTTACCGGCGAAGCCATCATCAGCACAAACTCCGGGATGCAGCAGGCCCAAGGGGCACCGGGATCTGACGCCGCATCTGCAAGCCACAGGCCCGCCACTTCAAGGCAGGCCTGCGGTGCACTTCCATGGAGACGCTATGCCTCTGCGGTCGCCGCGAGGCGGGCGTAGTGCTGGATGAGGCTCAGCAGCTCTTCATCCGAGTAGGGCTTGCCCAGGTAATGGTTGACGCCCAGTTCCATTGCATGCTCACGGTGCTTCTCGGCGATGCGCGACGTGATCATGATGATGGGGAGGTCACGCAGCGCGCCATCGGCCCGAATGTTCCGTGCAAGGTCGAAGCCGTCCATGCGCGGCATTTCGATGTCGGACAGCACCACGGTCGGGCGCTCTTCCTGCAGGCGTTCCAGCGCTTGCAGACCGTCAGCCGCGAGCGCCACACGATAGCCTTCGCGCTGCAGCAGACGCTGCGTGACGCGGCGCACCGTGATGGAATCGTCCACCACCAGCACCAGCGGAACCTGGCTCGGACCCGCAAGCTGCGGAGACACGACCGCCTTGCCTGCACCCGAAGAACCGTCAGCCTCCAGGACAGGCGGCAGACCCGCACTGGCGGCACGCACCTGATCACCATAGACGGTAGCCAGCGCCACCGGGTTGTAGATCAGCACCACGGCACCAGAGGCCAGCACGGACATGCCGGCCAGACCTGGCAATCGCGACAACTGGGGACCAAGGTTCTTCACCACGACTTCCTGGTTGCCCAGAACTTCGTCCACGTGCATGGCAATGCGCTGCGATGCACTGCGGAAAATCACCACCGGTCGCGTCTTGCCGCCAGCCTCGTTGCTGCGCGAAGAAGCCTGCAGAAGCGCCCCGGACCAGAAGAAGGGGAGCTGCTCCATGCCGTCATCAAAATGACCGGTGCGGTAGGCCGTCTCCAGGTCTGCCGCCGACGTGCGCCGCACGATCTCGACCACGTTGGCGGGCACGCCAACGGCCAGATCGCCTGCGCGCAGCATCACCACCTGCGTCACTGCCGTGGTCAACGGCAGCACCATGCGGAATGCGGCGCCCTTGCCCGCTTCGGTCGACGTTTCAATCCGACCACCCAGCGCATTGATCTCGGCACGCACAACGTCCATGCCGATACCGCGCCCTGCCAAGCCGGTCACTTCGGACGCGGTGGAGAACCCGGGCATGAAAATCAGGTTGGCAGCCTCCGCGTCGCTCAGCTCCGCGCCCGGCTCCACAATCCCCTGGGCCAGCGCCTTTTCGCGAATGCGTGGCAAGTTCAGCCCAGCACCGTCATCCCGGAATTCCACCGAAACGTCATTGCCTTCGTGGTGCAAATCGACCGTGATCGTGCCGGAAGCGGACTTGCCCGCTGCGGTGCGCACCTGCGGATCTTCAATGCCGTGGGCCACGCAGTTACGAAGCAAGTGTTCGAACGCGGGGGTCATGCGATCCAGCACGCCGCGGTCCATTTCGATGGAGCCGCCGGTGATGTCCAGCTTGATCTGTTTGCCGGTTTCCTTCGACGCCTGGCGCACCACGGCGTAGAGGCGTTCGGCAATGCCCTCAAACTCCACCATGCGGGTGCGCAGCAGATCGCGCTGCAGCTCGCGGGCCTGGCGACCCTGGGCAATCAGATCGTCTTCGGCGCCTTCCATGGCCCGTTGCAGGTTGCGCTGCACGGTCGCCACGTCGTTTACCGACTCGGCCATCATGCGTGTGAGCTCCTGCACGCGCGTAAAGCGGTCGAACTCCAGGGGATCGAACCCAGCAGCAGAATCCTTGGACAGTGCCAGACGCGACTGCATCTGCGATTCCGCCTGCACCTCGATGTCGCGCAACTGCTGACGCAGACGATCCAGGTTGCCGGACAGATCGGTGAGCGAACTGCGGAACTGCCCCAGACGCACGTCGAGGCGGGAGCGGCTGATCATCACTTCGCCAGCCTGGTTGACCAGGCGGTCCAGCAGTTGCGCGCGAACGCGCACCGACTGGTTGGCGGCCACACGCAAAGGCGCGAGCTGCGACGGACCCGGCAGACGCACCGCCGCATTTGCGGGCGCGGTCGATGCCGCTGCAGCCGGTATGGGCATTGGAGCCGGGCTGTCTGCGCGCGCCTCGGACAGCCCGCGTGGCGCCTCCACCGGCAACGCAACCACCGTGTCGGCCGAGCCTTGGCCAATGGCACGCAGCGCATCAAAATTGGCCTGAATGCCATCGAAGTTCCCTTGCAGGGGCTCGATTTGGTCCGAAGTGACCGTTTCGGCATCCAGATGCTCGATCGCCGATTCCAGCCTGTGGGCCATTTCGCCCAGGCGCATGGCCCCGGCGAGGCGCGAGCTGCCTTTGAGGGTGTGCAACGCGCGCAAGACCTCACTGCGAGCACCAAGGTTGTCCGGCCGCGAGGCCCACTGGCGAAGTGCGCCACCCAGCTGCGGCAACAGCTCCGCAGCTTCTTCTTCAAAGATCGGGAACAGATCCGGGTCAATGACGTCGATGGCGTCGATATCGTCGTCTACATCAGAACCTAGCGCCACGGCATGCGCGATCGCCTCGTCGACAAACCTGTCGTGATCGTGCACCACCGCAGACAATGCAGGCGCCACATGCCGTGCTACGACGGCATCGGGTTCATTCACGGGTGTGGCGTCTACGTCGTCCAGGTTCGATGCAGGCGCAACTGCAGACAGCTCGGCTTCTGCCTGAACCACCGCGGGGTGCGCGGCCTCTGGGCGATCCGCGTCGGTGGCCTCGTCTTCCGGAGGAGACAGCGTGTTGTCCACCTCGGTCTCGAGTATCTGGCGCAGCTGCGCCAGCACTTCTTCGCTTGGCTCCTTGAGAAAGCCCGCCGCAAACTGGTGGAGCAACCGGCGAATATCGTCGGCTGCTGCCAGAAAGGCCTGGGCTTGCTCCTCGGTGCCACCCGATTGCAGCATCACATGCTGCAAGGCGTGTTCGAGGACCCTGGACAACTCGGAAAGGGCCGTGAAACCCACTGTGGCAGAGCTGCCTGCCAGCGAATGGGCCAGCGCGACTGCGATGTCGGGCAGCGGCTCGTGCAGCTCCAGCGACCATTCCTGAAGGCAGGTGGCCAACCGACGCGACCACTCGTCTGCTTCGTTCAAATAAACGTTGTACAGCGGTATGCCAATGCGCAGCGTATCAATGACCTTGACCGCTTCATCGCTGGCACCATCGTCCTGGGGCACTGCATCGTGGGATTGCGGTGCATCGGTGGACGCAACGGCGACGGTTTCTGGGGTCTCTGAGGCGAGTTCTGGTGCAGTTTCTGCTTCGTCCGCAATCTCCACTGGCGGCTGCAGCTCCACCAGGCTCTGCTCCTCCAAAGGCTCCGTTGCTTCAGATGACGGGACCTTCAGCAGTGCGGCCACATCGTCCGGCACATCGGCTGCTACTGCAACGTCGGGTGCGCCGTCCTTCGGGGCGGGTTCCAGGTCAGGCAACTCGAGATCCAGCACAAAATCGGCACTGGATGGATCGACCGCCCCTGAAGCGGCAGGCGCATCGTTGAGCGCGGCGGCGAACACGGAAAAATCGATGTCTTCCGCCACGTCGCTGGCCACGGCTCCCGCATCGCCGGGCTGGGGCACGTGGTCCGAGATGGCGGTGACCTCGAAATCGGGCGCCACGAACTCTTCGTCGACAGCCTGAGGTGCCTCTGCAAACGCAGCTTCCGGCAGATCCGGCAACTGCTCGTCGGGCGCAGCCGCTTCGCGTTCTGCCGCAGCTCCAGCCAACGGCACGTCCAGCCCGCCATCTGCGGGAAGGGCCAGCGGCAGCAGTGTGCCATCCAGACGCATCGCGTCCGCAGAGCGGCAGAAGGCGTCCGCTTGCCACGCGCCAGCCTGGCCGGCGGCAATATCATCAGCCCATCGGCTGAATGCCCGCAACGCATCGGAGGACAGCTGCAACAAGCTCGGCTGCATGGGCTTCTGCTCGGCCAGCCAGGCATTCAGCACCTGCTCCATCGACCAGGCGGCCTCTCCAAACTCGTTCAACCCAACCATCCGTGAGCTGCCCTTGAGGGTGTGGAAAGCCCGGCGCAGGGTGGTCTGCTCGGTAAGGTTGCCAGGCTCATCGTTGAGCACCTGGATGGCAGCAAGACCATTGACCACCACCTCGCGAGCCTCTTCCAGAAACACTTCGAGCAGCTCGTCTTCGATTTCCGGCGCCTGCGTGGCCGCAGGGGCTGCAACGGCATGGACCGGCGGTGCTTGCACGCTCCGGGCAACATCGGGCAACTCGAACGAAATGCCAGGGTCGAGCGAATCAGGTTCCGCCGCAGCAACTGGCTGACTCCCCTCGTCAGAAGGCAGCTCAGGCAGCGATACGAGCGAACCGAAATCTGTCGGTTCGCTGGCGGGCTCCTTCGCGGGGAAACGAGGCACGACATCGGGCAGCGGGACAGCAGACCGCTCGTCCAACTTCGCAACGCCTTCTTCCAGTGCATCCGATGCGCGCGAGCGGGTCTTGCCCATCAGGATGCGCAGTTCACCCAACTCCTCGTCGTACACGAACAGCTTGCGCGCCATCGTGCGCTGGTAGCTCAGCATGTCAATCATGAAGCCCAAGGCACCAAGACTGTTGCCCAACTTCTCGAACACGCCCTGGCGCTCTTCCTCGGGCACTTCATTGATAAGCAAGCGCTCTACCATGTCGCGCATGCGGACCACCGCCAGCGAGGCCTGGTCCAGGCCCAGCACCGACAGCACGCCGCGCATTTGCGCGAGGTGACCGGGAACCGAGGCCAGCACCGCAGTGTCCTGGGGGTTTCGGAAGAACTGATCCAGCGCCTTCTCGGCCTCGCCGAGGGTAGAGCGCAGCTCGTCCACAACGCTGCCCATGGTCTGGTTGTCGCTGACCCTGCGGTACAGCTCTTCCATCCACTGCTCCAGTGGTTCGGGCTCAGCGCCAGCGCTGACCGCATCCAGGCGCTCAGCCAGGCGCGCAGCGCGAATCTGCATTTCGTCGCCGTCTGCATCGAGCTCTTCAAACGCTGCCTGCAGATAGAGAACCGAAGTCGCCACTTCCATTGCCAGTGCAGCAGACGGGGGCTCTCCCGAGCGCGTAGTGGAGTCCAACGCCCGCGTCAGTGCCTGCGCCAGGGTTTCACTGCCGGGATGGAGCTTGCGCAGCGAATCGCAGACCAGACTGAATTGATCCGCAGCGGGCTTGAGCTTGTTGCGATCACCACCCGCCAAGGCCGACCACGTTTCCGTGGCAGCGGCAATCCGCTTGCGCGCCTGCGCCAGTAGCGCAGGGTCAAACCGGCCAAAACGTTCCGCTTCGTAGTCCACCGGCTGGAACCGGTCCAGCGCGAACGCCTGCCGGACCGCCTGCAGCGAAGGCACCTCACTGCCAGCAGTGCCGGAAGGCTTGGCCTGCGAGCAGAAAAACAGCAGGTCCTGAACCAGACGATCTGCAATCGTCGTGTCGCCCTTGGACAGCGTGGCGTACTGCATCAGCACGCGGGATGCAACACGCTTCACGTAAACATCGGCCGGCAGAAGACCCGCAGCGAACGCCTCAAAGAATCCTGCGCAGATTTTCCAGAATGCGCGGGATTGGCGGTCCTGCTGGGCAGCCACAAAGCCAAGACACGTATCGCGCAAGCTCCGTGCGGCCTTCAGGTCACCGGACTTCACGATTCGCAAAACCGCAGCGTCCAGGCGCGCACGCGCCTCCGCTCCGTACGGCAACGGCGCCGCAGACACAGCACCTTCTGGTTCACGGAAGCGTCGCTCCACGGGCCACAGATCGGCAGGGTGGACGCGATCAGCACCAGCCAGGGCCTGGGCCTCCCGGTATTGCGGGAAGAGCGCGACCGGCGAGGCAGGCTTGCCCGCCAACACGGTTTCCAGGTATTCGATGAGTGCGAAACTGGCGCGCTCGATCACAGCCGCAGCGTCGTCGCTGCAGGTTTCTGGTCGTTGCACGAACTTCTGCACTGCCGATTCCATGGCCCGCAGCACCAACGCAGGCGGGCCCATACCCACCATTTCGAGCGCTCCGCACGCCTGGTGAAGCTGCTGCCGGGCGATGCGCAGCGTGCCGGCATCCAGCGCCGCCAGATCGGATTCGCGGGCGGCCTCCGCATCGCGCACAAACCGCCGCATGGCCTTCACGGCACCATCGAGAGATTTTCGCAGTTCGTCAAGCACCCAAGCCAAGGGACCCAGATCCTGGTCCCCCTGGATCCCATCTACGGCCGGTGCATTGTTGACATCAATAGATGACATGGATTCGTCCCCGGCTGCTATGAGCCAGCTGGTTGATGACTACAGCGTCAGGCAATCTTGAACCGTGCCACCGACTGGCGCAGCTCCTCGGCCATGTGCGAGAGCTCGCGCACCTGCTGCGCGGTCGTGCGGGTACCTTCACCCGTCTGCTCGGTCACCGCAAAAATGTGCTGGATGTTGTCGGCCACTTCGTTGGCCAGAACAGCTTCCCGGGATGTCGAAGACGAAATCTGTTCGATCAGTTCCGCAAGGCGGCGCGACACGCGGTCAATTTCTGTCAGCGCGGTACCGGCGCTGTCAGACAGACGGGCCCCTTCCACCACACCCTGCGTGGAACGCTCCATAGCGGCCACAGCATCCTGTGTGTCGGTCTGAATGGCTTTCACCAGCGCAGAAATCTGTCGCGTTGCATCGGCGGAGCGCTCAGCCAGTCGCTGCACTTCTTCCGCCACCACCGAGAAGCCACGACCAGCTTCACCAGCGGACGCCGCCTGAATGGCGGCGTTCAGGGCCAGCACGTTCGTCTGTTCGGTAATGTCGGAAATCAGCTCGGTAATTTCACCGATCTCCTGCGACGATTCGCCCAGGCGCTTGATCCGCTTGGAGGTGTCCTGGATCTGATCACGGATGGAATTCATACCACCGATGGCGTTTTGCACAGCCTGCAGACCGGAGTCAGCAGCTTGCAGCGATTGGCGGGCCACTGTAGCGGACTCTTGCGCCTGTGTGGACACCTCGTTAATGCGCGTCGCCATGTCCAGAACCGAGCGGCCGGTTTCGCGAATTTCGCGCAGCTGCTCGGTCGATGCGGCCAGCAGTTCGGTCGATGTGTTGTCCACCTGGGCTGTCGTCTGCGCCACACGGGTAGCCGTGTTCTGCACGCTGCCCACCAGTTGGCGCAACTCTTCCACCGTGTAGTTCACCGAGTCGGCAATAGCGCCCGTGATGTCTTCCGTCACCGTGGCTTCCTGCGTCAGGTCACCTTCAGCGACCGACTGCAGTTCGTTCATCAAACGCAAAATGGCGGCCTGGTTGGCGTCGTTGACGCGCTTGGCTTCCTGCTCTTGGCGTTTGGCGTCCTTTTGCTGCATTTCAGCTGCCGCCTGACGACCACGGCTATCGAGCAGCTGCACACGAGAGATGCCCACACCGCAAAAAATCACGAACAAACCGGCCAGCGCCAGCGCTGCGAGCTGACCGCCGCCGACACCCGTCTGGGCCGACAGCTTGGACTGCAGGCCTTCCAACTGGCGGCGCAGGGGTTCGCTGTCCGCAATAATGGCAGACTGAGCTTCCCGTGCGGACACCAGGCCTTGCAGGTTGCCCAAAATGGCGCTCGCCTGGGTCCGGGTTTGCTCATAGAGCTTGATCAGTGCTTCGAGCTGTTCGCGCGTTTGCGCGTCCCGGGTCGGGGCCAGGCGCAGTTCCGGGCTTCCGTCCAGCAGACCTTGGGCAATTTCCTTGAAGGAGTTCAAGTCCTTGCCCAGCAGAAACACGGCCTCGGGGCTCACACCCTCCATCGTCTGGAATTCGTTGGCAGATTTGCCGATACGCTGGGTCAACATCACCAGCTGGCCGGCGGCAGAAATTTCGGCGGCCGGGGCGTTCTGCTGCAGTTTCAGCGAAGACACGGTTTCAGCGATTTCCAGCAGATCGGAAGACTGGCGGTTGATCGTGCGCAGCGCGTCACCCACCTGCGTCAGAATTTTTTGCTGGCCCATCACCACGCTGGCGTTGCGTTCGGCGCGTTCCATGAGCGGGTTCACCGCATCCAGGTCGGGCTTGAAGGGTTCGCCCAACGACTCCACACCCAGCTCTGCATCGCCGGAATTCAGGGCGCGCACGTTTCGCGCCAGCACGCCTGAGCTTTCCACAACGTCCGGGAAGGCCTGGGGACTACCCACCAGCGCCTGCGACACGGACTTGGCGAGCCGCTGTGACTGCATCAGGGATTGCCCGGTCGAAGCAAGCTGCTGGGCAGACCGGTCCGCCTGCTGCAGCACCCAGAAAGCGATCAAAGCCAGCACCGCAACGCCGATCAGCAGCAGCGCGAGCAATCGCCGCTGGTGGGCCGCCGCAGTCGCCCGCCCCAATACCGGCAGCGAGATCAGATCTTCTTCCGCCTCTGGTGAGTGCAGCTCCGGCACATAACCGTCAGGATCGCCCTGGACGCTGTTCATCGCCTCGGATTGGTAGGTATCGCGCATTGGCGAGCCTTCCAGCGGACCCGTGGCAAGCAGATCCTGCCCGTCGTCGGCGGTCGCGCCGGTTTCCGGAGTGGCAGGTTTCCGGTTGAACAGTTTTCCAAATTGATTGACAACGGACATGGTGCGGCCTTACAGAAAAACTCAAGCACTGATGCTCAGGAAAGCGGGATGTTGGGACAGGATCTGCAAGTTCAGCTCCTGCCAGCGTTTGCCGCTGGAATCGATGTAAACGGTGCCAAAAAAAGCAGGGGCATCGTCGTCGGGCGGCTCGGATGACACAAAGGCATCGGTACCGCGCAGCCCCGCCAGACGATCCACCAGCAAGGCGGCGTTCACATCCAGGGCGGCATTGAATGCAAGCAGGCTGGCCTCTGCGAGCGCCTGGTCGGTACGCGGCGCAGAGGAACCCAGCAGCCCCGCCAGATCCACCACACCGACCAGCCCCCCCCGAAGGTTGGCAACACCCAGAAACCAGCTCTGGGTGTACGGAACTGCCTGGATCGAACCCCAGGGGAAGATCTCCCCGGACTGGCCCAGTGGCAGCAAATAGAAACTCCCGGCGGACTCTACAGCCAGCCAGGAGGAAACAGAGGTCCCTTCGGTTCTTGCGGCCTGAAGACGGCTGGCAAGTCGGGTCTGGAGCTCTCGCAGGGCTTCGCGGTTGGCCATGAACGCGCCGCAGCCTCAGTTCAGGGCGTCGATCTTGGCCTGCAGTTCGGCGGGATCCACGGGCTTGGTGATGTAGCCACGCGCTCCCTGCCGCATCCCCCAGACGCGATCTGTTTCCTGATTCTTGCTGGTGCACATAATGATGGGCACATCGGCATACAGCGGATCCCGGGTAATGGCGCGCGTGAGCTGGAACCCATTTTGGCCAGGCATCACGACATCCATGAGGATCAGGTCAGGCTTCTCCTCCGCCAGACGGCGAAAAGCCTCTTCAGCATTTTCTGCGGTGCGAACCTGCATACCTTTTTTCTGAAGCAGGTCCGTCAAAAACATCAACTCGGTCTTCGAGTCGTCGACGACCAGTACTTTCTGGATGGGCATTACATCGCTCCTTGTTGGGCATTGCCAAACTGCTGCACCGCTTGCAACAGCTGGTCTTTGGTAAACGGTTTGGTGAGATATTCCTGGCAGCCGACCATGCGCCCGCGCGCCTTGTCGAAAACGCCATCCTTGGAGGACAGCATTACCACCGGAGTATCCGCAAAACGGGCGTTGCGCTTGATGATGGCGCAGGTCTGGTACCCATCGAGCTTGGGCATGAGGATGTCGCAGAAAATCAGCTGTGGCTGGTAATCATTGACTTTGGCCAAAGCATCAAAGCCGTCGTCGGCCAACAAGACTTCGTGCCCCCCCTGCTTGAGAAAAATCTCGGCGCTTCGACGGATGGTGTTGCTGTCATCCACCACGAGCACTTTGAAAGATGCGCCTGTTGTAGTCAATTGTTACTGCTCCCGATGGAAAAATAAACAACGCATCAGCACATGATGATGCTGATGCGCCTCAAATCTGAACCATCTCGAAGTCTTCCTTGCGGGCTCCGCATTCGGGACAGGTCCAGTTCATCGGGACCTGATCCCAGGGAGTATTGGGGGCAATGCCGTGCTCAGGAGATCCCTCTGCTTCGTCATAAATCCAACCGCAAATCAAACACATCCAGGTTTTAGAGTCGATCACAGCTTAAAGGGCCTTCACATAGAATGCAACGATTGTATCTAGTCATCTCCGTGGGCTGCGGCTTCGGTGCCACCCTTCTTGCAGGATCTGGTCCATGACCACCAAAGCATCCACTCCCCCCCCAGACATCATGGACCTCGACGATGACGGCCCGGAGGACGCAAGCCCTGCATGCGTGCTCGTCTTCAATGCCAGCGACCCCAGCGGCGCTGGCGGGCTGACGGCCGACATCACCACCATTGCCTCCGTAGGCGGGCATCCGATTGCCGTGGTCACAGGTGCCTATGCCCGTGACACGGCGCAGATTTTCGACCACTTCAGCTTTGACGACGAGGCGGTGGCCGAGCAGGCCCGGGCCGTGCTGGAAGACCTGCCGGTCCAGGCCATCAAGGTCGGTTTCGTGGGCAGTCCGGAGAACATCAGCACCATCGCTGAAATAACCACAGACTATGACGAAGTCCCGGTGATAGCGTACATGCCCAACCTGTCCTGGTGGCGCGATGAGCTGATCGACGAGTACCTGGACGCGTTCCGCGAATTGTTGTTACCGCAGACCTCGGTGTTGGTTGGAAACCACAGCACCCTGTGGCGCTGGCTGTTGCCCGACTGGACCAGCGACCGCAGCCCCACGGCGCGCGACATTGCCCGGGCCGCCTCCGAAATGGGCGTGCCCTATACCCTGGTCACCGGCATTCCCCTGCCGGAGCAGTTTGTCGAGAACGTGCTGGCCTCCCCCCAGACCGTGCTGGGCAGTGGCAAGTTCGAACTGTTCGACGCCACCTTCTCCGGCGCCGGCGATACCCTGTCGGCGGCCCTCACGGCCCTGGTGGCCAGCGGCAACGACCTGGGCGAAGCCACCAGCGAGGCGCTGGGCTACCTCGACCGCTGTCTGGACGCCGGCTTTCGCCCCGGCATGGGGCACATCGTGCCCGACCGCATGTTCTGGGCCCAGCCCGACGGTGACGAGGCCGATGGTGACGAAGAAGAATCCCCGATTGATGAAGCACAGGCCCTCGAAGGCTTTGTGATGCCACCCCATGACACCAAGCACTGATCTCAATATTCCCCTGTTCGAACGCGCCAAGGCGCTGATCCCCGGCGGCGTGAACTCGCCCGTGCGGGCCTTCAAGGCCGTGGGCGGCACGCCGCGTTTTGTGAAGCGTGCAAAAGGCGCCTACTTCTGGGACGCCAACGACCAGCGTTTCATCGACTACATCGGCTCCTGGGGACCGATGATCCTGGGCCACGGCCACCCCGCCGTGCTCGAAGCCGTGCAGAGCGCCGCCCTTGACGGCTTCAGCTTCGGCGCACCCACCGAGCGAGAAGTGGAGCTGGCCGAAGAGATCCTGAGCCTGGTCCCTTCGATGGAGATGATCCGCCTCGTCAGCTCCGGCACCGAAGCCGGCATGAGCGCCATCCGCCTCGCACGTGGCGCCACGGGGCGAGCCAAGTTCATCAAGTTCGAGGGCTGCTACCACGGCCACGCCGACTCACTGCTCGTCAAAGCCGGCTCGGGCCTGGCCACGTTTGGCAACGCCACCAGCGCGGGCGTGCCGCCTGAAGTGGTGCAGCACACCCTGGTGCTCGAATACAACAATGTCGCCCAGCTCGAAGAAGCCTTTGCCCTGCACGGCAAGGAACTGGCGTGCGTGATGATCGAGCCCATCGCGGGCAACATGAACCTGGTGCGCGCCAGCGTGCCGTTCATGAAGCGCTGCCGCGAGCTGTGCACCGAATATGGCGCGCTGCTGGTGCTGGATGAGGTGATGACGGGCTTTCGCGTGGCCCTGGGCAGCGCGCAAAGCGTCTATGCCAAGAGCATCCCCGGCTTCAAACCCGACATCACGGTGCTGGGCAAGGTCATTGGCGGTGGCATGCCGCTGGCAGCCTTCGGTGGCCCGCGCGCCATCATGGAACACTTGGCGCCGCTGGGCGCGGTGTACCAGGCCGGCACGCTGTCGGGTAACCCGGTGGCCACGGCCTGCGGGCTGGCCACGCTGCGCGAGATCAAGAAGCCCGGCTTCTTCGACGCCCTCTCGGCCACCACACGTTCGCTGGTTGATGGCCTCGCCGCTGCCGCCGCCGCCGAAGGCGTGCCCTTCAGCACCGACAGCGAAGGCGGCATGTTCGGCTTCTTCCTGATGCCCGAGCTGCCCCACAACTACGCCCAGGTGCTCAAGACCGACAGCGCGCGTTTCAACCAGCTGTTCCACGGCCTGCTGGATCGCGGTATCTATATTGCACCTGCGCTTTATGAGGCCGGTTTTGTCAGCGCCGCCCACACACCCGAGGACATTGCCACCACCGTGGCAGCCGCCCGCGAAGTGTTCAAAGAACTATCAAAATAATAGCTGCCAGCGCTTTACCATCAAGCGCTAGGGAAACTCTTCACGAATCGGTTCTGTCTGTGCCACAGCGATGCCTGAACTAAAACAGCACGGAAACTGAGCAATTACGCGTGTGCAGCGAGCCCCGCGAGCTCCGCCCAGGGGCTATTCGCCCCCGATCCAGTGGCATCACGCCCCTTGCACACGCACCTGTCCTATGCAGGCCATCAGCTTGTGCCTTGCCATCCACAGATTGCCCAGCGCAAACAGCGTGACGATCTGCGCCGTGTTCTTCTTGAGCCCCCGGTAGCCCACCTTCACATATCCAAACTGTTGCTTGATTACCCTGAACGGGTGCTCCACCTTGGCCCGGATGCTGGCCTTGGTGCGCTCCAATTGGTCGATCAACGCCTCCAGCGGCTTGTCCTTGTCCAAAGCCCGGCGCAAGCTTGGGCGCAGGGCTACATGCCAGTGCACGTTTGGGTTGGCATCAGGTCGCTTGTCTACCCCTTGGTAGCCCGCGTCGCCAAAGGCATTTGCTTCCTGCCCGTGCAGCAGGCTGTTGGCCTCGACTACATCACCAACATTGCCGCTAGTGCCGCGCACCGTGTGCACCAAGCCTGAGTCTGCATCCACGCCAATGTGGGCCTTCATACCGAAGTACCACTGGTTGCCCTTCTTGCTTTGGTGCATCTCGGGGTCGCGCTCGCCACTTCGGTTCTTGGTGGAAGTGGGCGCGGCAATCAGCGTGGCGTCCACCACCGTGCCTGCTTTGAGTTGGAGTCCCTTGGCCTGCAGCAGTGCATTGACCGTGGCCAGGATCTGATCAGCCAGCTTATGGCGCTCCAGCAGATGCCTAAAGCGCAGGATGCTCGATTCGCTGGGGATGTATTCGTCCCAATGGGACAGGCCTGCAAAGTCCCGAAACGCTGGCACGTCGTGCAGGGCTTCTTCCATCGCTGGGTCGCTGAGCTTGAACCATTGCTGCATGAAATGGATGCGCAGCAGGGTCTGCACTGCAAAGGGCTGCTGGCCCCTGCGCCCGCTCTCGGGGGCGTAGGGCTCTATCAGCGAGACCAGTTCTGTCCAGGGCACCACCAACTCCATGGCATCAAGGAATTCACGCTTGCGCGTGCGCTTGGTGGTGTTGTTCAGGCCCAGACTGCTTTGCTTCATGTGCTTATTGTCTGGGCTTTGCCCATGTTCAAGCACGTCACGCAGGGATTCGTGCAGAGCATCCCTAGAGGCTATTTTTATTGATATTTTCGCTTGGCAACTCGACGGTAGCGCTCACAGCAGCCCGCGCAACTCGCGGGCGGCCTCCTGCAGCAGCGGCAGCATGTCGCGCTGCAGGCTGCTCTCATCCACCTGCTTGGGCGACGCCACCACATTCAGCGCCGCCACCGTGTCGCCCTGCAGATTGCGCAGGGGCACGGCCAGCGCGTGCACGCCCAGCTCGTGCTCTTCCACCGCCAGGCAATAGTCATCGCGCCGCACCTTGGCAACCACCTGCCGCAGCGGGCCGACCTGGGTGATGGTGTGGGGCGTGAGGCGGTGCAGTGAGCAGGCCTTGAGCCACGCAGTGAGTTGGGCAGGAGGCAATGCCGCCAGCAGCACGCGCCCCGTGGACGTGGGGTGCGCCGGCAGCCGCGCCCCCAGGTGCAGACCATAGGCCAGCACGCGCGACGGCGCGCCGTACACCCCGCTGCGCGCCACGATCACCACCTCGTTGCCATCCAGCACCACGGCCGAAAACGACTGCTGGGTCTGCGCCGCCAGCCGGTTCAGCGTGGGCTGCAGCACGCGCGGCAGCCGGGCTGAGGCCAGGTAGCTGCCTGAAAACCGCAGCACCTTGGGCGCCAGCCAGAAGTAGCTGCCATCCGTCTCCAGATACCCCAGGTGCGCGAGCGTGAGCAGGTGCCGCCGCGCCGCAGCGCGCGTGAGACCCGTGCGCTGCGCGGCCAGCGTGGCATTGAGCCGCTGGCGCTCGGTGTCAAAACTCTCCAGCACGGCCATGCCCTTGGCCATGCCTTCGATGAAATCTGCCTTGGCGATGGGAAAGGTGGTCATGGTTTGCCTGGGGCGCCTGGGATCGGTCGCCTGGTCGAAGACTGGAGGTGAGCCGAGGCCATGGAAGATTGCGCGATGATCGCACATCAAATCCATCAATCGCACGATAGCGGCGTGGGCCGGGCTTCAATTGACATGGATCAACCTACGCTTGGCCCTGTTCCTTTACCGCTTTCTAACGCCTTTGTGAGGTTGTCCACCATGCGTACCCAGGTTGCCATCATCGGCGCAGGCCCCGCCGGTCTGCTGCTCGGCCAGTTGCTCTACAAATCCGGCATTGACGCCGTCATCATCGAACAGCGCAGCCCCGACTACGTGCTGGGCCGCATCCGCGCTGGCGTGCTGGAGCAGGTCAGCATGGACCTGCTGGACAAGGCTGGCGTTGGTGCCCGTGCCCATGCCGAGGGGCTGCCCCACGATGGCATCGAACTGCTGTTCAAGGGCCAGCGCCACCGCATCGACCTGCACGAGCTGACCGGCGGCAGCCGCGTGACGGTGTATGGCCAGACCGAAGTGACGCGCGACCTGATGGACGCGCGCGCGGCAGAAGGCTTGACGACCGTGTACGACGCGCAGAACGTGCAAGTGCACGACTTCGAAGGCCAAAGCCCCCGCGTGACCTACCAGAAGGACGGCCAGACGCACGAGCTGGCCTGTGACTTCATCGCAGGCTGCGACGGCTACCACGGCGTGTGCCGCGCCAGCGCCCCGGCCGATCTGCTCAAGACTTACGAACGTGTCTACCCCTTTGGCTGGCTGGGTGTGCTGGCCGATGTGCCGCCGGTGTCGCACGAACTGATTTACGCCAACACCGAGCGCGGCTTTGCGCTGTGCAGCATGCGCAGCGCCACGCGCAGCCGCTACTACGTGCAGGTGCCCAACACCGACAAAATCGAGAACTGGACCCTCGACCAGTTCTGGACCGAGCTGGGCAACCGCCTCGACCCCGAGGCGCGCGCCAATCTGGTCACCGGCCCCGCACTGGAGATGAGCATTGCCCCGCTGCGCAGCTTTGTGGCCGAACCCATGCGTTTTGGCCGCATGTTCCTGGCGGGCGACGCGGCCCACATCGTGCCGCCCACCGGCGCCAAGGGGCTGAACCTGGCCGCCAGCGACGTGGGCTATCTGTGGACCGCGCTGTCCGAGTTCTACAACGACAAATCAGCCGTTGGCATCGACACCTACTCCGAGCGCTGCCTGCGCCGCGTGTGGCGGGCAGAGCGCTTTTCGTGGTGGTTCACCTCGCTGATGCACCGCTTCCCCGAGACCGGCGAGTTCGGCCAGAAGATCCAGGAGGCCGAGCTGGACTACCTCGTCAACTCGCGTGCAGCCTCGGTGTCGCTGGCGGAGAACTATGTGGGCCTGCCGATGGACTTTGGACAGCGCAGCGAGCCCGACACAGCAGCCTGAAAAACAAGCGACGCAAATGGACGAGCGGGCCCGGTACAAAGGACGCGCCCCTTCGGTCACCACAACCGCTTGAGGCGCACGCTTCGGTTTCCTGGAATCGCCACACCGGCTGGGTCGACAAGGGCAGGCGGAGAGTCGGCGCTGGCAGCGGGTTGCGCGCCTCCATTCAGCCTTCACGGCATCGTCATATCGGAGTGCGAACCTGTCTGGCTTTACCAGGACTGCAGCCCCATGAATCGCCCTCCCCGTTCCGACCGCCCATTGACCCACCTGCTGCGCCACGATGGCGCAGAAGAACCCTCCTCGGCCCCCGTCGATGTCGGCCGCCGAGTGTTTGTGCGCCAGCTCGCTCTCGGCGCCACGGCATTGGGCACATTGCCGCTGGCTGCCTGCGGTGGCAGTGATGATGACGCTCCCGCTGTCAGCTTTGTGCATGGTGTGGCCAGCGGCGACCCGCTCAGTGACCGCGTGATCCTGTGGACGCGCATCACGCCGCCCGCGGGCCACACGGCGGACATCCCGGTGCAATGGGAAGTTGCGACGGATGCGGTCTTCACCACCGTGGTGGCCAAAGGCCAGGCCACCGCCACTGCCGCCAAAGACTTCACTGTCAAGGTCGATGCCACTGGCCTCAAGCCGGCCACGGCCTACCACTACCGCTTCAAGGCCTATGCGGCCCAGTCGGCCACTGCACGCACCCGCACGCTGCCCACCGGCAGCGTGGCACTGGTCAAGCTGGCGGTGTTCTCGTGCGCCAACTACCCGGCGGGTTACTTCAACGTGTACGCCGACGCCGCGCGCCGCAACGACCTCGATGCCACCGTGCACCTGGGCGACTACCTTTACGAATACGCGCGCGGAGGCTACGCCTCGGCCAGCGCCGCGCAGCTGGGCCGCCTGTCGCAACCCGCCACCGAAATCCTGTCGCTGGCCGACTACCGCCTGCGCCACGCGCAGTACAAGACCGACCCCGACCTGCAGGCCCTGCATGCCGCCGCCCCCATGATCGCCGTATGGGACGACCACGAGATCACCAACGACACCTGGGCCAACGGCGCCGAAAACCACCAGGCCGCCACCGAAGGCAGCTTTGCGGCGCGCAAGGCGGCAGCCCTGCAGGCCTACCACGAGTGGATGCCCACGCGCAATGCGCAGCCCGATCTGATCTACCGCAGCTTCAACTTTGGCAACCTGGTGGCGCTGCAGATGCTCGACACGCGCCTGATCGGGCGCGACGAACAGGCCGACTACACCCGTTTCTTCACCGCCACCGGCTTTGACGCAGCAGGCTTTACCGCCGCCGTGGGCGCCCCCGCCCGCCAGATCCTGGGCAGCACGCAGACCCAGTGGCTCCAGCAGCAAATGGCCGCATCCACCGCTACCTGGCAAGTGCTGGGCCAGCAGGTGCTGATGGGGCGCATGAACATTCCGGCGCCCATCCTCATCGAGACCATCCAGCCCGGCGCAGGCGTGACGGTGTCGCAATACGCAGCCATCGTCGCCAAGGCCCAGACGGCCCCCGCCACGCTGACCGCCGCCGAAAAAGCCATCCTCGCCCAGCCCTCGATTCCGTACAACCTCGACGCCTGGGACGGCTACCAGGCTGCCCGCGAAACCGTGCTGGGCACGGCCCGCAGCCTGGGCAAGAACCTGGTGGTGCTGTCGGGCGACACGCACAACGCCTGGGCGAATGAACTGGCGGACATGGGTGGCAATGCGGTGGGCGTGGAGTTCGCCACCTCGTCAGTATCGTCGCCGGGCTTCGAGGAATACCTGCCCAAGGAGAACCCGGCCACGCTGGCGGGCGCGCTCCAGCAGCTGATCACGCCGCTCAAATACTGCGACACTTCGCGCCGGGGCTACATGGTGGTGACCGCCACCGCCACCGAATGCCGCGCCGACTGGGTGTATGTCAGCACCATCACCAGCCGCAACTACACCGCCAGCACCGACAAATCGCTCAAGGTGCTGGCCGGTGTCAGCGGGCGCGGTCGCATCGTGGCGGCCTGACCGCCATGTACTCCGCGCAGGCGCGCAGACAACAAAAAAGCGGCCAAGGCCGCTTTTTTTCAGGGAGTGATGATCAGCACCCTGACATCAGTGGCGGAAATGCCGCACACCGCTGAAGACCATGGCCACGCCACGCTCGTTGGCGGCGTCGATCACTTCGTTGTCGCGCATCGAGCCACCGGGTTGGATCACGCAGGTAGCGCCCGCATCGACCACCACGTCCAGGCCGTCGCGGAAGGGGAAGAACGCGTCGCTCGCCACGACCGTGCCTTGCAAGGTCAGGCCTGCGTGGCCTGCCTTGATGCTGGCGATGCGGGCCGAATCCAGGCGGCTCATCTGCCCCGCGCCCACGCCCATGGTCATGCCGCCCTTGCAGAAGACGATGGCATTGCTCTTCACGTACTTTGCGACCTTCCAGGCGAACAGCAGGTCTTCCATTTCTTCCAGCGTGGGCTGCTTCTGGGTCACGACTTTCAGGTCGATGAGAGACAGCTCGTGGTTGTCAGCGGTCTGAAGCAGCAGGCCCGAGCCGATGCGCTTGGCGTCCATGGCGTTGCGGCCGCGTTCCCAGTCCGTCTTGCCGCCATGCGCGGGCAAGGCAATTTTGAGCAGGCGCACATTGGCCTTGGCCTTGAAGATCTCCAGCGCCTCGGCCGTGAAGTCGGGGGCCATCAGCACCTCGACAAACTGTTTGCTCACCTGGGCCGCAGCCTGGCCGTCCACCACGCGGTTGAACGCGATGATGCCGCCGAAGGCGCTGGTGGGGTCGGTCTGGAAGGCCTTGCTGTAGGCGCTCAAGGCGTCCAGGCCCACGGCCACGCCACAGGGGTTGGCGTGCTTGACGATCACGCAGGCAGCGGCGTCAAAGCTCTTCACGCATTCCCACGCCGCATCAGCGTCGGCGATGTTGTTGTAGCTCAGTTCCTTGCCCTGCAGCTGCACACCGGTGACCAGCGAGCCGGGCGCGGGGTAGAGGTCGCGGTACAGCGCGGCCTGCTGGTGGCTGTTCTCGCCGTAGCGCAGGTCTTGCACCTTGGTGAAGATGCCATTGCTCTGGCCGGGGAACTGGGTGCGCGTGGGCACGTAGGTTTCCGACAGCTTTTCTTCTTCGAACGTGACGGAGGAGAGGTAGTCGCTAATGGCGCCGTCGTACTGCGCGATGCGGTTGAATGCGGCCACCGACAGCGCAAAGCGCAGCTTGTCGGACAGCTTGCCGCCCGCTTTCAATTCAGCCAGCACGGCCTCGTACTGGTCGGCCGAGGTGATCACGCCCACGTCCTTCCAGTTCTTCGCGGCGCTGCGCACCATGGCGGGGCCGCCGATGTCGATGTTCTCGATGGCGTCGGCCAGCGTGCAACCGGCCTTGGCCACGGTGGCTTCAAAGGGGTAGAGGTTGACCACCAGCAGGTCGATGGTGTCGATGCCGTGTTCCTTCAACGCCGCCATGTGTTCGGGCAGCTCACGGCGCGCCAGCAGGCCGCCGTGCACCTTGGGGTGCAGTGTCTTCACGCGGCCGTCGAGCATCTCGGGGAACTGGGTGACCTCGGCCACTTCGGTCACGGGCAGGCCCTTGTCGGCCAGCAGCTTGGCGGTGCCGCCGGTGGACAGGAGCTTGACGCCCAGCGCATGCAGCGCTTGGGCGAATTCGACGATGCCGGTCTTATCGGAGACGGAGAGGAGTGCGTTCATGGCAATGGTGGTGCGGAGGTTTTGAATAAAAACAGGCCCCAGCGCTTATCCATCAAGCGCTAGCAGCTATAAATTTAATAGTATTGAGCCCGCGGATGCTAGAGCAGCTTGTGCTCGACCAGCTTCTTGCGCAGGGTGTTGCGGTTCAGTCCCAGCCATTCGGCGGCACGCGACTGGTTGTTTTCGGCCTGCTGCATCACGACTTCCAGCAGCGGCCTTTCGACCACCCGCACCAGCATGTCGTACATGCCATCGGGCGTCTCGCCGCCCAGGTCGCGAAAGTAGCCCTGCAGGCTCTCGCGCACGCATTCTTCTATGTGTTTCTTGCTCATGCAGCCAATCCCTCTTGTTCTTCTGTGTCGGCATCCACGTCGGCGGCGGCGGGCAGCCGGTCCATCTGTTGCCCGAGGGCGTCCAGGTAATCGGCCACGGCCTGCCACTGCGTGGTGCAGTCGTCGATCGTATTGATGTGTGCCCGCAAGGCCTCGCCGCCCGGCAGCGCGCGCAGGTACCAGGCAATGTGCTTGCGCGCACTGCGCACGCCGGTCAGCTCGCCATACAGGCTGTAGTGGTCTTGCAGGTGGTCCAGCAGCAGGCGCCGCACCTCGGCCACCAGCGGTGGTGCCAGGTGTTCGCCCGTGGCCAGAAAGTGGCCGATCTCGCGGAAGATCCACGGCCGGCCCTGGGCAGCGCGGCCGATCATGATCGCGTCGGCGCCGGTGGCGGCCAGTACATCGCGCGCCTTCTCGGGCGAGGTGATGTCGCCGTTGGCCACCACGGGCACTTTCACCGCCGCCTTGACGGCTGCGATGGTGTCGTACTCCGCATGGCCCTTGTAGCCCTGCTCGCGCGTACGGCCGTGCACGGTCAGCATCTGGATGCCCACGGCCTCGAAGTGCCGCGCGAGCTGCACCGCGTTCTTGTGCTCCTGGCACCAGCCGGTGCGCATCTTCAGTGTGACGGGCACATTGAAACGCGCGCAGGCCTCGACCACCGCTGCAGCAATCTCCACCGCCAGCGCCTCGTTCTGCATCAGGGCGGAGCCCGCCCATTTGTTGCACACCTTCTTGGCCGGGCAGCCCATGTTGATGTCGATGATCTGCGCGCCGCGTTCCACGTTGTAGACCGCAGCCTCGGCCATCATCGGCGCATCGGTGCCGGCGATCTGCACGGCGATGGGCCCCGGCTCCCCTTCATGGTTGGCCCGGCGCGAGGTCTTGAGGCTGTTCCACAAATCCTTGCGCGAGGTCACCATCTCGCTCACCGCGTAGCCCGCGCCCAGCGCCTTGCACAGCTGGCGAAACGGCCGGTCGGTGACGCCCGCCATCGGGGCAACGAACAGGCGGTTCGCCAAAGGAATGTGGCCGATGTGCATGGGCGGGGTGAAAGGCGGGCGCAGCAGATGCTGAAAAAGGAGGCAGGATTGTACCTGCTCAAAATTTCAGCAGTTGAAATGATCTGCGCGCGTGCTGCAGGGGCTGCCCGCCCTGTCAGCCACCCTCAACGGCCAGTTTTTAACCCGGTGTCAGCGGGACGCAATGTCGGTCGCCGCCACTACAGGTGGCGTCGCGCCGCGCTGTGCGAAATGCCACCAGGCATCTTGCAGGTTGCGGAAATCGTGGCGCGCCATCAGTGTGGAAAGCCACTGGCGGTTGTACTGCACGTCGGGAGAGAAACCCTTGGCGCCCGGTTGGGCACCGGCCAGCGAAACGCCTGCCGGCGTGCCCATGTCCACATCATGACCATCGGCCAGAGGGCCACGCACCACTTTGCTGGCTTTCATGCCGTCCACGACGCGTACCTGTACCACCCAGGCTCCGCTGACCGCGTTGCACATGGCAGTCAGGGCCATGCCTTGCTGCTGCAACTCGTGGCCGATACGGCGCAATGCGGCGTCCGTGGTCGGGGTGCTCTGGCAGGGCGCCGAGTCCAGGCCGCGCACTGGCTGGCCCAACCCGGGAACCGTGTCGGTCGACGCAGCCGCCTGCACGCCGCTCAGACTTGCCGCCAACAATGCAACCACAGCGGCGCTGCAGCGTGCAGCGCGGGCAACCCGTGTACGGTGGGTGTGGAGTGTCTGCAGATTCGAACGGAGCTGGGTCTGTGATGGCATGGGGCCTCCCGTGGTTTGCGTTCAGGGGTCTTGTTGCTCCACGATACAAATGCGGGCTGCAGGCGCCCATGCGTGCATTGCGCACACCGATGTAGGACAGCTCCCTGAGCGGCCACAGCACAAGCCGGGCGGCCCTACACTCGCCGCCTATGGAAATCTGGATGCACCAGCTGCTGGAATGGCTCGCCCTGCCCCAATTCGGCCTGGGCACGGTCTTTATCGTGTCGTTTGTCTCGGCCACGCTGTTGCCAGTGGGCTCGGAGGCTGCGGTGTTTGGCCTGATCAAGCTCAACCCCGACCTTTTCTGGCCCGCCATTGGTGTTGCCACTCTGGGCAACACCCTGGGCGGCGGCGTGAGCTGGTGGATGGGCCTGGGTGCGCACCGCGCCTGGGATGCGGCACGGCGACACCGCCGTTTGAACCACCCCACCGGCACTGATGCAAAACCGGCGCGCGAGCTCAGCCGCACCGAGCGCCGCGCGCGCGTCTGGCTGCGCAAATGGGGGGCCAAGACCTGCCTGCTGAGCTGGCTGCCCGTGGTGGGCGACCCGCTGTGCGCCGTGGCAGGCTGGCTGCATCTGCCGTTTTGGCCCTGCCTGGCCTACATGGCGGTGGGCAAGTTCTTTCGCTACCTCGTCATGACCACCGTGCTGCTGCACTTCATGCCGGGGCAACTGGCGATGTAGCCGACATGCTGCCATCGGCGCACGGCAGCAGCACATTCCAGTTCACCGGCCGGGTGGTGTCCACATGCACCGTCAGCGCCTCTTCGGCGGGCAAGAGCGGCTGGGCCGCAGCCCATTGCGACTCCAGCACCTGCACCGAGGCTTCCGATGCATCGCCACCCGCCAGCTGGCGGCTGCGCACCCGCTCGCGCAGCACCGCCAGGGGCGCCTCGAACGACAGGATGCGGCATGGCACCTGCGCCTGCGCCGCCAGTGCCATGAAGCGCTGGCGCATGGCGGGGTTCAGGAACGTGGCGTCCACCAGCACGGTGAAGCCCGCCTCCAGGGCACGACGGGCTGCCTGCGCCAGGGCTTCGTGGGTGCGCTCTGAGGCCTCGGCCGTGTAGATGCCGCCCGGCACGGCCGCGCTCGATGCCTGCGGCGCCAGGCCAAACAGCCGCTTGCGTTCCACATCGGCGCGCACGCGCACCACACCGCGCTCGGCGATCAGCGCTTGCGACTGCGTGCTCTTGCCCGCGCCGGAGAACCCGTGCGCCAGCCACAGTTCGACCGCCCGGGGCGCGGTGAAGCGCAGCGCCAGCGCCAGATAGCGCTGCAGCTCCCGCAGGCTGGCCGCGTGCGCGTCGCCACCCACCGCGCCCTTCACCCCGCTCTCCACCTGCGTGAGCCGCATGCCCGCCACGCGGGCGCGCACCAGGGCCCGGTACACGCGGTAGTACGGCAACACCTGCAGGCCCGCGTAGTCGCCGGTGTGCTCCAGCCAGGCGTTCAGAAAGCGCCAGGCCAGGTCGGCGCGTCCGCGGGCTTCCAGGTCCATGGCCAGAAAGGCGATGTCAGCCACGCAATCGATCCAGCGCAGCGCCGGGTTGAACTCGATCGCGTCGAAGAGCTGCGGCTGTCCATCGATCAGCACCAGATTGGCCAAATGCAGGTCGCCGTGGCATTCGCGCACGCGCCCGGACTGCAGGCGCTGCGCAAACACCGGCCCCAGCGCGGTGCCTTGCGCGCCACACCACTGCGCCAGCTGCTGCAGCCCGGGGCCCCTGTCGGGCGCCCATTGCGCCACCAGCGGCTGCAGCGCCGCCAGGCAATCCTGCACCGGCGCCACCACGGCCTGCGCCGTGCCCCAGCCCTGACCGGCAGTGGCCACCGCCGCGCCGGCATGGAACTGCGCGACCTGCTGCGCCAGGGCGTCGATGTGGCCGGGCAGCAGGCGCTGCTGCTCCAGCAGGTGGCTCAGCAGCGCCTCCTGCGCAAAGCGGCGCATGCGCACGGCGGGCTCCGCGTCGGCCGGGGCCATTTCGGCGGGCTGCAACTGTAGACAGCCCGCCTGGCCGCTCAGCGCCACCAGCCCCAGGTACAGCGCCGGCGCGGTGCGGCGGTTGATGCGCAGCTCTTCCTCGCAGGCGGCGCGCCGCAACGCGGGGGTGCTGAAGTCCAGGAAATCCAGCTTCAGCGGCTTCTTGAACTTGTAGACAAAGTCACCCGCCAGCAGCAGCCAGGAGATATGGGTTTCGATCCACTCGACAGCGCCGACCGGATGGTCAAAGGCCTCGGGGCTGCGCTGCAACTGGCGCAGGCGCTGCTCGGCGGCGGCATAGGCTTCAACCAGGGATTCAGGGGCCATGGGCCAACACTCCGTCAGGGGGTGCGCACCTTGACCCGGGCACCGTCGGTCAGCGCAGCGGGCGGGTACACCACCACCTGCGCGCCCGCTTGCAGCCCCTCTTTCACCCAGGCGTGGGTGCTACCACGCGCCTCCAGCACCACCGGCGTGCGCCGTGCCCGGCCACCCTCGACCACAAACACGGCCATGCGCGGCGCGGCAGCTTCCGCCATGGGGGCCGATGCGGCGCCGTCGCTGACAGGCAGCGGGAACAGCGCGCTCACCGACACCAGCGTGGCGTCCGGCGCCTCGCGGGTGAGCACACGCGCCACCACGCGGTAGCCGTCGCCCAGTGCGGCCCACTGCGCGGGCGGGCTGGTCAGGTCAATCAGCACGTTGACCCGCTGCTCTTCCACGCCCAACGCCGACACCTTGGTGAACGCGACCGGCTCCACGCTGCGCACGCGCCCCTGCAGCACGCCCGGCCCACCCCAGCGCTCGATGCGCACGGGGCTGCCCGGGCGCACCTGCAGCGCATCGGTGGACAGCAGCGGCGCCACCACTTCAAGCTGCGCGGTGTCGCCCACCTCCACCAGCACGGTGCCCAGCGCCACCACACTTTCGCTGACCTGCGCCACGCGCAGCACACGGCCGGTGACGGGGGCCAGCACCTCGAAGGCCTTGCCAGCGGGTGCGCTGCCGGGGCGCTGCACCACGTCGAGCGCAGCGCGGGCCTGGGCCAGATCGGCGCGGGCCACCTGCTGGTCCTGCACCGCGGCGTCGGTGTCTTTTTCGGCCGCCTGCAAGGCCAGGCGCTCGGCATCAAGCCGCGTGGGGGACACAAAGCCCTGCCGGGCCAGCTGTTCGCTGCGCTGCAGGTCGTTGCGCGCCTGGGCCTGCGCCACCCGGCTGCGCTCGATGCGCACGGAGGCGCGCTGCACATTGGCCTGGGCGGCCGTGACGCGGGCCTGCTGCTCGCGCAGGCTGCGCTCATCCAGCAGGGCCGGCATGGCGGGGGTGATGCGCGCCACCACGTCGCCCGCCTGCACCGCATCGCCCTCGCGCAGCGCAATGCGCGCCAGCCGCCCGGCCAGGGGGGCCGAGATGCTGTAGCGGTCGCGCAGGCGGGTCTTCGCGTCTTCATCGATGCCCGCCTCGAAGCGCCCCTGCACCACGCCAGCCGCCTCCACCGGCAGCGGCCGGGGCGCAAACGCCCACACCAGCAGTGCACCCAGCACCACCAGCGCACCCCCAGCCAGCATCAACGTTTTCTTTTGCATTGCCATATCCCTGTTGCTTGCATTGTTCGCCTTGTTCGCCGCCGCCTATTCGCGCGTCTTGAGCGCTCCCACCATGTCCAGCCGGTCGATCTGCCGGCGCACCACCAGGGCGCTGGCCAGGCCGGCCGCCACCACGCACAACCCTGCCCAGGCATAGGTGCGCGCACTGATGACCACCGGAAACAGAAACTGGTCGTTCTTGAGCAGTTCCACCAACAGGTGCACCAGCCCCCAGCCCATGCACATGCCCAGCGGCAGCGCCAGCGCGATGCCGATCGCCAGTTCACCCAGCAGCAGCGCCGACACCTCGCCCCGTGTGAAGCCCAGCACCCGCAGGCTCGCCAACTCCCAGGTGCGCTCGGCCAGTGCAATGCGGGCATTGTTGTAGACCACGCCCACCGCGATCACGGCCGCGAACAGCGTGAGGATGGTGCTCATGATGCGCACATTGCGCGCGCTCACATCCTGCATGTTGCGCAGCAACGTGGCCTTGCTGAAGGCGCCCGCCACCACCGGCAGGGCCTTGGAGGCTTCCAGAAAGCGTGCCTCCGAGCCGGGCTCCAGCGCCACGTCAAACTGCGAGGCCACATCGCCCTCTTGCAGCCAGCGGTTGAGCACATCGCGCTGCACATAGGCGTTCAGCCCCATCATTTCGCGCACCGTAGCCTGCACCGGCAGCTGCAGCGTGCGCTGGCGGCCCTCCAGCACCTCCACACGCACCTGGTCGCCCACGCGCACGCCAAGCTTGTCGGCCAGGCGGTCGGTCAGCAGCAGACCGGCGTCAGGCACGGGGCTTTGCCGGCCATCCACGTCGATGACGCGCAGCAGCTGCGCGCCTGGCGCCACGCCCTGCAGCCCCACGCGCTCGCTGCGGTGGCCGTGGGCCATGCGCACCGCCACGCTGCGCGCGGGCTCCACGCCCGTCACCCCCGGCAGGCGCGCCAGCTGCAGGCGGGCCAGGGCATCCACCGGCTCGGCCATCCACACCTTCACATCGCTGCGCATGGCCAGGTGGAAGGTGGTGTCCACGATATGGTCGATCGCATCGCGAAAGAAATTGCCCATGACCACGATGGCCACCGCCGCCGCCGTGCCGCCAATGGTGAGTGTGGTGCGCAGCGGCTTGCGCTCCATGTTGCGCAGGATCATGCGCAGCCCGGCCGGAATGGGGCGCACGCCCAGGCGCTCCAGCACCGTGCGGCGGTACTGGCCCGGGGCCGGAGGGCGCATGGCCTCGGCCGGGGCCAGGCGCACGGTGGCCCCGATGGCGCTGAGCGTGCCCAGCAGTGCGGTGCCGCCCGTCACCCCGGCACCCACCAGCACCAGCCAGGGCGCGATGCGGTGCTCGAACACCGGGAAAAAGAAGAACTCGGCGTACAGGCCGGTCAGCATCGTGCCCAGCCAGTTGCCCAGCGCCACCCCCAGTGCCAGCCCCAGCACCACGATCACGGACACCAGCTTGAGGTAATGCCCGGCGATGGCCGCATTGGCATAGCCCAGCGCCTTGAGCGCAGCAATCTGCTCGCGCTGCGTGGCCACGAGGCGCGAAAGCACCACATGCAGCAAGAAGGCCGCCACGGCCAGAAAGATGGCGGGCAGCAGCGTGCCCATCACGCGCTGCTCCTTGATCTCGTTGTCGAGCATGGCGTGCGATGCCTGGTCATCCCTGCCCCGGGCGTCGCGACCGCCGTAGGGTGCCAGCAGGCGCGAGAGGCCATCGAGCACGGCAGGTTCTGACGCCTGCGGCGCCAGCTTGACGGCCACGCGGTTGAACGCGCCCTGCATGTCGTAGGCCGCGGCCAATGCCTCGCGGTCCACCCAGAACACGCCAAAGCCGCGAAGGTCGGGCATGCCCGCCATGCCCGCAAAGATGTATTCGGGCGACAGCGCCGTACCCACGATGCGCAGCGTGCGGCGCTTGCCGTTGACCAGCGCCGTCAGCTCGTCGCCGGGGTGCAGGCCGCGCACGCGGGCAAAGCCTTCGGACACCAGCGCATCGATGGCGCTGTCGCTGCGGCCCTGCCCCGCGCCGGGCGGGGCCAGGGCGCGCCCGCTGCGCACCGTGACCTGGTTCATGCGCGGCGGCTGGCGCAGGTCCACGCCAATGAGCTGGCCGATGATGGGATCGACCAGCCCGGCGATCTCCACGCGCACCACCTGCTCCACCGTCACCTGCACATCGGCCACGCCAGGCACGCCGCGCAGCACCTCGGCCAGCGCCAGCGGCGCGCGCTTGACGCCGGCAAACGCATCGGCAAAGTGACCCTGGGCATAAAACTGGTCGCGCGCCAGCGCCAGCGAATCCACCGCCGACAAGGTGGTGATGAAGCCCCCCAGGCCGCTGGCCACCACCAGCGCGATGGTGAGCGCCTGGCTCCACATGCGGCGCAGGTCGCGCAGCAGTTTGCGGTCGAGGGTTTTCATCCGTTTTTGCCGCGGTGGATCTGCGAATCCCCAACAGCGGACGCGCGTGCGGGCGATTTTTGGCGCGTCACCACGACAGCTCCGAAGGCGAGAGCCGGTGTGCGTTGCGCTCGATGCGTGCGATGGTGCCGTCCACCAGATAGACCACCCGGTCGGCCATGGCGGCGATGGCGGCGTTGTGCGTGATGACCACCGCCGTGGTGCCCAGCTCGGCGTTGATGCGGGCGATCACCTCCAGCACCATCTTGCCGGTCTGGTAATCCAGCGCGCCCGTGGGCTCGTCGCACAGCAGCACATCGGGGCGCTTGACGATGGCGCGTGCAATCGCCACGCGCTGCTGCTCACCGCCCGACAGCTGCGCCGGAAAATGGTGCTGCCGCGGCGTCAGGCCCACCAGGCCAATCGCCTCGTCGATAGGCATGGGGTGCGGTGCGATGTCGGTGACCAGCGCCACGTTTTCGCGCACCGTCAGGCTGGGGATCAGGTTGTAGAACTGAAAGACAAAACCCACATGCTCGCGGCGGTAGGTGGTGAGCTCGCTCTCGCTGGCGCCACTGAGGGCGTGGTCGGCAAAACGCACCTCGCCACTGGTGGGCACATCCAGCCCACCCAGGATGTTGAGAAGCGTGGACTTGCCGCTGCCCGAGGCGCCCAGCAGCACCACGAACTCGCCGCGCACGATGTCGAGATTGACACCGTGCAGCGCGCGCACCTGCACCTCCCCGGTCTGGTAGGTTTTGCAAAGATCGCGTGCATGGAACACCACGTCGGCAGCGGGCAGGGCCGGGGGGTGAGCAACAAGGGCTTCGGGCATCGGAGGCAGCGCAGTGCGCCGGGCGTGAGAACGACGTCAACCAGTGTGGGCGCAGCTTGATGCATGTCAACTGTGCTGGATCAAGCAAAACGCACAAAGGGCCGTCGCGGGCACGCCGGGATTGCAGCTGGCCGAAACGCATCCGCCTCCGTAGCCGGTACCCCGGCCAAGAAACGCTACTGAAAACATAGCTGTCAGCGCTTTACCCATAAGCGCCAGATGCCATTTCGACTGGTATTTTCAGCCCCGACTACCCCCGCCAAGCCGCACTGAGGCGCTGGCGCCGCCCCGGTGCGCCCACCACCCCTCCACGCTGTACACCAGCAGAGCCGTCCAGATCAGTACAAAGCCCACCAGGCGTGCTGGCTCGAAGGGTTCGCGGAACAGCCAGACCCCCAACGCAAATTGCAGACTGGGCGAGATGTACTGGAGGATGCCCATGGTGGCCAAAGGAATCCGGCGCGCACCCGCGGCAAACAGCAGAAGGGGCACCGCCGTCAGGGGGCCAGCCACCAGCAGCCAGCCCACGGTGGCGGCATCCCCGTGCACCAGCGCACCCTGCCCCTGCGACGCCCAGACACCCAGGGCCACCACCGCCACCGGCGCCAGCACCAGGGTCTCCAGCGCCAAGCCTTCCAGCGCCCCCAGCGTGGCCACCTTGCGCAGCAGGCCGTAAAAGCCAAAGCTCAGTGCCAGCACCAGCGCAATCCAGGGCACGCGGCCGGTCTGCACCGCCAGCCACAGCACGCCCGACGCTGCCACCGCCACGGCCAGCCACTGCCCGGGGCGCGGCCGTTCGTGCAGAAACACAAAACCCAGCGCCACATTCACCAGCGGCAGGATGAAATACCCCAGGCTGGCGTCCACCACGTGCTGGTTCTGCACCGCCCAGACATAGGTGAGCCAGTTGCCCGATAGCAGCAGCGCCGACACCACAAATGCCCCCAGCACCCTGGGCTGACCCCACAGCGCGCGCATCCAGCCCCACTGGCTGCGCACCGCCAGCACCGCGAACACAAACACCAGCGACCACACGGTGCGGTGGGCCACCACCTCCAGCGCGGGCACCTGGACCACCTGTCGGAAATACAGCGGGAACAGGCCCCAAGCCATGTAGGCAAGGGCTGCATAGACGATTCCTGGGTTCATAGCGTGAAAAGTAGAGCGCAACCGGCCATGCGGGTAGCGCGGCCTGGGACACGACGGCAGAAAAAATCCCTGCAGCGCGAGGCGGTGCAGGGATGGAGGGCGAATGCACGGGCGAGGGGCAAGGCCCCCACCGGGTCAGACGTTGAACAGGAAGTTCAGCACATCTCCGTCTTTCACCACGTATTCCTTGCCTTCAGCACGCATTTTGCCGGCATCCTTCGCGCCCTGCTCGCCCTTGTAGGCAATGAAATCGTCGAACGCAATGGTCTGCGCGCGGATGAAACCGCGTTCAAAGTCACCGTGGATCACGCCAGCGGCCTGGGGCGCAGTGTCCCCGATGTGGATGGTCCAGGCGCGCACTTCCTTCACGCCGGCGGTGAAGTAGGTCTGCAAGCCCAGCAGCTTGAAGGCACCCCGGATCAGGCGGGCCAAGCCCGGTTCGGTCTGACCCATCTCGGCCAGGAACATGTCGCGGTCTTCGTCGCTCATCTCGGCCATTTCGGCTTCCATCTTGGCGCAAATCGCTACCACAGGGGCGTTCTGGCTGGCGGCGTATTCCCTCAGGCGATCCAGGAAAGGGTTGTTCTCGAAACCGTCTTCGCTCACATTGCCGACAAACATGGCCGGTTTGGCGGTGATCAGGCACAGGGACTTGAGCAGGGGCTGCTCCTCCTTGGTGACTTCCACGGAGCGGGCAGGCTTACCTTCGTTCAGCGCGGCCTGGATGCGCGTCAGCAACGCCACAAGTTTGGCCGCGTCCTTGTCGTTGCCGGATTTGGCGGCCTTGGTGTAGCGATTGAGCGCCTTCTCGACGGTACCCATGTCGGCCAGGCACAGTTCGGTCTGAATGACCTCGATATCGGAGATCGGGTCTACCTTGCCCGCAACGTGGATCACGTTGTCGTCTTCAAAGCAGCGCACCACGTTGACGATGGCGTCGGTTTCACGGATGTGGGCCAGAAACTGGTTGCCCAGGCCTTCGCCCTGGCTGGCACCGGCCACCAGGCCGGCAATGTCCACAAACTCGACGATGGCAGGCACGATGCGCTCTGGCGAGATGATCTCGGCGAGTTGCTGCAGGCGCGGGTCGGGCACTTCCACCACGCCCACATTGGGCTCGATGGTGCAGAAAGGGTAGTTCTCGGCGGCAATGCCAGCCTTGGTCAGCGCGTTGAAGAGGGTGGACTTGCCGACGTTGGGCAGGCCCACGATGCCGCATTGGAGGCTCATGGCAGGGCTTTCTAGGGTTCTGGAGACAAACCGCCGATTTTACGGGCCTGCCACCGCTCCCTTTGCTCAGCAGTCACGCGCCCTCATTCGAAGCGCAGATTGGCAGCCACCCGCTGCCCCACGCGCAGCACCTGGCCAGCCCCCTGGCGCACGATGGCATTCATCCCGAAGGTGATGGCGCCGTCAAGCCGCTTGTCCTTGCGGTAGCTGCGCAGCGTGTCACCCACCTCAGGGCTGGCCTCGGCAGTTGCCGGGTCGATGTCGGGAATGGGGCAGCGCCCGCAGGGCTTTACGGGTTGCAGGTGAACCTCTTGCTCCGGGCTGTCGACCCGCAGCAGATCCATGCGGTCTTCGTCGTGCGCGTCCAGCCCCGCCAGCACCACGTTGGGCCGAAACCGATCAATGCCCACCGCCGCGTGGCCGCCCGCCTCCAGGCGCGCATTGAGCTGCGCCATCGAGGCCTCGCTGGCAATCAGCACCGGGAAGCCATCAGAAAACTGGTTGGGCGCCTCGATGCCCCCGGTCCATTGCATGCTCGACAGGCGTCGGTGTTCGGGGTCAAAACGCACCATCCGGCAGGGCTGCCCCAGAAAGTCGGTGAACCACTGCGCAGCGACAGCCCCCATGTCCCATGCGGGCACGGTGTCGCGCCACACGGTCACCGTGGCGGGCGCCTCGACGGCATCGATGGCCACATGCAACGCCAACATGCCGGGTGCGCGAAGCACCATTTCGTCGCGCTTGAGCTGGGGCCGCACCAGTGCCATGCGCGGCAGCGAGCGCTGGGTCAGGAACTTGCCTTCGGCGTCCACCACCATCCAGGCGCGGTCCAGATCGAGCCCGGTTTCAGTGAGCAGAGCTTCCTGCACCTCAATGCCCGCACACGATTTGACCGGATACACAAACAGGCGCGCGATGGTGCCAAACACGTCGGAATCAGGATGAAAGCTCACGCGATAAGGCTCCTCAAAGAAAGACCGGTAATTGGCGAGGCCGATTTTGCACTGCGCTGACGGCCCCAAGCCCCCTCCTACAATGCCGCCATGGCCCAAACCTTTGACATCTGTATCCGCGGCGCCGGTATCGTAGGAACGACTCTGGCACTGCTGATGGCCCGCGAACGCCTGAAAGTAGCCCTGTTGCCGGCCCCTGGCCCCAAGCCCGCTGCATCGGCCGATGTGCGTGCCTACGCAATGAACGCAGCGTCAAGGCAACTGCTCGAATCGCTTCGCAGTTGGCCCGACGCGGCACATGCCACCCCCGTGAAATCCATGCAGGTTCAGGGCGACCAGGGAGGCGCTGTCCGGTTTGATGCGGCCGCCCAGGGGGTAGAGGCGCTGGCCTGGATCGTCGATGTGCCAGCCCTGGAGGCACGGCTCAGGGAAGCTGTGCGTTACCAGCCGCAGGTGGAAATGGTGGATGCCCCCGTTTCGGCAGCGCTGACCGTGGTGTGCGAGGGCCGCACGAGCAGCACCCGCGATGAATTTGGCGTGAATTTTCAGGTCACCCCGTATGGGCAGCACGCCATCGCCACCCGCCTGCACTGCGAACACCCCCACGGGCAGACGGCGCGGCAGTGGTTCTCACCCGAGGGGATCCTGGCCTTTTTGCCGCTTGGCGACGCCGGCGGGAACTCTGTGGCGGTGGTGTGGTCCGTTCCGCAGGAGCAGGTCGCGCCGCTTGTGGCCTTGTCCCCCGAAGAATTTGCGCAAAAGCTCCAATTGGCCAGCCAGGATACGCTGGGGACACTTGAACTGACGGCGCCGCGCGCAGCCTGGCCGCTGCAGATTGCATTGGCCGACCGTTGGTGCGGCCCCCTGGCGGAAAACGGCAGAAACCCGCGCAGCTGGGTGTTGGCGGGGGACGCTGCACACAACGTGCATCCGCTGGCGGGTCAGGGACTCAATCTGGGGCTGGCCGATGCCCAGGCCCTGGCGGCCGCCCTGCATGGCCGCGACTATTGGCGCAGGGTGTCGGATCTGCGGCTGCTGCGACGCTATGAACGCGAACGCAAGGCGGCCCTGGCTCCGATGGGCTGGGCAACCGATGGCCTGCAGCAGCTTTTCTCGCGCCCCGAGGCGCCACTGCAGGCATTGCGCAATTGGGGGATGAAGGGCTTTGAATGGAGCGGCCCTCTGAAAAACTTCGTGGCCCGCCAGGCCATGGGAATACATTGACCACACCGTCGGCCGACTTGGCAAGGCCGCAAGATTGCTTGAACGAGAACACCATGAAACTGATTCCGGGCCTCATCGCTGCTGCCGCGCTTGCGACCAGTCTTGCCACCTTTGCGCAAGAGGCTGACATCCGCAAGGCGCTTGCCGAACGCATCCCGCAGATGGACAAGATCGATGAGGTGCGCCCGACGCCCATGAAGGGTCTCTACGAGGTGCGAATCGGCACTGATCTCTTCTACACGGATGCCAAGGGCAACTATGTGATCCAGGGCGAGCTGATCGACACCAAGATGCGCCGGAACCTGACGGAAGATCGCATCGCCAAACTGACCGCTGTCGAGTTCTCCGAGCTGCCGTTGAAAGACGCCTTCACCATTGTGCGCGGTGATGGAAAGCGCAAGGTGGCCGTGTTTGAGGACCCCAACTGCGGCTACTGCAAGCGCTTTGAGCGCGACATGCAGAACGTTGACAACGTGACGGTGTACCTGTTCCTCTACCCCATCCTCAGCCCCGACTCTGCGGAAAAATCCCGCAATATCTGGTGCGCCAAGGACCAGGTGGCGGCTTGGCAGGATCTCATGGTGCGCGACAAACCGGTGCCAGCCGCCAGCTGCGACACCAGCGCCCTCCAGCGCAATCTGGCGTTCGGGCGCAAACACAAGATCACCGGTACCCCCACGCTGATTTTTGCCAATGGCACACGTGTACCGGGCGCCATTGGCGCCCGGGAAGTCGAAAAACGCCTGGCAGAAGCCAGCGGCGAAACCGCATCCAACTGACCTAACCCCCCGGCTTGCCCACAGTCCGGCCCGGTGCCGCACCACCTGCCGGCCCCGCAAGCTGCCTTTGCTGCAGCCGTCCATGCCCTCACCCCGCAAAGAAGTACCCGCCGACATCCACTATCGTGTTGAACCGTCGGACCTGCACGCCCACATCTTTCGCGTCACATTGACCATTGCCCGCCCGGCCGCGCAGCAGGAAGTGGCGTTGCCTGTCTGGATTCCGGGGAGCTATCTGGTGCGGGAGTTTTCCAAGAACCTGCAAGGTCTGGAGGCCCGGCAGGGGAAGCAGCCCGTCAAGCTTACGCAGTGTGACAAGCACCGGTGGCAAGCCGACTGCGACACGCGCAAACCGCTGGTTTTGTCCTATGCGGTCTGCGCCTACGACACGTCGGTACGCACGGCCTGGCTTGACGCGTCACGCGGCTTTTTCAACGGCACCAGTCTGTGCCTGCGCGTTGAAGGACAGGAAAAACGCAAGCACACGCTCGACATTGCCAGCACTACCGCCACCGCCGGTTGGTCTGTCGCTACAGGGCTCTCGCCCCTCAAGACCGACAAAAAAGGTTTTGGTCTGTACGCTGCAGCGACCTACGACGAGCTGGTGGACTGCCCGGTGGAGATGGGCTCGTTCTGGATCGGCAGGTTTACAGCCTGCGGTGTACCCCACCGCTTCGTGGTGGCCGGAGCCGCGCCTTCTTTCGATGGCAAGCGATTACTGGAAGACACCCGCAAGATTTGCGAGACCGCGATCCGCTTCTGGCACGGTGATGGCGACAAGCCACCCTTCAAGAACTACCTGTTCATGCTCAATGCAGTGGGCGACGGGTACGGCGGGCTGGAGCACCGCAACTCCACGGCACTCATCTGCGGCCGGCGTGACCTGCCGCGCAGCGGGGAGGCCCGCCCGCAGGAGGGCTATACAACCCTTTTGGGGCTGATCAGCCACGAGTATTTCCACACCTGGAACGTCAAGCGGCTGCGGCCGTCGGAGTTCGCAGAATATGACTACACGCGCGAGAACTACACCGCGATGCTGTGGTTCTTCGAGGGGTTCACCAGTTATTACGACGATCTGCTGCTGCGGCGCGCGGGGCTGATTGACGATGCGGCTTATCTGAAACTCATCACGAAGACCGTGAACCAGGTGCTGCAAACCCCAGGCAGAGCCGTACAGACGGTGGCGCAAGCCAGTTTCGACGCCTGGGTGAAGTACTACCGCCAGGACGAAAACACCCCCAACGCCACAGTCAGCTACTACACGAAGGGCTCGCTCGTGGCACTGTGTCTGGACTTGGCGCTCCGCCGGGAGGGGCGCACCACGCTCGACGATGTGATGCGCGCACTCTGGCAGCGCAGCGCGGGTGGTCCGATGAGCGAAGCAGACCTGCGCACAGTGCTCAAGGATCTTGCGGGCCGCGCGTTGGATGAGGAACTAGACCACTGGGTGCACAGTACGGCAGAGCTCCCGCTTGCGGAGCTGCTCGCAGCCCAAGGCGTCGCGCTGAAGGACGAAAAACCGCAACTGGCCCAGCAGCTGGGTCTGCGCGTGGCGGAGAACCATAGCGTGCACATCAAGACCGTCTTGCGGGGCAGTGCCGCCGAGCGGGCTGGCATGAACGCTGGCGACGAATGGCTGGGCGTGGAGGTGCAAGGGCAAGGCTGGCGGATCACCAAGCTCGACGATGTTTCCTTCTATACCGGCAGCCACACCAGCCTTGAGGCGCTGGTGGCTCGCGACGGCCGACTGCTGCGGCTGCCGGTGCAGCTCCCTGGCTTGCCGCCAGACACTACCTCCACCAAAGGCCGTCGCCACACGGGCACATCCCTTGCGGCTGCAGACACCGTCAGCCTGGGAATTTCGGATGCCGCTGCGCTCAAGCGCTGGCTCGGCTGACACGTGCGAAGCCCGACAGGGTTGGGTATATTCCCCGGGCAGTCATCACCAACCAAACCCCCCAGGAGATTTCATGGCTTACGAAACCATCGAGGTCCGCGTTGAAGCGGACAAGGTCGGCATCATCACGCTGAACCGGCCCAAGCAGCTGAACGCGCTCAACGATCAACTCATGAATGAACTGGGCACTGCCCTGCAGGCCTTCGACGCCGACGAAAAAATCGGCTGCATGATCATCACAGGTAGCGAAAAGGCCTTTGCAGCGGGTGCGGACATTGGCGCCATGGCCAAGTACAGCTTTGCCGATACCTACAAGGGCGACTACATCACCCGCAACTGGGAGGCGATCCGTTCCATCCGCAAACCCGTTATCGCCGCTGTGAGTGGTTTTGCACTGGGCGGAGGCTGCGAGTTGGCCATGATGTGCGACTTCATCATTGCGGCTGACAACGCGAGGTTCGGCCAGCCCGAGATCAAACTCGGCGTGATCCCCGGCGCGGGCGGCACGCAGCGCCTGCCGCGCGCCGTGGGCAAGTCCAAAGCCATGGACATGGCCTTGACAGCCCGCATGATGGATGCGGTCGAAGCGGAGCGTTCCGGACTGGTCAGCCGCGTGGTGCCATACGAGAAACTGATGGACGAGGCGCTGGGCGCCGCCATCATCATCGCCGGGTTCTCGCAGATTGCCGTGATGGCTGCCAAGGAATCGGTCAATCGCGCCTTCGAGGGCAGCCTGTCAGACGGTGTGATGTTTGAGCGCCGCCTCTTTCACGCCCTGTTCTCCACCCAGGACCAGAAGGAAGGCATGGACGCGTTCATGAACAAGCGCGCAGCGAACTTCACACACCAATAATTTTTGTTCTATAATATGGGGCTTCGGTCGTATAGCTCAGTTGGTTAGAGCGCAGCATTCATAATGCTGATGTCGGTGGTTCAAGTCCACCTACGACCACCAAATCCAAACCCACAGTGTGGCAACACACTGTGGGTTTTTCTTTGGAGCCATGCGCTCCTGGGCCCATGTGTTTCAACATGCCCAGGCAGATGCCTGCCCGTTTGAGGGATTTGCGCGCCCCCAATTTCGGGTACGCCCTAGAATTCCTTTCTTCAGCCCCTGGATGTAAACCATGAACCGCTGCCCCACCGCCCTTCCTCTCAAGCCGCGCCTCGCCCACTATGTTGTGGCCGCAGGCATCGCCTGCGCTTTCATCGCAACGGCTTTGCCCCTTGCGGCCCAGGTACAGCCTGGGCTGGGAGGCACGCGCACATTCCCCGATGCAGCCCTGCGCGGGACGCTGACTCTCAACACGATCTCCGAAGCCACACTCAATGGCCGCACGATCCGCGTGGCGCCTGGCATGCGCCTGCTGAGTCCTCAGAACACACTGGTCATGATGCACGGGGTGCTTGGGCAGAGCTACAAGGTGAACTACGTCATCGAAAACAGCACCGGCATGCTGCTGACCGCCTGGATACTGACCGAGGGCGAGGCGGCACAGCCCCGCAAGGGCAGTGACGCCGTCGAGCGCAACTACCGCGCCGAATCCGACGCCGTCCGCAACTAGGCAAACCGGGCTCCCCTGCACGCTGCGGACCTTCGCGTGACGATGGCAGCAGCGCACGGCAGGCGCCGCGCCGCCGTTTTTCCCTGTTCGCCCACCGTTTTATTGCCCTTTCCTGCGAGCCTCGCCATGGCCAAAAAAGTCTTCATCAAAACCTTCGGCTGCCAGATGAACGAGTACGACTCGGACAAGATGGCCGACGTGCTCCATGCTGCACAAGGCTACGAGCCGACGCAGAACGTGGACGAGGCCGACCTCATCCTCTTCAACACCTGCTCGGTGCGCGAAAAGGCGCAGGAGAAGGTTTTCAGCGACCTGGGCCGCATCAAGCACCTGAAGGCACGTGGCGTGAAGATTGGCGTGGGCGGCTGCGTGGCCAGCCAGGAAGGCGCCGAGATCATCAAGCGCGCCCCCTATGTGGACGTGGTGTTTGGCCCCCAGACCCTGCACCGCCTGCCCGAGATGCTGAACCAGCGCGAGCGCCTGGACAAACCGCAGGTGGACATCAGCTTCCCTGAGATCGAGAAGTTCGACCACCTGCCGCCCGCCCGAGTGGAGGGCGCCTCGGCCTTTGTGTCCATCATGGAAGGCTGCAGCAAATACTGCAGCTACTGCGTGGTTCCCTACACCCGGGGCGAAGAGGTGAGCCGCCCGTTTGACGACGTGCTGGTGGAAGTGGCAGGGCTGGCCGACCAGGGCGTGAAGGAAATCACCCTGCTGGGCCAGAACGTGAACGCCTACCTGGGCAAGATGGGGGGCACGGCCGAGATTGCCGACTTTGCGCTGCTGCTCGAATACGTGTCCGACATCCCGGGCATTGAGCGCATCCGCTACACCACCAGCCACCCCAATGAGTTCACGCCCCGACTGATCGAGGCCTATGCCAAGCTGCCCAAGCTGGCCAGCCACCTGCACCTGCCCGTGCAGCACGGCAGCGACCGCATTCTGATGGCCATGAAGCGCGGCTACACCGCCATGGAATACAAGAGCACGGTGCGCAAGCTGCGCGCCATCCGCCCCGACCTGGCCATGAGCAGCGACTTCATCGTGGGCTTCCCCGGCGAAACCGAAGACGACTTCAACAAGATGATGAAGTTGATTGACGACATCCACTTTGACAACAGCTTCAGCTTCATCTTCAGCCCCCGCCCCGGCACCCCAGCGGCTGGTCTGCACGACGACACGCCGCACGACGTAAAGCTGCGCCGCCTGCAGCACCTTCAAGGCGTCATCAACGCCAACATCAAGTCCATCAGCGAGAGCCGCGTGGGCACGGTGCAGCGCATTCTGGTGGAAGGCGCTTCCAAGCGCGATACCACCGAGCTGATGGGCCGTACCGAATGCAACCGCGTGGTCAACTTTGTGGGCCAGCCGCGCCTGGTAGGCCAGATGGTGGACGTGACCATCACCGAGGCCAAGGCCTACACGCTGCGCGGTGAAGTGTGCACCCGCGAGGCGGCAGTCGCAGCCTGACGCGCACCCGGCACCCGTGGCAATGACGGCAGACACCCCGCCAAGCGCGGATCTTCGCAAAGCCGACGGCCCTCTGCACGGCCTCTCGTTCCAGCAGCTTTTGCTGCTGGCCTTCCTGCTCATAGCGGGACTGCTGGGGGTCAGCTCGTTGCGGGCGCTGTACACCCTGGAACAGCTCATGGTGCAAAGCCGGCTTGGTGCCGCCGAGGCCACCATGCTCAGCACAGCGGCCCAGGCTTTGAACCAGCGCGGGCAGGCCCTGGAACGCGCGGCACGCCAGTCCCTGGTGCTGCGGGATGCACCGCTGCGGCGCAGCTTCAACGAAATGTCCGTAGAGGCACAAGCCGTTCTCGACCAGTTGCACCAGGGCGGCCTTTCCGAAGACCAGGCCAGCCAGTGGCGTGCGCATCTCGACGCCGTGAAGGCACTGCTAGATGCACCGCCGGAACGGGCCCTGGAAAACGAGCAACGGGTAGCGGAAGAATTTGTCATGCTCGAAGCGCTGCATGCTGCCATCGTGCAATCGGTCCAGGACATCAATGCGCAACGCAACCGCGCACTGCAGCACCGGGTGGAAGCGAGCCGCCGCAACGTGACGCACCAGGTGGTAGGGGTGATCGTCCTGGCACTCGTGCTGGCCCTGGCGCTGGGCATCTGGCTTGCGCGTCCATTCAAGCGGCTGGAAGGCACGATCCGGCGGCTGGGCGAGAACCAGCTTGAAGCACCCGTGGTGATCTCCGGCCCCGACGACGTGCGCCGCGTGGGGCAGCAGCTGGAATGGCTGCGCCTGAGGCTGCTGGAACTGGATTCCGACAAGGCCCGCTTCCTGCGCCATGTCTCGCACGAACTCAAGACGCCGCTGGCCGCGATGCGCGAGGGCGTGGCGCTGCTGCAGGACGGTGTGACCGGCGAGCTCACTGCCGGCCAGCGCGAAGTCACACAGATCCTCCACCACAACACGCTGGTTTTGCAAGGTGAGATTGAAGCCTTGCTGCGCTTTAACGCTGCAGCCTTTGAGGCACGCCAGCTGCAGCGGCGCGACACCGACCTGCTCGCACTGCTGGAAGCCCAGGTGGAAGCCCAGCGGCTGCAATGGCAGGCGCGGGGCCTGCGGGTGCTGGTGGAAGGATCCGCCATCTTGCTGCCCGTGGATGCCGACAAAATCGCCTCGGCAGTCAGCAACCTGCTGTCCAACGCCATTCGTTTCTCGCCCAAAGGGGGAACGGTGCGGCTATCCCTCTCCCGCCATGCAGACTGCGTGCGCGTGGACGTTTCGGACCAGGGCCCCGGCGTGTCCGAGGCCGACCGCGACCGCGTGTTCGAACCGTTTTACCGTGGCATCCGCCAGCCAGACGACGCAGTGCGCGGCACTGGCATCGGGCTTTCGATCGTCCAAGAGTACATCGTCGCCCACGGTGGCAATGTAAGGCTCGTTCAGGATGGTGTTCACTCTTTCTTTCGCATGGAACTACCGCATGCCGCTTAGTTGTCTTCCTGTCTGCTTCACAGGCACAGGCCCGTCGGGCTTCTCAGCACGGCTGTTGTTGCTCACTGCATCCCTGGCGCTGGCCGGCTGCAAGGCTGCTGCACCCCAGGCGCTGGCAGCGCCTGTGCCGCCCATGACCACGACCGCGGTAAAGCCGGAGCCCGTAGAGGCCCCGCAGCTTCCGGAGGGCGCACAAGTGGAATCGGCCTCCAGAGAGCCCGCTGGTACGGTGCCGCCAGGTGACGTGCTGGCACAGACAGACCGCATTGTGCGGATGGCACCCGCCGATCTGACCAAAGAGATTGCCCGACTGGGCGAGGCGGAAGACGCCTTGACGGAAAACCCGCTTCTTCTGGCTGTCGCCTTGGCCCAGACGCGCCAGCCCGTCGATACGGCCCGTGCCCTGGGCCTGACGCAGCGCGTATTGGGCAACTCCACTGCGGCTGCGCAGGCGCTGCACCCGCTGGCGCGTCTCCTGGAGTCACGGCTTCTGCAACAACGCAGGCTGGAAGAGCAACTGGAGCGCCAAACCCAGCAATTGCGCGACGCTCAGCGCCGAAACGACCAGCTCAACGAGCGGCTGGAGGCCGTGCGTGCCATCGAACGCAGCCTGACCACGCGACCTGCTCCGCTTCCTGCAGCGCCCGCCCCGCCTGCGGGCAGCAGCCCCCAGCGAACCACGCCCTGACCTTGCCGCAAGGTGTTAAAGGAAACCGCCATGGCAGCCGCCCCCATTCCATCCCGCACAGCGCCGCGTTCCCGCATCCTTGTCGTGGACGACGACCCTGACATGCTGCGGCTCTTGTCGCTGCGCCTGCAGGCCGCGGGGTACGACGTAGTGGCCGTGGGCTCGGCAGAGGCGGCTCTGGCCCAGCTGGACATGGCGCGCCCGCAGCTCGTGCTGAGCGATGTCCGCCTGCCGGGGCGCGACGGCCTTGCACTGTTCGACGAAGTGCGGTCACGACACCCTTCGCTGCCTGTCATCCTACTCACAGCCCACGGCACCATTCCTGATGCGGTGGAAGCCACTTCGCGGGGCGTTTTCACCTACCTCACCAAGCCATACGACGGCAAGGAACTTCTGGAAAAGATTGCCCAGGCGCTGGCGTTGGGGGCGCCCGCGGTTGAGCAAGCCCATGCCAACGAAGCCTGGCGCGCCGACATCGTGAGCCGGTCCAACCGGATGACCGACTTGCTGGCCGAGGCCTACATGGTGGCGCAGTCGGACGCCAGCGTTCTGCTGCTGGGCGATAGCGGCTCGGGCAAGGAGCTGCTGGCGCAGGCCATCCACCGTGCCAGCCCCCGTGCACGCAGTCCCTTTGTGGCGGTCAACTGCGGCGCAATTCCCGAGGCCCTGCTCGAATCCGAACTGTTCGGCCACGTCAAAGGCGCCTTCACCGATGCGGTGAGCAACCGCATGGGCCTTTTCCAGACCGCGGAAGGCGGCACGGTGCTGCTCGACGAGATTGGCGACATGCCGCCCGCCCTGCAGGTGAAGCTGCTGCGGGTGCTGCAAGAGCGCGCGGTGCGCCCCGTGGGCGCCAGCCAGTCCATTCCCATCAACGTGCGCATCATTTCGGCGACCCACCGCGACCTCGAAGCGGCCATGGCCACGGCCCAGTTCCGCGAAGACCTGTACTACCGGCTAAATGTGGTCACACTGGCACTGCCCACCCTCGCAGACCGGCGCGAAGACATCGCGTTGCTGGCCAACCACTTTCTGGACAAGCTCGCGCGCAAGTACGGCAAGCGCTTGTCTGGCTTTGCGCCCGAGGCGCTCAAGGCCCTCACCCTGGCCGCCTGGCCTGGCAACGTGCGCCAGCTTTACAACGTGGTCGAGCAGGTGTGCGCACTGTCCACCACGCCTCTGGTGCCCCTGACGCTGGTGCAGCGCGCGCTGCGCACGCCGTCTACGCAGGTGCTGAGTTTTGCCGAGGCCCGGCAAAGATTTGAACGCGAGTACCTGGTGGGCCTGCTCAAGATGACGGACGGCAACGTGGCCGATGCCGCGCGGCTGGCCCAGCGCAACCGCACCGAGTTCTACCGGCTGCTGCAAAAGCACGCACTGACCGCCGGAAACTTCAAGAACGATGGGCCAGACAGCGATGACGTCGCTGATCAGCGACACGATTAAGTTGTTGATTTGATTAATTTTTTCCCCATCGGCCGGCCTTGACGTCGCCATACGGCGACAAAAACCCGGGGTTTGCCCGCCAATCTGCAATCCGCACAACTGCTTACATGCGGTCAACATCCTAACTCATTGATTTAAAACAGTTTTTTGAAGCTGGCACAGGGTTTGCCCTAGTCTCAGCATGCAAGCTGTTTTTTCTCACTGTTCACGCTTCACCGGCCGCCTCCCACAGGCCGCGATAGCGCTGGCCGCCACCCTGTTGGCAGGCGCCGCACAGGCCCAAAGCTTCGATTTCGACAGCGTCACCCGCATCGCCCGGGAACGGGCGGAGAAGCCCTATCGCGCATCCAGCGACAAGCTCCCCGCCGACCTCGCCAAACTCAACTACGACCAGGTGCGCGACATCCGCTGGCGCCCCGACCGTGCCCTGTGGCGCGCCGAAAAGCTGCCGTTCGAGGCCATGTTCTTCCACCTGGGCCTGTACCAGAAGGAGCCTGTGCTGATCAACGAGGTGACACCGCAGGGCGCGCGCCACATCGGCTACAGCCGCGCGGACTTCGACTACGGCAAGAACCAGGTGCGGCCGGAGGCCTGGGGCGACCTGGGCTTTGCGGGCTTTCGCCTGCACAACCACCTCAACTCCAGCGCCTACAAGGATGAGCTGGTGGTCTTCCAGGGGGCAAGCTACTTCCGCGCACTGGGCAAGGGCCAGCAGTACGGCCTGTCGGCGCGCGGGCTGGCCATCGACACCGTGGGTGGCAGTGGTGAAGAGTTCCCTCGCTTCACAGAGTTCTGGCTGGTGCGGCCCGATGCGTTGTCCACGCAGGTCACGGTGTATGCGCTCCTGGATTCGCCCCGCGCCACCGGCGCCTACCGTTTCGACATCCAGCCGGGCCCGCAGACCACCACCACCGTGCGCAGCCGCATTTTTGTGCGGGCAGGCAAGAGCGACAAGCCCATCGCCACGCTGGGCATCGCACCGTTGACCAGCATGTTCTTCTTCGGCGAGAACCAGCCGCGCAAGGACGATTTCCGGCCAGAGGTGCACGACTCCGACGGTCTGATGATTGCCACGGGCGAGGGCGAATGGCTCTGGCGCCCCCTGCAGAACCCCAAGCAGACGCTGGTCACATCGTTTGCCACCAAAAACCCCAAGGGCTTTGGCCTGATGCAGCGCGATCGGCAATGGTCGAACTATGAGGACGTCGAAGCCCGCTATGAGCGCCGCCCGAGCGCCTGGGTGCGCCCCCTGCACGACTGGGGCGCCGGGCGGGTGGAACTGGTGCAGCTCCCCACACCGGATGAGACGCACGACAACATCGTGGCGTACTGGGTGCCCGCCCAGCTACCCGCCTCTGGCCAGGCCCTGGAATTTGCCTACGAGCTGAGCTGGCAGGGCGATGAACAGCAGCGCCCGCCTGGTGCCTGGGCCACGCAATCGCGCCGGGGCATGGGCTACACCCAGCAGACCGCCGAGGCCCTGCGCCAGCAAGTGCAGTACGTCGTTGATTTCGATGGGCCCGCGCTCAAGGCCTTGCCCCCCGATGCGCCCGTGAAAGCCGTGGTCACAAGCGATGCCAACGGCAAGGTACTGGAAAGCATCGTCTACCGCAATCCGGTCACTGAGCAGTGGCGCATGACCCTTCGCATCCAGCGCCAGAAGGCCGATCGACCGATCGAGCTGCGCGCCTTTCTTCAACACGACAACAACGCTGTGAGTGAAACATGGACGCACATCATTCTTCCCGAGTAAGCCCCCAGATGCACCCACACCCACACCCACATCCATCCCAGCGCAGCACTGTGCGGGGAGAGCGGCATCCCAATTCCGTCACCGCCCCTCCGGTCCACCGGGGTTCGATGGTGCCTGTTCCATGGCGGGGCTTCTGGAACAGCCTGGGAACGGCGCTGCTGCTCAAGCTCACAGGCCGTGCCAAGGCGCACCGTCAGGCGTCGGCCACTGCCCACTCTTCGCAGGCATGGGAGAGCGCTGCTCAGCGCCGTCGCTGGACCTTCGCGGTGCTGACTGCACTGACGACGGCGCTCGCAAGCCTCCTGTTTGCCGGGGTTCAGCCGGAATACGACAACGCCTGGCTGGGCTACGGCCAGATTGCGCTGTTTGCCCTGCTGTCCGCATGGGTTGTCACCGGCTTTCTCACCGGGCTGATGGGCTTTTGGGTCATGCTGCGCGGCGACCGGCATGCGCTGTCTGTGCGCAGCGTGGTGGAACACCAGCTGCCTCCCGATGCGCGCACGGCCATCATCATGCCGATCTGCAACGAGGACGTGGCCACCGTGTTCGCGGGGCTTCGGGCAACCTGCGAGTCGGTCGCTTCCACCGGCCATGGGGCCACCTTCGACGTGTTCGTGCTGTCCGACAGCTACGACCCCGCCATCGCCCAGGCCGAACGCGCTGCGTGGGAAGAACTGCGCACCGCCCTGGCCCAGCACAGCCAGCAGCCGCAGGTACAGGTGTACTACCGCCTGCGCACTCGCCGCACGCACCGCAAGGCCGGCAATGTGGCCGATTTCTGCCGCCGCTGGGGCAAGGACTACCGCTACATGGTGGTGCTGGACGCCGACAGCGTGATGAGCGGTGACTGCATCGTTTCCATGGCCAAGCTGATGGAAGCCAACCCCACGGCGGGCATCATCCAGACGGCAACCCAGGCCATCGGCCACGTCACGCTGCACGCCCGCGCGCAGCAGTTCGCCTCGCGCGTTACGGGTCGGCTGTTCACGCTGGGCATGCAGTACTGGCAGCTGGGTGAATCCCACTACTGGGGCCACAACGCGATCATTCGCGTGGCACCCTTCATGGAACACTGCGCCCTCGCGCCCATCAAGGGCAAGGGCGGCTTGGCGGGCGGCATCATGTCGCACGATTTCGTCGAAGCGGCTTTGATGCGCCGCGCGGGCTTCCACGTCTGGCTGGTGTCGGACCTCATCGGCAGCTATGAACAGCAACCCCCTGACCTGCTGGCCGAGCTGCAGCGCGACCGCCGCTGGTGCCAGGGCAACCTGCAAAACGCACGCCTGATGGCCGAGCCCGGCATCCACCCCGTACACCGCTCCATGTTCGTCACGGGCGCCATGGCTTACCTCTCGGCACCGCTGTGGCTGGCCTTCCTGACGCTGGGCACAGCGCTGTGGCTGTCGGGTGCCAAGTTGGTGGCCAACTGGCACATCCTGCCTGCCGAACTGCTGGCGCTGTGGGCCTTCACGCTGACCCTGCTTTTCCTGCCACGTGTCCTGGGCGTGGCCGCAGTCTTCATGCGCCGGGAGCACCACGAGTACGGGGGTGCCTGGAGCCTGCTCAAGAGTGCTGCCCTGGAGAGCGTGCTGGCCATTTTGCAAGCCCCCATCCGGATGCTGGCCCATTCGCTGTTCGTTCTGATCGCGCTGACAGGCCTGAAACTGGAATGGAGATCCCCCCCGCGCGAAGCCCATGCCGTGCCGTGGCGCCACGCCGCGCGCCAGCTGGCCCCGATGAGTCTGGTGATTGGCCTGCTGGCAGTAGGCGTGTCGCTCATCGACAGCAGCGCCCTTCTGTGGCTCATGCCCGTGGGCCTGCCATTGGCGCTGGCGATACCACTGGCTGTGTTGACCAGCCAGATTGCATTGGGAAAGGCGATGCGTGCCCAGCAGCTGCTGCTGATTCCCGAGGAATCCTGGTCGCCCCCGGTACTGCGGCGGGCGTGGCTGCACGCCAGCCGTCTGGCCGCGCCCGCACTGAAGGTTGCCTAGGCGTTCTGACTGCACCTGCAAAAAAGCCGACGTCAAGTCGGCTTTTTTGCTTCTATTTTTATAGCTACTGGCGCTTTACCAGTAAGCGCCAGAGGCCAAAATGACCTGAATTTCAGAAGGGCATCTTGGGCATTCCGCCACCCATGCCCTTCATGCCGCCCATCTTCTTCATCATCTTCATCAGGCCGCCGCCCTTCATCTTTTTCATCATGCCCTGCATCTGCTCGAACTCCTTGAGCAGGCGGTTGACCTCTTGCACATGCACGCCAGCCCCGTTGGCGATGCGCTTCTTGCGGGTGGCCTTGATGAGTTCGGGCTTGCGACGCTCCAGCGGCGTCATGCTCTGGATGATGCCCTCCTTGCGCTTGATGTCTTTCTCGGCCTTGTCCATGTCCATGGCACCGGCCTTGGCGGTGAGCTGCGACGGCAGCTTGTCCATCAGGCTGGAAAGCCCGCCCATCTGCTTCATCTGCTGGATCTGCGACAGGAAGTCATTCAGATCGAACCCATCTCCACTCTTGACCTTGGCCGCCAGCTTTTGTGCGGCCTCCATGTCCACCCCGGCCGTGACCTGCTCCACCAGGGCCACGATGTCGCCCATGCCCAGGATGCGGCCTGCATGGCGCTCGGCGTCGAACACTTCCAGGCCGTCGAGCTTTTCAGACACCCCCGCAAACTTGATGGGCGCACCCGTGATCTGCCGCACCGACAGCGCGGCGCCGCCGCGCGAATCACCATCGAGCTTGGTGAGCACGATGCCGGTGAGCGGCAGCGCTTCCTTGAAGGCCTTGGCGGTGTTGATGGCATCCTGACCCTGCATGGCATCGACCACGAACAAGGTTTCGACCGGGTTCAGCGCGGCGTGCAGGTCCTTGATTTCCTTCATCAAAGCTTCGTCGATGGCCAGGCGACCCGCCGTATCGACCAGCAGCACGTCAAAGTAGTGCTTCTTGGCGTAGTCCAGTGCGGCGTGGGCGATGTCGAGCGGCTTCTGGTCGGGCGTGCTGGGAAACCATTCGGCACCGGCCTGCTTGGTCACCGTCTTGAGCTGCTCGATAGCGGCCGGGCGGTACACGTCGCCCGACACGGTCAGCACCTTCTTCTTGCGCTTTTCGATCAGGTGCTTGGCCAGCTTGGCCGTGGTGGTGGTCTTGCCCGCGCCCTGCAGGCCCGCCATGAGGATGATGGCCGGGGGCTGGGCGGCGAGGTTGATGTCGGAGATGCCCTCGCCCATGGTGGCGGCCAGCTCGCGGTTGACGATGCTGACCAGCGTCTGCCCGGGCTTGAGCGAGCCCAGCACTTCCTGGCCCAGCGCCTTCTCTTTGACGCGGGCAATGAAGTCGCGCACCACCGGCAGGGCCACGTCGGCTTCGAGCAGCGCCATGCGCACTTCGCGCAGCATGTCCGTGACGTTGGATTCGGTGATGCGGGCCTGGCCACGCATCTCCTTGACGAGGCGCGTGAGTTTGTCGGTAAGGGCGGAGGCCATAGGGGAGATGTCCGGTGTTGCCTGCGCGTCAGGGTGCTGGCGGTGGGGCGAAAGGCTAAACTGCGATCCATGATTTTAGCGAGTAGCTCTCCCGCCAGCTGGCTGCTGGCCCTGGCTGCGGCCGTGGCATACGCAGTGCCCGCCGCCGCATCCTCGCGGCTGGGCGCAACAGCGGCCCGCAATGCGCTGCTGGTGGCCTGGCTGCTGCACGCCACAGTGCTGGTGTGGGGCCTGTGGGGCGACACGCCCCGATTCGGGTTTGCGCCCGCCTTGTCGATGACTGCGTGGCTGGTACTGACGGTGTACGCCGTGGAGCGGCAACTGTTTCCGCAGATGCAGTCGCGCTGGATGCTGGCGGCGCTGGGGGCCATTGCCATCGTGCTGGCGGTGCTCTTCCCGGGCCAGCCGCTGCATGTGACAGCCTCCGCCTGGCTGCCACTGCACCTCGCACTGGGCATTGCCTGCTACGGATTGTTTGCGGCCGCCGTGGTGCATGCCTGGCTGATGACGCGTGCCGAGCAGCGCATCCGCCAGGCCGAAGACCCCCACAGTGGCATTCCCCTGCTCACACTGGAACGCCTGACCTTCCGCTTTGTGACGGCAGGCTTCATCCTTCTGACCGCCACGCTGCTGGCGGGCTGGCTGTTTGGTGACACCCTGTATGGCAGGGCGTGGCGTTGGGACCACAAGGCCGTTTTTTCGCTGCTGGCCTGGTTCACCTTCGCCACCCTGCTCCTGGGACGCGCACGTTTCGGCTGGCGGGGCCGCTATGCGGTACGCGTGCTGTACGCCGGGGCGGCGCTGCTGCTTCTGGCTTACGTGGGGTCACGTTTCGTCATGGAAGTCGTTCTGGGTCGCAGCACATGAAATACCTGGTCTTGCTGGTCGTACTGGTCGTGGCCTTTGGCATCTGGCGCAGCCGCCGCCCCTCGGCACCGTCGCCCGCCCCCCGTCCGCTGGCGCTCCCCCAGGACATGCTGGCATGCGCCCGGTGTGGCATCCACATCCCACAGGCTGAAGCTTTGATGACGGGCCAGCTGGCCTATTGCTGCGCCGACCATCAGCAGCGGGGTCCCGTCTGAATCACCCCATGCAACCTCTGTCTGCGGACGCCATTGCACCTGCCCTGGAGGCGCCATTCGTGCGCCTTTGGCGCGGGTTCCTGACCGGCCGGGCCATGGTTGCGCTAGCGCTGCTGGTACTGCAGGGCGCAAGCCAGGCTATCAACCAGGCCACCCAGCCTGCCGTTCTGGCTGTCTGCGCCGCCTATCTCGTCGCCACCATCACCTTGCGCGTACTCACAGCCCAACAGCCGCCCTCACCCGGAGCCGGCCCACAATGGCTACCTTCCATCGGGGTCGATCTGGCAGCCATCACGGCCCTTCAGCTTCTGAACGCGGGGGCCATGAACTACACCCCCCTGTTTGGCCTTCCCATTCTCATGGCGGCCGTCCTCGGAACGCTGACGCTGGCGCTGGGGACAACGGCAGCGGTGACGTTGCTGTTGCTGGGGTGGGCATGGTGGGTAGGCTCTGGCACTGCGGGCGACGACGCCCCCCGTTACCTGCAAAGCGCGCTGACCGGCACGGGCTATTTCATCGTGAGCTACCTCGTGCACCAGCTGGCGGTGCGCCTGGCGCGCGAGCAGGAACTGGCACTACAGAGCCAGATCGCGGCCCGGGTGCAAACGCAGGTGAGCGCCCTGGTGATCCAAAACCTGACCGACGGCGTCCTCGTGGTGGACGAAGGCGACGTTGTACGCCTGGCAAACCCGGCAGGGCTGCAGTTGCTGGGCGGCACCTCACCACCCGAGTTGCCGTTCGCATTGGCCTCCCTGCCGCCCTGGAATCCGCTGGTTCTGCTGGCGCGGCGTACCTTCCGGCAGGAGCAACCCCAAACCGCTGATGTGGACCTGCTGCATCCGGGGCAAAGCCCGACCGGCTTGCATGTGCGGACCTGGCTGACTTCCACGCGCGAGGCCGCGCGCCACGCACACACAGAGCGCCTGTGCGTGATGTTCCTGCACGATCTTCGCGAAATGGAAGCCCGCCTGCGCACCGAAAAGCTGGCCGCCATGGGGCGCATGTCTGCTGCGGTGGCCCATGAAATCCGCAATCCGCTGGCCGCCATCGTGCAAGCCAATGCGCTCCTGGAAGAGGATCTGAAAGACCCAGCCCAAAAACGCCTGGCCCACATGGTCCAGCAAAACGCCGACCGCCTGGCACGCATTGCGGAGGAGGTGCTGGACATCGCCCGCGTGCAGCACCAGATCAGCCACGCGCCAGCGTCCACCCTGCCTCTGGACGAAACGGTGTCCCAGATATGGAATGACTGGCAGGGGCAGGATCCGTTGCAGCGCCGTGGCGTGATCCTGCTGGAAGCTGGCAATACGCAGGTCGAATTCGACAACGAGCATCTGCGTCGGGTGCTGGTCAACCTTCTGGACAACGCGCTGCGGTACGTCGGTCAGGAGCCAGACTCCCTCACCGTCACCACCCGCGCCGCACCGTCAGGCCAGATCAGCCTGCAAGTCTGGAGCGACGGCGCCCCGATGGACAAATCGGTAGAGCGCCATCTGTTCGAGCCATTTTTTTCCTCGGAGAGCCGCTCGAGCGGACTCGGGCTCTATATATGCCGCGAACTCTGCCAGCGCCATGGGGCTTCGATCAGCTACCAGCGTCTCACCCGCACCACACTGCGTGGCGAGGTAGGTGGCAACGCTTTTACCGTGGGGTTCCGGCGCACGACCCGCCCTACCGAATCCGCCACGCTGTTTGACACCATCGTGGTCTGAAACACCTTGCCATGAACGCCCCTGTTGCCTCCATCCTTGTCGTCGACGATGAACCTGATCTTCGGACCCTGTACGAACTGACCCTGCTGCGCGAAGGTTACCGCGTGGAGACCGCGTCCAGTGTCCAGGAGGCCCGGGACCAGCTCAAGGCGCACCGTTTCGATGCCGTCATCACCGACATGCGGCTTCCGGACGGTTTTGGCATGGAGTTGCTGCAGGACCTTCGCGAGCAACAGCGCCGCGAGCGGTGTGTGGTCATGACCGCCTACGGCTCTGCCGAGAATGCCGTGGAAGCCTTGCGGTCCGGTGCATTCGACTACATGACCAAGCCGGTGGATCTCAAGCAGTTCCGTTCGGTGGTTGCATCGGCAGTGCAGGGGACCGGCGGTGTGCCCGCCCCCCGGGCTGCCCGTACCGGGGGTGTGCAAGGCCGGCAGGGCAACTTCAGCGCCGACCCCTTGGCGGCGGGCACTGCCCTGGACCGCCTGGTCGGAACTTCCGAGGCCATGCGCAACGTCAAACAGCGGGTGGCCAAGGTGGCGCGCGGCATGGCGCCTGTGCTGATCCACGGGGAATCGGGCACGGGCAAGGAACTGGTGGCACAGGCGTTGCACGCCAGCAGCCAGCGCGCGGACGGGCCACTGGTGGCCGTGAACTGCGGCGCCATCCCGGAGAACCTTCTGGAGGCGGAGTTCTTTGGCGCTCGCAAAGGTTCGTATACCGGCGCCAGCCAGGACAGGGATGGCTACTTCCAGGCCGCGCGCGGAGGCACACTTTTTCTGGATGAAATCGGTGATCTGCCTTTGGCCATGCAATCCAAGCTGCTGCGCGCCATCCAGGAACGCAGCGTGCGCCCCCTTGGATCGACCCAGGAAGAAACGGTGGACGTGCGCATTGTCAGCGCCACGCATCGCGACTTGGCCGCCGACGTGCAGTCGGGCCGGTTCCGGCAGGATCTGTACTACCGGCTCAATGTGATCGAGATCGTCATTCCCCCATTGCGCGAACGCCGGGAGGACTTGCCGATGCTGTGCACCGCGCTGCTCGCGCGCATCGCCCAGGAATCTGGCATGCCAGTACCCTCTCTCACCGAGCAGGCACTGCAAGCCATCGCGGCGCACCCGCTGACCGGGAACGTCCGCGAACTGGAAAACCTGCTGCACAGAGCCGTCGCCCTCAGCGACGGTGATGAACTGAATCTGGACTGGCCGATGGGGTCATCGGCCCCCTCCAGCCCAAGGGCCTCCCCCGAGCCCACAAGCCCGCCAAATGCCGAAGGGCCGCAGCCCTATCTACCGCCCCCGGCCATTGGCAATGTAGGTTGCACGGTACCCCTGCCCAACGATCTTCAGGCATGGCTCGACCAGCAGGAGCGGGACATCCTGATCCGCGCGCTGCGCGAAGCGGGCTTCAACAGGACAGCCACCGCAGCCCGGCTGGGCATCAGTCTGCGCCAGATTCGCTACCGTATCGCCCGACTGAACATTGCCGTCCCGAATGATCAGGATCCGCATGACGAGATCGGCTGAAACGGCGGGTGAAGGACTCCCACTTTGGGACGGGGGATGGCACCGCGCGGCCACGAGGCTCGAATCTCCCAACCACGGTGCGCGCCCCAGCCTGGCTGGCTCCCCCATCGACCTCATCGTGGTGCATTCGATCAGTCTGCCGCCCGGCGAATATGGCGGAAACGCCGTGCAGCAGCTCTTCACCAACACCCTCGACTGGGACGCCCATCCCTATTTTCAGAGCATCCGGGGCCTGAAGGTGTCGTCGCACTTCTTCATCGAGCGGTCCGGCGCTCTTTGGCAGTTTGTTGATTGCGACCACCGGGCGTGGCATGCGGGTCAATCCGCTTACCGCGGACGCAGCCAATGCAATGACGATTCCATCGGCATCGAACTGGAGGGTCTGGAAGGACATACGTTCGATCCCGCGCAGTACCAGACATTGGCCTCGCTCTGCCTCGATATCGCGCGCCGTTACCCCATAAAACACGTAGCGGGGCATGAGCACATAGCACCGGGCCGCAAGCATGATCCGGGCCCGGGTTTCGACTGGGCGCAGCTGAAGCAATCCCTGAACTGGCCAGCGCGCCGGTTTCCTGCTGCCACCGGTCCTGGCCAGCAAGGCATCCGCTGACTCCACTGGCGAAGCAGCTCGTCAAGCTCTTTTTTTATTGTGCGCCCGCACATACCCGCATCCCCAGACGTCATGCGGGTTGTGGAAGAAAAATCTCCGGAAACGCCTTTCCTTGCGTGAGTTTCGCTCTGCTTTTTTGTGGCGACAAGGGTTTTGCGGGGGCGAGGCCATCGTCTTTTGGCATCGCAAACAGGTGATTTCAAATTTCCGGTGAATTTACGGCGGTACACTACCGGTAGTGTCTTGAATGCCTGCGACACACCATATATAGTGTGCGCCAGACCGCCGCCTGCTGCACCACTCACCTACTGCTGCGGCACCTAGACTCCGCACCGTTCCCCAGACAGCCCACAGAAGAGGATCCCATGCAAGCTGCTTTGAACACGCCTTCCACGCCCCACGCCACGCCCACCGAGGTACCAGCCAACCAGTCCGCGCAAGCAATGGCTGGCAGCTCTCTAGCGCACTATCAGATCATTCGCCGAAATGGCGCGGTCGTGCCATTTGAACCGCAGAAAATCGCAGTCGCAATGATGAAGGCCTTTCTGGCCGTTCATGGAACTCAGGGCGCGGCCTCCGCCAGCGTGCGCGAAGTGGTCGATACGTTGACCAGCAACGTCACACGCGCTCTGATGCGGTCCCGTCCTGGCGGCGGCACCTTCCACATAGAAGATGTGCAGGACCAGGTCGAGCTGGGCCTGATGCGTGGCGGCCACCACGAAATTGCCCGCGCCTATGTGCTGTACCGCGAGCGCCGTACGCAAGAGCGCGCCCGCCAGGCCGAACAGCAAAGCCCTGCGGTGTCCATTCCCCTGCTGCATGTGCTCGATGGCGGCGAGCGCGTCGCACTGGACTCGCACCGCCTGCAGGCATTGATTGAATCAGCCTGCGTGAACCTCGGTGCCGACGTGAAGGCCGACCCCATCGTGGCCGAGACCATGCGCAACCTGTATGACGGTGTGCCCATGGACGAGGTCTACAAGGCCTCGATCCTTGCTGCGCGTACCCTCATCGAGAAGGACCCGGACTACACCTATGCCACCGCCCGCCTGCTGCTGCACACCATCGTGCGCGAAGTGCTGGGCCGCGAGGTGACGCAGGATGGCATGGGCCAGGCGTATATCGAATATTTCCCGCAGTTCATCAAGAAGGGCGTGGACAACGACCTGCTGGATGAGCGCCTGATGCAGTACGACTTGCAACGCCTGGGCGCCGCACTCAAGGCAGACCGCGATCTGAAGTTTGATTACCTCGGTTTGCAGACCCTGTACGACCGCTACTTCCTGCACGTCAAAAAAACCCGCATCGAGCTGCCGCAGGCCTTCTTCATGCGTGTGGCCATGGGCCTGGCGCTCAATGAAACCGATCGCGAAGCCCGCGCCATCGAGTTCTATGAAGTGCTCTCGTCGTTCGACTTCATGTCGTCCACCCCCACGCTGTTCAACAGTGGCACCCTGCGCTCGCAGCTGTCCAGCTGCTACCTGACCACGGTGCCCGACGACCTGGATGGCATCTACGAGTCGATCAAGGAAAACGCCCTGCTGTCCAAGTTTGCTGGCGGCCTGGGCAACGACTGGACTCGCGTGCGCGCCCTGGGCTCCCACATCAAGGGCACGAATGGCGAATCGCAGGGCGTGGTGCCCTTCCTCAAGGTGGTCAACGACACGGCCGTGGCGGTGAACCAGGGCGGCAAGCGCAAGGGCGCCGTCTGCACCTACCTGGAAACCTGGCACCTGGACATCGAAGAGTTCCTGGAACTGCGCAAGAACACCGGCGACGATCGCCGCCGCACGCACGACATGAACACGGCCAACTGGATCCCTGACCTGTTCATGCGCCGCGTGATGGAAAAGGGCACCTGGACGCTGTTCTCCCCTTCTAACGTGCCCGACCTGCACGATCTGTTTGGCGCCGACTTCGAAAAGGCCTATGTGGCCTACGAAGAAAAGGCTGCACGTGGCGAGATCAAGCCCGCCAAGACGATCCAGGCCACGGACCTCTGGCGCAAAATGCTGACCATGCTGTTCGAGACCGGCCACCCCTGGATCACCTTCAAGGATGCCTGCAACGTGCGCTCGCCCCAGCAGCACGCTGGCGTAGTGCATTCTTCCAACCTGTGCACCGAGATCACGCTCAACACCAGCGACACCGAAACCGCCGTCTGCAACCTCGGTTCGGTCAACCTGCTGCAGCACATCAAGGACGGTCAGATCGACCACGACAAGCTCAAGAAAACCATCACGGTCGCCATGCGCATGCTCGACAACGTGATCGACATCAACTACTACGCCGTCAAGAAGGCCCGCGATTCCAACCTGCGCCACCGCCCGGTCGGCCTGGGTGTGATGGCATTCCAGGACAGCCTGTACGAACTGCGCATCCCCTACGCTTCGCAAGAGGCGGTGGAATTCGCCGACAAGTCGATGGAAGCCATCTGCTACTACGCCTACTGGGCGTCCACCGAACTGGCCAAGGAGCGCGGAAAGTACTCCAGCTACAAGGGCTCGCTGTGGGATCGCGGCATCCTGCCTTTCGACACGCTGGACATGCTCGCGCAGGCCCGGGGCGGCTATGTGGAAGTGGACCGCTCTTCCACGCTCGACTGGGATGCGCTGCGCAAGAAGATTGCGCTGGACGGCATGCGCAACTCCAATTGCGTGGCCATTGCGCCCACCGCCACCATCTCCAACATCATCGGCGTCGATGCGTCGATCGAGCCCTCGTTTGGAAACCTGTCGGTCAAGTCCAACCTGTCGGGGGAATTCACCATCATCAACGGTGGTCTGGTGCGTGACCTCAAGCGCCTGGGGCTGTGGGACGACGTCATGATCATGGACCTCAAGCATTTCAAGGGTTCGCTGCACCCCATCGACCGCGTGCCGCAGGACATCAAGGCGCTTTACTCCACGGCCTTCGAGGTCGAACCCCAGTGGCTAGTAGAGGCAGCCTCGCGCCGCCAGAAGTGGATTGACCAGGCACAGAGCCTGAACATCTATATGGCCGGCGCATCGGGCAAGAAGCTCGACGACACCTACAAACTTGCCTGGATCCGGGGTCTGAAGACGACTTACTACCTGCGCACGCAAAGCGCTACGCACGTCGAGATGAGCACGGTCAACACGCGCCAGCTCAACGCAGTTTCGTCAGGCAATGATGGTGGCTCCTCTGCTTCTCTGGCTACCCCCCACGCCAGACCCAGCGCGCTGGAAGCTGCGGCCGCAGCAGCGGCCCAGCAGACATCCGCAGTGCCTGCCACCGACGTCAAGTTCTGCGCTATCGATGATCCTGGCTGCGAGGCCTGCCAATAACGCACGTGCTGCGCGACGCCTTGGGTTATCGCGGGGCGTCGCGCGTGTGCTGTGAAGCAACAAATCGTTGCTGGACAACGCTTGAGTGCTTTTCTTTTCGCAGCACTGCTTTCATAATCCGAACACTGGAAAATCTATGTTGACCTGGGACGAAGAAGTCAAGCCCTCATCGCAAAATCAACTGGACGGTGGACTGAACAAGAGCCACCTGGCGGGACAGCCGCCTTTGCCTTTCCAGACCCCGTCGCTGCAAGAAGTGCACGCATCGATGACTGCCTCGTCGGCAACACCAGCAGCACCTGCAGCTGCCACACATCGCAGGGTGAATGCGGCCGACAAGCGCATCATCAACGGCCAGACCGACGTCAACCAGCTGGTGCCTTTCAAGTACAAGTGGGCGTGGGAAAAGTACCTCGCAACCTGCGCCAATCACTGGATGCCCCAAGAAGTGAACATGACGCGCGACATCGCGTTGTGGAAGGATCCCAACGGCCTGACGGACGACGAGCGCCGCATCATCAAGCGCAACCTGGGGTTTTTTGTCACTGCCGATTCTCTGGCCGCCAACAACATCGTGCTGGGCACCTATCGGCACATTACAGCGCCAGAGTGTCGTCAGTTCCTGCTGCGCCAGGCGTTTGAAGAAGCGATTCATACACACGCCTACCAGTACATCGTGGAGTCACTGGGGTTGGACGAGAGCGAAATTTTCAACGCTTACAACGAAGTCCAATCCATCCGCGACAAGGACGAGTTCCTGATCCCCTTCATCGAGGCGATCATGGATCCAAACTTCCACACCGGCACCCCCGAAAACGACCAGACCCTGCTCAAGTCGCTGATCGTTTTCGCCTGCCTGATGGAAGGCCTGTTTTTCTATGTTGGCTTCACGCAGATCCTGGCCCTGGGCCGCCAGAACAAGATGACAGGTGCCGCCGAGCAGTACCAGTACATACTGCGCGACGAGTCCATGCACTGCAACTTCGGCATCGACCTGATCAACCAGCTCAAGCTCGAAAACCCCCATCTTTGGACAGCCGAATTCAAGGCCGAAATCAAGGCGCTGTTCCTCAAGGCGGTGGAGCTGGAGTACCGCTACGCGGAAGACACCATGCCACGTGGCGTGCTGGGCATGAACGCCTCCATGTTCAAAGGCTACCTGCGTTACATCGCCAATCGGCGTGCTACACAGATCGGACTGGAAACGCTGTTCCCCAACGAAGAAAACCCGTTCCCGTGGATGAGCGAAATGATCGATCTGAAGAAGGAACGCAACTTCTTCGAGACCCGGGTTATTGAATACCAGTCCGGTGGTGCGCTGTCCTGGGACTAGCGTCTTTTTCGCATCACACCACCATGGATATCTACACCACGTCCCCTCACAACTGCGCCGCAGGGCGCTGCGAGTGGGGCGTTTCCGTGTTCATGGGGATGGAGTTCCTCTCCATCCCCATGGATCACTTTCTGTCCAATGCAGACAGCGAGTGCTCTTTGTCTATTGACCCAAGGAGAACATGATGGCAACTGCGAAAAAACCAGCCGCTAAAAAAGCAGCACCGGCAAAGAAAGCCGCTCCCGCCAAGAAGGCTGTAGCAGCGAAAAAGGCTGCACCTGCCAAGAAGGCAGCAGCACCGGCAAAGAAAGCCGCTCCCGCCAAGAAGGCTGTAGCAGCGAAGAAGGCCGCACCTGCCAAGAAGGCAGCGGCACCGGCAAAGAAAGCCGCTCCCGCCAAGAAGGCTGTAGCAGCGAAAAAGGCTGCACCTGCCAAGAAGGCAGCAGCACCGGCAAAGAAAGCCGCTCCCGCCAAGAAGGCTGTAGCAGCGAAGAAGGCCGCACCTGCCAAGAAGGCAGCGGCACCGGCAAAGAAAGCCGCTCCCGCCAAGAAGGCTGTAGCAGCAAAGAAGGCTGCACCTGCCAAGAAGGCAGCGGCACCGGCAAAGAAAGCCGCTCCCGCCAAGAAGGCTGTAGCAGCGAAGAAGCCCGCCGCCCCCGCAAAAAAGGCCGCTCCCGCGAAGAAGGCCCCCAAGGCGCCTGCCCCTGCTGCTGCACCCGCCGCTCAAACTACTTTGAACCCCCAGGCGGCGTGGCCTTTCCCTACGGGCAACAAGCCCTGATCCTTGCGTGTCACGCGCTCAACCCGGTGCACTTGTGTACCGGGTTTTTTTCCGCCATCAGCGCGCGCTCTGCACCGAGCAGGCGGGAAATATCGCGCGTAGTTACGCAGCCTTGAAATCGAGGGTGTAGTTCTGCGGCCCGCGCTGTGCGATCTTGAGCGCGCCCACCCGATTGCCGAGCTCGGCACAACGCACCAGCGGCCAACCTTGTTCCAGGCCAAACAGCAGTGCGCCGCGCCACGCGTCGCCACATCCCGTTGGGTCCACCACCTGGGCGGGCACGGCCGCATGCACATGGGTTTTCTCTCCACCTACCCAGATCTCGCAGCCTTCTGCGCCAAGCGTCACCACCAGTCCCTGCACCTTGTGCGAGATCTCGGCAAGAGTCCAGCCCGTGCGGTCGCAAAGCATTTTTCCTTCGTAATCGTTCACCGTCACCCAGGTGGCTTGTTCAACAAATCGCGCCAGCTCTTCTCCATTGAACATGGGCAGCCCCTGGCCCGGATCGAACACAAAAGGAATACCCGCTGCGACAAACTGCGCCGCGTGCTCCAGCATGGCGTCACGACCGTCTGGCGCAATGATCCCCACGTTCACACCCATGCCAGGCACGATCCGGTTCCGGTGCGCCTGCATCATTGCACCGGGGTGAAACGCCGTGATCTGGTTGTTGTCCCGGTCCGTCATGATCATGGCTTGCGCGGTGTAGGTGTCCTGCACCTGCCCCACGTGGCGGGCACTGATCCCCAGGGATTCCAGGCGTTGCAGATACTCAGCCCCGTCGCTGCCCAACATCGCCATCGGCAGCGGCTCGCCACCCAACAGTTTGAGGCTGTAGGCAATGTTGCCAGCACAGCCTCCAAAATCACGCCGCAATGAAGGCACGAGAAACGATACGTTCAGGATGTGCAACTGGTCGGGCAGTATCTGCTCGGCAAAGCGTCCTTCGAACGTCATGATGGTGTCGAATGCCAGGGAACCGCAGATAAGGACAGCCATATCAGAAGAGGTAGTGGGTTAATTAAGATCAGGGATAAAAAGCCAGCAGCCGATATCCGGCCACGCGCGCTCCACCGGTAGTCACGATCACCGACACGGACGCGCTCCATTCCCCCCGGGCGGGCAACGCGCCGGGAGCTCCCATGTCGTTCGGCAACAGCACCCTTCGAAGCACGGGCTGGTCCTGCGTGTCGGTTAACGTGAGCTCGACCGCAGGTGTCGCCAGTGGTATCGAGGCCTTGTTTTTGATGGTCACCGAAAATTGATAGCTGTCACCCCGGGCCTTGTTGAACGCGGAACTGTCTATAACCACATCAGCGATCTGGCGCGGTGGCGCGATCTCGCACCCAAGAGGACCACAGAGTGCCGTCACCCACGGTCGCGAACGAGGATCCATCGCCGCCAGCCGATCGCGCTCCTGAACGGCCACTTGCAAGGCAAGCGCCACCATCAATGTCGAGAGCACAAGGAACAGGCCCGCCCGCACCATTGGCTTGCGCCAGAACGCCTTGCGCCGGGCAGCAATCACAAAGCTGACTTCCTGTTCCGACGCTGCCAGACCTTCTTCGTCGTCAATGTGCTGCCCGCCACCCGAGGCCGACAATGGTTTGCGCGGAGGCGGCTGCAACACTGCTGCAGGGGAGTCATCTTCCACCAGCGAGAGGGGCTCTGCCTCCGGCACAAAATTCAGTGGCGGCAAGGGTGCTGTCGCCCCCACAACCGCAGAAGCAGGTACGGCCGCAGTTGGAGCCATTTCGGCCAACTCCGAATCCCCCCCAATGGATGAGCGCTTCGCAGGCAACTCCAGGGCAGGAAACTCCATAGGAGCTGCGCCCACCGAAATATCTGGCACAGGAACGAGGTCCTCTTCATCCGGCAACGGTGCCGACGGCAGCTCGTAGCCTGCTGGCGCAGAGAGTCCACTCGCGGGATCGGCGAGAGCACCGGCAGCGCTGTCTAAAGAAGCACCCATGCGGTCGGCTTGCTTGAAAGAAGCGGCCTCCGTCACCGTGGATGAAGGTAGAGCACTGCTGCCCTGACCCGCTGCTGGGGGACGAGACTGCGCATCAGAACGCCAGGTAAAAGGCTTCAGAAGTCCTGAGGGAGGATCTTCTTCCGCCGTGGCGCGCCCGCTGGGCGTTGCCGCCAGAAACGGCGGCACTGCAGGCTGGGGGATGTCCAGAACGGGCGATCCCGCCTCTCCCTGTGCCTGGCTTGAAACCTGCGCGATCTCCTCGGAACGAGACGGGGCAAATGGCGTGGGCTGGGTTGCAGCGGAAACCTCAGCATACCCTTTGCCCGAAGGGGAGGACGCTGGCGGAGCCGGTGGCTGCCCCCAGGACCGGACGCCCTCCTGAGAACGTGTCACGGGAGCTGGGGGCGGGCGGGTATCGGTCAGCGATACATCGGGCAGCAATGACGGCGGGGCTGCAGGCAACAGGTACGCTGACGCGTCGAACACCTCATTGCACTGCCCGCACCTCACCCAGCCTTGCGAGATGCGCAATTGGTCTGCCACCACCTTGAAAGAGGTCGCACAGGACGGGCAGCGAGTGATCTGGCTCATCAGCGATGGATTGTAGGGGTGCGCAAGAGCCCGCCGCGGCGGGGATGCAGCCGGTCTCAGCGGCGGGCTGTCATCAGTATCCAGCCATCCTCTGCGTCCGACACTTCCAGCGGAACCCAAGGGGCGTAAGCCGCTTTCAGTTCGTCAACCTGGCGTTCGAGAATTCCCGCCAGTACCAGGTTTCCCCCAGGGGCCACGTGGCTGCACAGGAGGGGCGCCAGCACGCGAAGGGGCGTGGCAAGAATGTTGGCCAACACCGTCTGGTATTCACCCCGCGCCTTGTCCGGCAGCCCCGCATGGAGCAACACGTCATTGGCTTTCGCATTCAGCGCCGTGGATTCGACAGCCGCAGGATCGATATCCACCGCATCGATATCCATAGCGCCAAACTTGGCGGCACCGATAGCAAGGATGCCGGAGCCACAGCCATAGTCCAGAACCCGGCCCAACGGATCGCCCATGGATGGTTCGATGGCGCCATGGCAGGCAATCCAGCGCAGGCACATGCGCGTTGTGGGATGCGTGCCAGTGCCAAAGGCCAGGCCCGGATCGAGCCGGATGCTGCGCTTTGCCTGGGCTGGCAATTCATGCCAGGTGGGGACAATCCAAAAGTCGGGCGTGATGTCCACGGGCGCAAACTGCGACTGCGTGAGCCGCACCCAGTCCTGCTCGGGCACATGGGCAATGCCGAGCACCTGGCAGCCCGCGAAAAAATCCTGCACCACCAGCAACTGCTGTGCTTCGCGGGCCGCCACCTCGGAGGGGAACAAAGCCACCACGCGACTGCGTTGCCAGCCATCCTTGGGCGGGGGCATGCCAGGCTCGCCAAACAGGGCCTGTTCGGCGTCCGTCTGCGCATCGGCATCCTCTACCGAAACGGACAGAGCATCGAGCGCATCCAGCGCATCGCTGACCGCTTCGATCCGGTCCTCAGGGCACATCAGACTCAGCTCAAACATAGACGCCTCTCGAAAAATGAAATGCTGACCCCTGTTGCCAAGGGCCAGCATATGAAACTGCCAGATGCCGTCTTCAGCGCTTGTGCTGCGACAGCCACTCTTCCAGGTAGTGGATGTTGGTGCCGCCGGCCATGAACTTGGCGTCCACCATCAGCTCGCGGTGCAGCGGCACGTTGGTGTTGATGCCTTCGATCACCGTCTCGGACAGCGCCGTGCGCATGCGGGCCAGGGCCTGCTCGCGCGTGTCGCCGTGCACGATGATCTTGCCGATCATCGAGTCGTAGTTAGGCGGCACAAAGTAGTTGGTGTACGCATGCGAATCCACACGCACGCCGGGGCCGCCTGGTGGATGCCACGTTGTGATACGCCCGGGCGACGGAATGAACTTGTAAGGGTCTTCCGCATTGATCCGGCACTCGATGGCATGGCCCCGGATCTCGATCTGGCGCTGGGTGAACGGCAGCTTCTCGCCCGCCGCGACCATGATCTGCGTCTTCACGATGTCCACGCCGGTGATCCACTCGGTGACGGGGTGTTCCACTTGCACACGGGTGTTCATCTCGATGAAGTAGAACTCACCGTTTTCGTACAGGAACTCGAACGTGCCCGCGCCGCGGTAGCCGATTTTCTTGCAAGCGGCCACGCAGCGCTCGCCGATCTTCTCGATCAGCTTGCGCGGGATACCAGGCGCTGGCGCCTCTTCGATCACCTTCTGATGGCGGCGCTGCATAGAGCAGTCGCGCTCGCCCAGATAAACCGCGTTGCGGTGCTTGTCCGCAAGGACCTGGATCTCGATATGGCGCGGGTTCTGGAGGAACTTCTCCATGTACACCGCCGGGTTGCCAAACGCTGCCCCGGCCTCTGCCTTGGTCATCTGCACGGCGTTGACCAGTGCGGCCTCGGTATGCACCACGCGCATGCCGCGACCACCCCCACCGCCTGCAGCCTTGATGATGACCGGGTAGCCCACGGCCTTGGCAATGCGACGGATCTGAACGGGGTCATCGGGCAACTCGCCCTCCGAGCCCGGTACGCAGGGAACGCCTGCGCGGATCATCGCGTGCTTGGCCGATACCTTGTCACCCATGATCCGGATGGATTCGGGGGTGGGGCCAATGAACTGAAATCCGCTTTTTTCCACACGCTCGGCAAAGTCCGCGTTTTCGGACAGGAACCCGTAGCCCGGATGGATGGCTTCCGCATCGGTCACCTCGGCGGCCGAAATGATGGCTGGCATGTTGAGGTAAGACAGCGGCGAGGGCGCGGGGCCGATGCACACCGCTTCTTCGGCCAGCTTGACGTACTTGGCGTCGCGGTCAGCCTCGGAATAGACCATCACAGCCTTCACGCCCAGCTCACGGCAGGCGCGCTGGATGCGCAGAGCGATCTCACCACGGTTTGCGACCAGGATTTTTTTAAACATATTGCTTATCCACAGTGCATCGCGCTGCGCGCGACGCTTGAAACTGGCGCGCCACCGGGCCAGGAGGCCACGCAAGCGCCATGATCACCTTGCTGACCTTGCTCAGGGCTGGGCTCCCCACCCACCTCGCCAGGCAACAGAAGGGCGACACGGCAACGCCGCTCAGCAGGTTGCACCCATTCATTCAATGACGAACAACGGCTGCCCGTATTCCACGGCCTGGCCGTTTTCACCCAGGATGCGGGTGACCGTACCTGTCTTGTCGGCCTCGATCTCATTGAGGATCTTCATGGCCTCGATGATGCAGATCGTCTCGCCTTCCTTGACCTGGCTGCCCACCTCCACAAACGCCTTGGCGCCCGGGCTGGAAGACCGGTAGAACGTACCCACCATCGGCGACTTGACGATATGACCTGATGGCACCGCAGGCGCTGGCAGCTCGGCCACAGTGGCAGCAGCGGGTGCAGGGGCGGCAGGCGCCTGCGCAGGGGCGGGCACAAACTGCTGCACTACACCTCCCACGCTCTTGACGATACGGACCTTGCCCTCGGCCTCGGTGATTTCCAGCTCGGAGACGTTCGACTCGGAGACGAGGTCGATGAGTGTTTTGAGTTTTCGCAGATCCATGGAAGCTCCAACGGCTATAAACTGAATAGGGCGCGAATTTACTCCAATTTCGGCCTACTTCACGCTTCCACGGCTATTTTTCGTCAACCCCATGAAGAAAAAACCTCCGATGGTCTGGAAATGAACCGTCTGAGCAGCCACAAGGTCAGCGAAGGGCTGCCCACTGTTTCAGGTCCTGGGGGGTTAACTGCCCCATTTTACGGTGCAGCACGCGACCGCTGGCGCCCAGCACCACGGTGAACGGCAGGCCACCCGTGAGATTGCCCAGCGACCGACCCAGATCTGTCCCGCCCAGTCCGGCCAGCCCCACCGGAAACTCCAGAGGGATGCGTTGCAGGAATTTGCGCACCGCCGAAGGCTGGTCGATGGCCAGCCCCAGCACCTGCCAGCCGGCAGGAGACTGCTGGCGGTAAAAATCATTGAGCATGGGGAGTTCATCCACGCACGGCGGGCACCAGGTGGCCCAGAAGTTGAGCAGCAGCGGCTTGCCCGCCATGGACTGGAGCGACACCACGCCGCCTTCAGGTCTCTCGAACTCCATGGACCAGAGCGCCTGCTCCACACCCTCCTCCATGGCATGCGGTTGAAACTTCCACCATGCCAGACCCGCGCCACCCAGGGCAGCGGCACCCGCGACCCCGGCGTACAGCAGGCGCCTTCGACTGTGCGAAGGCCGCGCACCAGGCGCCGCGGAGGCGGATTCAGGAAGATCAGCTGGAGTGGTCATGGAACGGGTGTTTCCTCAAGCAAACGCCGCAGGGCGGTCATGTCGCCACGGGGCGCGCGCCCCCGGGAGTCCGGGCGCAGCGCGCCGCGCAGGTCATCAAGGTCATAAATCATCAGATGCACGCCGATCATCTCATTGAGCTCGGGCGATTTGCTGCCCACGCTCAAGGCCTCCACGGATTCGCCGTGAAAGCCGGTGACGGTCCGCGGCTCGTAGTCCACATGGTGATCGATCAGCGCAATCTCTGCTGATTTGGGGTCATCGCAGAACAACTGCAGGTAAATATCGGACAGCCGCGTGGCCGTGCCATGCCACACGGCACCCGCCAGGTGGGGGCGAAACGCCGCCATGCGCTCCATCCACACCAGGGCCAGCTGCCGCAGCGCCCTGAGCTCGCGCGGCTGCGTCTCCGCGCAAAAGAGCTGGATGTACTCGCGCACAGCGCCCTCGACCAGATCGTTGTCCGGCAAAGGCGTGCGCGCAGGCAGGCCCATCTGGCGCAAAGCCCGGCGCTTGGCCGGGCCCCATTCCAGCCCCTCTTCCACCACCAGACGGGCCGTGGTGTGGGCGATTTCTTCGCTCAAAGGTGTGTGCATGGCAGTACAGTCAACGGCGGGAAGGAAGCTGCATTGTGTCCCGCCACGCCGGGGCGCATTACGGGTTTCCCCGGAGATTTCCAAGGCCACTATATTTTTCATAGCTTCTAACGCTTATCCATCAAGCGCTGGAGGCTTTTTTTATATTGAACCTTAGAATCTGCGCCCATGCATATACACATACTGGGCATCTGCGGCACGTTCATGGGCGGCCTGGCCGCACTGGCACGCGAGGCAGGCCACAAGGTCACAGGTTGCGACGCTGGCGTTTACCCACCGATGAGCGACCAGCTCCGCGCCTTGGGCATCGACCTGATCGAAGGCTTTGGGGCCGACCAGCTGGACCTCAAGCCCGACATGTTTGTGGTCGGCAACGTGGTGAGCCGCGTGCGAATGCCCGACGGTTCGCCCAAGTTTGCGCTGATGGAGGCCATCCTGGACGCTGGCCTGCCCTACACCAGTGGCCCGCAGTGGCTGGCCGAACACGTGTTGCAGGGCCGCCATGTGCTGGCGGTTGCGGGCACCCATGGCAAGACCACCACCACCTCGATGCTGGCCTGGATCCTGGAATGCGCCGGGCAGCGGCCGGGTTTTCTGATTGGGGGAGTGCCGCTCAACTTTGGCGTGTCGGCACGCCTGGGCGCGCCCCGGCGCCCCGCGCCCGGCAGTGTACCGCTGGGGGCTGCGCCCCTGTTCGTGATCGAGGCAGACGAATACGACACCGCTTTCTTCGACAAGCGCAGCAAGTTCGTGCACTACCGCCCCCGCACGGCGGTACTGAACAACCTGGAGTTTGACCACGCAGACATTTTTGACGACCTGGCCGCCATCGAGCGGCAGTTCCACCACCTGGTGCGCACCGTGCCACCGTCCGGGCGTGTGGTGGTCAACGGGCTGGAAGAAAGCCTTGCCCGCGTGCTGCACACGGGCTGCTGGAGCGAAGTGTCCAGCTTCGGTGAAGCCGTGAGCGATTTTTCGGCACAGGGAGACCCGCAGGCCTTCGATGTGCTGCACCAGGGGCGCAAGGTGGTGCGTGTGGAATGGGCACTGACGGGCGTGCACAACCAGCTCAATGCCCTGGCAGCCATCGCTGCGGCCCACCATGTGGGCGTGAGCCCCGGGGATGCGGCCACCGCGCTGGCCAGCTTTCAGAACGTGAAGCGGCGCATGGAACTGCGCGGCACCGTGAACGGCATCGCGGTGTACGACGATTTTGCCCACCACCCCACCGCGCTCCGAACCACACTGGATGGCCTGCGCCGCAGCCTGGGCCCGGACGTGCGCATCCTTGCCGTCTTCGAGCCGCGCAGCAACACCATGAAACTGGGGGCCATGAAGGCCCAGCTTCCGTGGGCGCTGGAGCCCGCCGACCTGGCGTTCTGCCACACCGCGGGGCTGGACTGGGACGCGGCACAGGCGCTCGCCCCCCTGGGTGTCGGCCCTGGCCTGCGTGCGCAAACCGCTGCCGACATCGACGCCCTGGTACTACAGGTGACCACCGCAGCGCGCCCCGGCGATCACATTGTGTGCATGAGCAACGGCGGGTTTGGCGGCATCCACGCCAAACTGCTCAATTCGCTACAAAAAATATAGCTGACAGCGCTTGATCGTCAAGCGCTAGAGCCTGTTTTTATCCGCAGATTCAACTACAAAGTGCACCGAATTTCAGTGTAACGGACGAATCTCCAAGCCCATGAACACCTCGTGGGGAGTGCGGTAGTTGAGGCACTTGCGGGGTCGGTGGTTGAGCCGGTAGAGCGCATCGTCAACTTCGTGCTGCGAGACCCGGCGCAGGTTGGTGCACTTGGGGAAGTACTGGCGCAACAGGCCATTGGTGTTCTCGTTGAGCCCACGCTCCCATGAGTGGTAGGGATGCGCGAAGTACACATCTGCCCCCAGACTGGCGGCGATGAATGCATGCTCAGCAAACTCCTTGCCATTGTCGAACGTGATCGTTTCGCACAAGTGTTTGTGAGGTCGCAGCAGTGCGATCACAGCCTCGGTCACCCCTGCGCTGTGGCGCGAGTCCAGTTGCTGCGCCAGTGTGTAGCGGGACTTGCGCTCCACCAAGGTCACCAGTACCCCTTGGTGGCCCTTGCCGACCACGGTGTCACCCTCCCAGTCACCCATGCGGCTGCGTGCGTCAACGATGGCGGGGCGCTGCTCTATGCAGAGCCGATCTTTGAGTGTGCCGCGCCGCTCTTGTCCGCTGCCGTAGCGCTTGCGTCGCACCTTCTGGCAGCGCAGGTGTTTGATCAGCTCACCGCCTTTGCGTTTGTCGTCATAGATGTGCTGGTAGATGCATTCGTGGCTGATGGTCAGCACGCCCTCCAGCCGCAGCCGTCCGCTGACCTGCTCGGGAGAAAGCTCCAGGCGCAGATAGCTGTCCACCTGGCTCCACTGCCGCGCATTGAACTGGCGTGCATTGCGCCGTGCCCCTTGGCGGGCACGGGCTCGCTCATGAGCGCGGGCGGGTTTGTAGCCTTGGGCTCCAGCGTTGCGATTGAGCTCGCGGGTGATGGTCGATCGGCTTCGATTGAGCTGTGCGGCTATCACTGCCGGGCTTATGTTTTGACGACGCAGTGCGTGGATTTGGTATCGTTCTTCTCGGGTCAAGTGGGTATAGGTCATGGTGCAACGTTTGGGACTGGCCGGTCACAAAAATGCATCCTATGCACTCTTGGCCCAACTCGGTTTACTTGCGTTGCACTTCGTACTTGAATCCGCCATCTGAAATTTCAGTCCGACATTCAGAACGAAACAGCCATCGCGGGCACATCCACGCGCACCACGGGCTTGGCCAGGGCTGCGCTGGCGGCACGGGCAAAGTCGCGGGACCACGCAGGATCGGACATCAGCGCATCACCTGCGGCACGGGCCACGGTCAGCACCTTATCCGCCAGCAGCACCTTGCCGCTGGCGCGAAGGGGCTCGCAGTCCAGCGCGGTGAACTGGTCGTCCAGCCAGCGCCTGCCCGCCTCGTGGCCCATGGGCTCGGCGCCTGCCAGATCAAAGCGGAATTCCTGGTTTCCGGCCAGAACGACCGACACTTCGCTGAGCATGATGTTTACCTTTCTTCTGTTTTGATGGCTTGAGCCCGCAGTTTAGGGCCTGCGGCCCGTGCTGTGGATCAGCGTGCGCGACGCGCCTTCACGGCTTCCGACAGATCGGCCATTGCTTTCACGGAGTCATCCCAGCCCAGACAGGCGTCGGTGATGCTCTTGCCGTATTCCAGGGCATCGGGTTTATCCTTGCCCGGCGAGAATTTCTGCGCACCGGCCGTGAGGTGGCTTTCGATCATCAGCCCGAAGACGCTGCGCGAGCCGCCGGCGAGTTGCGCTGCAATATCGCGGGCCACATCCAGCTGCTTTTCATGCTGCTTGCTGCTGTTGGCATGGCTGCAGTCGACCATGAGCGTTGCGGGCAGCTTGGCAGCCTCCAGATCCTTGCAGGCCGCAGCCACGCTGGCCGCATCGTAGTTGGGCGCCTTGCCGCCCCGCAGGATCACGTGGCAGTCCTTGTTGCCCTTGGTGTTCACAATGGCGACCTGGCCGTTCTTGTGCACCGACAGGAAATGGTGGCCGCGGCTGGCCGACTGGATGGCGTCGGTCGCAATGCGGATATTGCCGTCCGTGCCGTTCTTGAAACCGATGGGCGCCGACAGGCCCGAGGCCAGCTCGCGGTGCACCTGGCTCTCGGTGGTGCGGGCACCGATGGCACCCCAGCTGATCAGGTCGCCAATGTATTGGGGCGAGATCACGTCCAGGAACTCGCTGCCGGCCGGCATGCCCAAGCGGTTGATGTCGATCAGCAGCTGGCGGGCAATGCGCAAGCCTTCGTCGATGCGGTAGGTTTCGTCCAGGTAGGGGTCGTTGATCAGGCCCTTCCAGCCCACGGTGGTGCGGGGCTTTTCGAAGTACACGCGCATCACGATCTCCAGCGTGTCCTTGTATTGCTCGCGCACTACCTTCAGGCGCCGGGCGTATTCGAGCGCGGCGGCGGGGTCGTGGATGGAACAGGGGCCAATCACCACCAGCAGGCGGTCATCCTTGCCGGCCATGATGTTGTGGATGTTTTTGCGGGTCTGGGTGATCAGCGTCTCCACCGGCGTACCGCCGATCGGGAAAAAGCGGATCAGGTGCTCGGGAGGAGGCAACACGGTGATGTCCTTGATACGTTCGTCGTCGGTCTGGCTGGTTTTCTCGACGCTGCGGTACCAGGCATCGCTGGCGGGGTTGGAAAGGGCCGTCATGGTTGCTTCCTCGTGGGGTAAGTTGAAGTGAGATGGGAAAACGGGAGGGCAGAAAAACAAAAACCGCCGGGCTTTGCAGCGTCGGCGGTTGGTATGGGGAGGTTGTGTGTGCTTGCGCGTTTTCCTCTCATCCGCCGGGGACCGAGATAAAAAACCAAAAATAAAACGCGCTGCGAACTTGCATGGCACCCAATGTAGCACAGGAGTGCCGCAGTGCAGCAATTGCGCGATGTTGCAATTGCGCTACAAAACCCCGTGAAACGCGCAGCACGGCGTGCACTTCAGCTCCTTCGCTGCCGGAACCAGGTCTGGATTTTTTGCAGGAAAGAGCGGCTCCGCGGGGGCGCGGAATCCTGCAGTTCGCTGTGCGCGTCGCCATGGTGTTCGTACATGTCGATCAGCAACAACGCCTCGCCCAGCGTGCGCCAGGCCAGCAGCTCGAAATGGTCGAAGCTTGCGCTCTCCCTGGAGCTTCGGCGCTCCAGCATCTGCTGCCAATGGGCAATGGCGTTGCGCAGCTCGCGCAGCGCGCGCTGGTAGGCGCCAAACTCGTAGAGCGCATGCCACGCCGAGCCCAGGCCTGTCAGAAACAACTGGTGTTCGCGCGCACATTGCGACAGGGCCGCCACGTGGCGCGCAATCGCCGCGGTGTCGGTGCTGGTGCGCCGGATGCGCACCGCTTCGTCAATCTGCGCCGACAGGGCACCCAGGCTGTCCCGCAACTGGCGCGAGTCCTCATCGGCAACGCCTTCGCGCAGAAAGCGGCTGATGTCGCCAAACGACTGCAGGGTCAGCAACTGGCTAGGGCGCGTGGCAGACATGGTGATCACATTGTGCGCTGCCTGTGGCGGCGCGCAGCACTTTCAGGGACCGCAAAAACCCGTAGGCCGAAACGCTGCCGCAGGCCCGCCTGCAGCGTCGCCTCTTCAGGCCGTGCCGCCCACGGTCAAACCCTCGATGCGCAGCGTGGGTTGGCCCACGCCCACGGGCACGCTCTGGCCTTCCTTTCCGCAGGTGCCGACGCCACTATCGAGCCGCATGTCGTTGCCGATCATCGTCACCTTCTTGAGCGACTCGGGGCCGCTGCCAATGATGGTGGCGCCCTTCACCGGGTACTGGATCTTGCCGTTTTCTACCCAATACGCCTCACTGGCCGAGAACACGAACTTGCCCGAGGTGATGTCCACCTGCCCGCCCCCGAAGTTGCTGGCGTACAGGCCCTTCTTGATGCTCGCGATGATCTCCTGCGGGTCCTTGTCGCCGCCCAGCATGTAGGTGTTGGTCATGCGTGGCATGGGAATGTGCGCATAGCTCTCGCGGCGGCCGTTTCCGGTGGGCGCCACACCCATCAGGCGTGCATTGAGCGAATCCTGGATGTAGCCCTTCAGGATGCCATCTTCGATCAGCACGTTGCGCTGGCTGGCGTGGCCCTCGTCGTCCACATTCAACGAACCCCGACGGTCGGCAATGGTGCCATCGTCCAGCACCGTCACGCCCTTGGCCGCCACGCGCTGGCCAATGCGGCCGCTGAACGCGCTCGAGCCCTTGCGGTTGAAGTCACCTTCCAGCCCGTGGCCAATGGCTTCGTGCAGCAGGATGCCGGGCCAGCCCGATCCCAGCACCACCGTCATCTCGCCCGCAGGCGCGGGGCGCGATTCCAGGTTGACCAGGGCTGCGTTCACGGCCTCGTCCACGTACCTGCCCATCTGCTCGTCGTCAAAGTAAGCCAGGCCAAAACGCCCGCCGCCACCGGCCGAGCCCATTTCACGGCGGCCGTTCTGCTCGGCGATCACAGTGACCGACAGGCGCACCAGCGGGCGCACGTCGGCGGCCAGGGTGCCGTCGGCACGGGCCACCAGCACCACGTCGTATTCGCTGGCGAGGCCAGCCATCACCTGCGCCACCCGCGAGTCCTTGGCACGGGCGCGCTGCTCCAGCTTTTCCAGCAAGGCCACCTTGGCCGTGCTGTCCAGTGATGCGATCGGGTCAACACCCGGATACAGGCTGCGCCCCGCCGCTACTTTTTTAGGAGCTACTCGCGCTTTACCATCCTGCGCTGCAGCCGAAATAGACCGCACAGTGCGAGCCGCATCCAGCAGGGAGGCCTCCGAGATGTCGTCCGAATAGGCGAAAGCCGTCTTTTCGCCACTCACCGCGCGCACGCCCACGCCCTGGTCGATGCTGAACGAGCCCGTCTTGACGATGCCCTCTTCCAGGCTCCAGCCCTCGCTGCGCGTGTACTGGAAGTACAGGTCGGCGTCATCCACCTTGTGGGTGCGGATCTCGGCCAGCGCGCGCGCGAGGTGGCGTTCATCCAGGCCGAAAGGGGTCAGCAGCAGTTCGCGGGCAACATCGATGCGCTGGCTGGTGGCCGCGCGCTGGGGCGCGGCAGTGGTGGAGCGAAAGGTCATCCGGGCATTTTAGGCGCGCAGCCCCGCCCTGACTGGCGAAGGGCCACACGCCGCCGCCCGGCGCCTCAGGATGCCGTCTGGTCGTCGAGCGTTGCCTGCGGCGCGTGGGCCTGGACCGACTCGATGCCGGCATCGCGCGCCTTGGCGCCGGAGTACATCTGGCTTTGCCCGATGATCTGGCCGTTACCTGCCTTGAGCGTGAAATAGGGCGAACCGTCCTTGGCACTGAGGCGGCCGAAGCGTCCATCGTCCGGGGCGTTCTTGCGCACGGATTCGATGCCATTCAGGGCACTCGCACGAGACTCGTACATCTCGCTGGTCAGAATGACCTGGCCGTTGCTGGCCAGCAGGTTGAATACGAATTTGTCGTTCTTCGTCTTTTTCAGCTCGAACTTCGCCGCCATGAGGTTTCCCTTCACATCGCCAAGGCACAGTTGGCCCCGTGGTTTGTACCCCGTTGGCGCACTGCGTGCAAGGCGGCGCGAAGACCCTACAGCGCAGGGCGCGCGTCCTTGGAGTCGCGCTTGTGCGCGCGCGCCACCGACATCAGAATGCCCAGCGCCAGTCCCAGGGTGACCATGGCCGTGCCGCCATAGCTGATGAAGGGCAGCGGCACCCCCACGACGGGCAGGATGCCGCTGACCATGCCCATGTTCACGAAAGCGTAGGTAAAGAAAATCATCGACACCGCCGCTGCCATGAGACGCCCGAACAGGCTCGTGGCACCCGCGGCAATGGCCAGGCCACGCCATACAAGAAGCAGAAAGCAGACCAGCAAAAACACGTTGCCCGCCAGCCCGAACTCTTCCGAAAACGCCGCAAAAATGAAGTCTGTTGTGCGCTCGGGGATGAACTCGAGATGGGTCTGCGTGCCCGCCATGAACCCCTTGCCCCAGATACCGCCGGAGCCGATGGCGATCATGCCCTGAATGATGTGAAACCCCTTGCCCAGCGGGTCCCGGGTGGGGTCCAGCAGGGTGCAGACACGTTGCTGCTGGTACTCATGCAGCACCACCCAGCGCACGCCTTCGGCGCACAGATGGTCTCCGAGCAGCACCAGCGCCAGGATGCCGCCGCCCCCCAGCAATACCGGCGGCAACACCAGCTTCCAGGACAGGCCCGCAAAAAAGATCACCGACAGGCCGGCCGCCAGCACCAGCAGCGAGGTACCCAGGTCGGGCTGTTTCATGATCAGCCCGACCGGAATGGCCAACAGCAGGCCCGCAGCCACAAAATCGAGAGGGCGCAACGCACCCTCGCGCTTCTGGAACCACCAGGCCAGCATCAGCGGCATGGCAATTTTCAGAATTTCGCTCGGCTGGATCACGATGCCGACGTTGACCCAGCGGGTGGCCCCCTTTTTGGTGATGCCAAACAGCGCCACAGCCACCAGCAGCGCCACGCCGGCGAGGTACAGCGGCACGGCAAAGAGCATGATTTTCTGCGGAGGCACCTGGGCCACCATGAAAAGAATCGCCCCCGCAATGAGCATGTTGCGCCCATGGTCGGCAAAGCGCGTCCCATGGTCGTAGCCCGACGAGTACATCGCCACCAGCCCCGCGCACGCCAGCAGCGCCACCAGCAGGACGAGCGGCAGGTCGAACCCGCGAAACAGGGGCAGAAAACGCTGGGCGAACGAGGGCTTTTCGAAAACAACGGCCATCGCAGGATTATCGGGCCGCTTCGGGGGGGCCTGGCGTCATCCCGCTTGGCGGAAAGCCATCACGGCCTGGTTGCGCAGCGTGCGCAGCAGCCCCAGGGCCTTGTCGTCGACCACGATGCCCCCGGGGGTGGCCTGGTCGGCGTAGATCAAGGCAAAGGTCTGGCCCTTGATCTGCAGCGGTAGCAGCAGAAACGATGGTGCGTTGAGTCCCTGGCGGTACCACTGGGGCAGCCGGGCCTGCATCTTGGGTTCGGTCGCATCGTTGATGAGGGTATCGGCCCCGCGCTGGCAGACGGCGGCAAACAGGTCCCCTTGCGCCGCCAGTGGAATCCGCATCGCACGCACCGCCGCATCGCTGCCCTCGCCCAGGCCGAAGCGCCCGGTCAGCAGATCCGTGCGCGCCTCGCGCAGGCAGAACACCATACGCCGGAAACCCAGCGCGCGGAACATCGTCTCCAGAATCATGCGCAGCACGTCATTGAGCTGGAAATTCTCGACCATGGCATTGGTGATGTCCTGGATGCCCGCCGCCAGCACCTCGTTGACCTGAGCCACCGACACCGCGCCACCGGCCTGCGATTCCAGCACCGCCGGCAGGGGCTGGGTCTCGCTGCCGCGCAATTCATGCGGCTCCAGGGCGTCCTCCTGCGCGCGCGCGGCGCCCGTGGGTGGGGGCAACTGCAGCAGCCGCGCCGCAGGTGTGCCGGGGGCAACCCGCAGGTCCAGCGCTTCGGCAAGTGCCACGAGCTTGTGGCGGGCCCGCAAGGTGGCCTCGGTAATCTTGCTGGCGGGCAGTGCCAGCGTGCGCGCATAGCGGGTGCCGATCTGCTCGAGGCGGGCCTCCAGCGAGGCGGCCTCACCCAGAAGCATGTTGCTGGCCACCTCGTTGGCCGCCATGGCCACCCACCGCAGCCGCTCTGCCCCCTGCTCGGGCGGGCGCTGCATCGGCGAGCCCAGCGGTTTGCGCATGCAGCGCTGCAGGCTCTCGGGCAGCCCCCAGACCCGGGCCACGCCCACCCCCAGGTCCTCGAAACCCAGGCCCAGCACCTGGAGCGCGGCAGACTCTTCGCCGCCTTCCACACGGCCGGACTCGACCAGGGAGCGCACCTGATGCGCCTCTTCCGGGAAGTAAAAGGTGCACAGCATGCGGCCCAGGTTCTGGAACATGGCGCCAATGAAGGCCTCCTCGGCCGCCTGGCCGGGCTCGCACAGCTCCGCCGCCACCGATCCGGCCATCATGGCGCGCAGGAACTCCTCGCGCATCTGGCTGGCGTGCTGCTTGTCCTGCATGTGGTCCAGCAGCACCAGGCTGAGCGCCATGTTGCGCACGGCGTTGAACCCCACCAGGCTCACCGCGCGCGAAACAGTGCTGATGGTTCCGCGCCCCGCATGGGCATAGTGCACGCTGTTGACCAGGCGCAGCAGCTTGTTGGTGAGCGCCACGTCCTTCAAGATCTCGTGCGTGAGATCGCTGATGCTGTCGTCCTCCGAATTGGCCACGCGCTGGATGCGGGCCACAGAATCCGACAGCGCGGGGAAGTCGCTCTTGTGGCGCATGCGCCGCAGCAAAAAATCCAGCGTGGCATTGCTGGCCGCCGTGGGGGCGCTGGCGGGTGCCGCCCAGGCACGCAAGGCATCGCGAAACTCCGCAGCCGACGGGTAGCGCTGGCCCGGCTCACGGGCCATGGCACGCTGCAAAATCGCCCGCAACCCGTCGTCCACGCCGGGGCCCAGGTCCTCCGGCAGCGCCAGGGATTCGTTGGCGATGCGGTAGAGCGCCTGCCAGGTGTCCTTCTGGTGGATCAGCGGCCGGCCGGTCAGCAGCTCCACCAGCACCAGCGCGGCCGAATACACATCCATGGACGGCGCGGGGGCTGCCCCGGCAGCCGCCTCGGGGGCCAGATACGCCGGGGTGCCACTGGCCAGCTGCGAATCCGGCGCGGCCTGCACCGGCGCTGCCATGCCAAAGTCCATCACCCGCGCATGGCGCTGGCTGTCCACCATGATGTTGGAAGGCTTCAGGTCGCGGTGCACGATGCCTGCCTGGTGCGCAGCCTGCAGGCCATCCAGCACATCCACCATCAGCGCCACCGCATCGTGCGGCGTGCAGCGCCCCTGCTGCGCCAGGTGCTCGGCGAGTGTCTTGCCCGGCACGTACTCGAACACGATGTACGGCTGGCGGCCCTGCACATCGGCCTCGAACACCGGCACGATGAACGGGTGCGCCAGGCGACCCACATGCCGCGCCTCGCGCAGCCAGTGCTCCAGCACCGACGGGTCCTGGTCCTCCACGGGGCGCAGGAGCTTGATGGCCACCTCGCGCTGCAGGCGCGGGTCCAGCGCCAGCCACACCGTGGCCTGGGCGCCGCGGCCCAGCAGTTTCTTGAGCTCGAACCGCCCGAGCGACGTGGGCGGCTTCTCGGTGGATCCCTGGGCCCAGCGTCTGGCGGTGGAAAGCGGGGCAAAATCAGTCATGGTGGGGATCAGTGCAGCGGGCGCCACCGCTTGGCACCCATGCCACCCATCTTATGCCTGTGTCCGCCAAATTCACAGCGGTGGTTGCCCTGCCCGGCCGCCGCCTGCTGTGGCCCTGTGGTGACCCTGCGAACAGCACACCCATGACCACCACCCACCTTCTGTACCTGCACGGTTTTCGCTCTTCCCCGCAGTCGGCCAAGGCCCGGCAGATGGCTGCGCATGTGGCGCAGCACCACCCGGGCGTCACCTTCTGGTGCCCGCAGCTGCCCCCTTCTCCCAGGGAGGCGATGGCGCTGGTAGCCCAAGGCGTGACCACCTGGCCCGGTGCGGCCATGGGCGTGATCGGCTCGTCGCTGGGCGGCTTTTATGCGAGCTGGGTGGCGCAGCACAAGGGCTGCCCCAGCGTCATGCTCAACCCCGCCGTGCACCCGGCCCGGGACCTGGCGCGGTACATCGGCGAGCAGACCGCCTGGCACGACCCGGCGGAACGGTTCTATTTCCGGCCGGAATACATTGACGAACTGCGCGCACTCGACACGGCATGCATGCCCCCCGCAGCCCCGGAACTGGCCATCATTGCCCAAGGTGACGAGGTGCTGGACTGGCGCGAAATGGTGGCCCGCTACCCGAAGGCGCAGCAGATCGTGCAGGAAGGGGGCGAGCATGCGCTTGCCAACTTCAGCGACTACCTTCCCCGGGTGACAGCGTTTCTGCGCCTGGCCTGACGGCGCCGGGTCGTCGGCCCGTCAGCGCGCCCCGGATGCGCGCTGGCCTTGCGGCCCTGTCCAGCGCGCAAAGTTGTTGGGGTAGGCGATGCGGTAGCGCTTCATGTGAAAGGCCGCTTCGTCGTCCTTGCCCAGCATCACGGCGCTCTCGATCAGCACCTCGATCACGCGGGGCTCGGGCGAATAGTGCAGCAACTCCTGCGCCAGGGCGTTCATGCGCTCGGCGTTGTCCCGGGTCAAACCCGTCGTGGTGAGGCGCGCAAAGTCGAGCGTGCCTGAAAACAGCACCGAGCGGGCCACTTTCTCCTGCGTGTTGTCGCGGTAGGCTGGTGAGCGCTGGGCGCCGGGCTTGTACAGCTGGCTCACCCGGTGGTAATCCCAGGCCGCCAGGCCGCAGGCCGCAAAAACCGCCAGGGCGGCCCCCAGCGCAACCAGCCACGCACGCGCCAGCGGCGCGGCAGCGCGCCGTGGCCACAGCAAAATGGCGAGCGACAGCAGCGCCACCAGCTGAAACGGGCCATACCACAGCGGGTACTCCAGCAGGCTGTGCAGCCCGATGAGGGCCAGCACGCCCCAGGCCAGCTGGCGGGCGGGAACAGTTTCGCGCCAGGGCCGGGCATACACGCAGAGCGCCAGCGCACCGGTGCACAGCGCTACCGCAGCAGGCAGGCCCAGCTCCACGGCCAGGTGCAGCGGCAGGTTGTGCGCGTTGTCCAGCAGCACACAAAAGCGCTCGCCGGGAAACAGTGTGATGTAGTGCGCATAGTCCAGCTCGCCCCAGCCCCATCCCAGCCAGGGTTTCTGGGCAATCAGGGTGAGCACGTTGGACCACAGCACGCGCCGGCTCGTGCAGCTGTGGGACGCGTCGGCAAACCGGTGAAACAGCGCATCGGCGCGCACCCCTTGCAGCCGCCACAGCGCTTCCGGCAACACCCAGGCCGCTGCCATGAACACCGCAAAGCCCGCCAGGCCCAGGCCCAGGGCGCTGCGCCGCCCCTCGCCGCGCCAGAGCGCCAGCAATACCAGGATGAGCAGCCACTGCACCACCGCGGTCCGCGAGGCCGTGGCAGCCCCGCCCACGGCCACCCAGGCCACCGCGATGGCGGCCGCCATGCCCCACAGGCCAGACACTGACGAATTACCCGCAATGACCCCCCAAGGCGCGACCCCGGGGCGTGGCTGGCGGTGCAGGGTCCACCACAGCCAGGCCCAGGCGCCCAGGCTGAGCAGGGTGGCCTGCTGGTTGCGCTGGCGCAGGTTGCCCACCGCCTGGCCCGGCAGCGTGGCATGCAGCCAGGGCCCCCAGCCGACATCGCCCGCCACGTATTGCACCAGCCCGATGACGCTGCCCACCAGGGCTGCCAGCCCCAGCCCGCCGGCCAGCAGCAGGCCCCACCCAGCCGGGCCCACGCGCCGCGGTGCACCGGCACGCAACCACGCTGCAGCCACCAGCAACAGCACCGCGATGCACACCCAGGAGGCCACCAGCGGCCAGAAGCTGGTCAGGGGGGAGTCGGTGACGGCGAAAAGAAACGGCGATGCCACTGCGAGCAAGGCCAGCGGGACCGCAATGGCATCAAGAAACATGTCGAAAGACCGGGCCGTCATGCAAAGTCCTGGATCATAGGGGCCGCCAAAGCCGCGCGGCACCCATGGGAGAATGCCGCCCATGCATGCACTGTTTGAAGAAGCCGGCAAATTCATGGCCGGCCGTATCCTGTCCGAAGCCGACACCTCTGCCCAGGTGGAGCTCGACTCGGGCAAGCGGGTCAAGGTCAAGGCCGCCAACATCCTCCTGAAATTTGACAAACCCGCGCCTTCCGAGCTGATCGCCCAGGCCCAGGCCGTGGCCGAAACCATCGAGCTCGACCTGGCCTGGGAATTCGCGCCCGAAGACGAGTTCGGCTTTGCCGACCTGGCGCGCGACTATTTCTCCGACAACGCCACGCTGGCGCAGCAGGCCGGCGCGCTGTTTCGCCTGTACGACGCGCCGCACTACTTCCGCCGCGCGGGCAAGGGCCGGTTCAAAAAGGCCCCGGCCGAGATCCTGCAGCAGGCGCTGGCCGCCATCGAGAAGAAAAAGGCCATCCTGGCGCAGATCGAGGAGTGGGCCGCGCAGCTGGGCCGTGGCGAGTGCCCGCAGCCCATCCGCGACCAGCTCTACAAGATCCTGTTCAAGCCCGACAAGAACGCGCCCGAATACAAGGCCGTGGTCGAGGCCAGCCGTGCCACGCACACCGCGCCGCTCGACCTGCTGCAAAAAGCGGGCGCCATCGACTCGGCCTACCAGTTCCACTGGAAGCGTTTTCTGTTCGAGAACTTCCCCAAGGGCACGGGCTTTCCGGCCATCACCGCGCCCCAGCCGCCCGAGGACCTGCCGCTGGCCCCGGTGCAGGCGTATTCCATCGACGACTCGCAAACCACCGAGATCGACGATGCCCTGTCCGTGCAGGGCCTGGGCACCGGCACCGTCACCGTGGGCATCCACATCGCGGCGCCGGGCCTGGCCATCGTGCCCGGCTCGCCGCTGGACCAGCTGGGCCGCAACCGACTGTCCACCGTGTACATGCCCGGCTACAAGATCACCATGCTGCCCGACGAGGTGGTGCAGATCTACACGCTGGACGAAGGCCGCGCCAACCCCGCCGTGTCGCTGTATGTGACGGTGAACGAAGCCACGCTGGAGATCACCGGCACCGAGACACGGCTCGAACGCGTGCCCGTGGAAGTGAACTTCCGCCACGACCAGCTCGACCACATCGTCACCGAAGAATGGCTGGCCGACCCGGCAATTCAGCATGAAAACACGCCCCATCGCTTGCTGGATAAGCGCGATCAGCTATCATTTTTATACCGCCTGGCCCAAAACCTCAAGGCGCAGCGCGAAGTGGTTCGCGGCAAGCCCGAAAACTTCAACCGTCCGGACTACAACTTCCGCCTGGTGGGTAATAACCGCGGCGAGCCCGATGGCTCCGAGCAGGTGCAGATCAGCACCCGCCAGCGCGGCGCACCGCTCGACCTGATCGTGGCCGAGGCCGCCATCGTGGCCAACAGCACCTGGGGCCTGATGCTGGCCGAGCATGGCGTGCCCGGCATCTACCGCAGCCAGGCCAGCATGGCGCCGGGCGTGAAAGTGCGCATGGGCACCAAGGCGCTGCCGCATGCAGGCATCGGCGTCAAAGCCTATTCGTGGGCCACGTCGCCCCTGCGCCGCTATACCGATCTGGTCAACCAGTGGCAGATCATCGCCGTGGTGCGCCATGGCAAGACGGCCGCGCTGGCCGCGCCGTTCAAGCCCAAGGATGCCGACCTGTTCTCCATCATCAGCAGCTTTGACGCTGCCTACAGCGCCTACAACGGCTACCAGGCGGGCATGGAGCGCTTCTGGACGCTGAAGTACGTGGAGCAGAACGGCATCACCGAGCTGAACGCCACCGTGTTCAAGGAAGGCCCGGGCGGCAGCTTTCTGGTGCGGGCGGACGACATTCCGCTGGTCTTCCCCGTGCTGGGCGCGCAGAACCTGCCGCGCGGCGCGCGCCTCAAGGTCAAGCTGGGCGAGGTGGACGAGATCACGCTGGACCTGCACGGCACCGTGATCGAACGCCTGGACGACCCCGCCGACCCAAGCGACGATGGCCCGGTGCCGGACGAAGACGATGCCGAGGACAACGACAACGTGGCCGGGCCGATCGCCATCGCGGTGGACGTGAACGAGCCCGAACCCACCCCCACGCCCCCCTGATAATCCGCTGCTGTGAAACTCCCTGCCTTCCTCCGCACCTTCAGCACGCTGCAGCTGGCGCTGGGCATCTCGGTGGCCGTGCATGCCGCACTCATCACCGTGCGTTTTGTTGACCCGGTGAGCTTCAACCGCGTGTTCCAGGACACGCCGCTCGAAGTCATCCTGGTCAACGCCAAGTCCAACGAACGCCCGGACAAGGCCCAGGCGATTGCCCAGGCCAACCTGGCCGGTGGTGGCGATGCAGAAAAAGGCCGCGCGACCAGCCCCCTGCCCTATTCGGCCCTGACAGCCATCGGCGACGACTTTGAAGAAGCGCAGCGCAAGATGGACGCCATGCAGGAGCAGCAGGCCCAGCTGCTGGCCCAGCTGCGCAAACAGCTGGCCACCATGCCCGAGCCCGACCCGCGCCAGGCCGCGCAGAGCGCCGACCAGGCCAGCGAGCAGGAAAAGCGCCGCCAGCTCGTCAAGCTGCTGGCCGAGATCGAAAAGCGCATCAACGAAGAAAACTCGCGCCCCAAGAAGCGCTACATCAGCCCCGCCACGCGCGAAGAGGCCTATGCCGTCTATTACGACGCGCTGCGCCGCAAGGTGGAAGACAAGGGCACCGAAAACTTCCCCGAACAGGGCGGGCGCAAGCTGTATGGCGAGCTGACCATGATCGTCACCGTCAACCACGACGGCCGCGTGCTGGAGACCGAGGTGGTGCAAGGCTCGGGCAACCCCACGCTGGACCGCCGCGCCGAAGCCATCGCCCGCGCGGCAGGCCCGTTTGGCACGTTCAACGCCGACATGCGCCAGAAAGCCGACCAGATTGCCATGGTGGCGCGCTTCAAGTTCACGCGCGACCAGACACTTGAAACAAGTGTGAGGTAACCCCCTGGGTCGCCTGCGGCGCCTTCCCCCAAGGGGAACGCCCCCCAGCGGCCTGGCAAAGCCAGTGCCGCGGGGGCACTGGTCAGCCCCCTTTATGCAGCCCTTGTTGTTCCCATGACCTCTTCGCCTCTTTCCACCGACCTGTACTGCGTGATGGGTAACCCCGTGGCCCACAGCCGCTCGCCCGCCATCCACACCCGCTTTGCCGAGCTGACGGGCGAGCCGGTGCGCTACGAACGCCGCCTGGTGCCGCTGGACGGCTTTGCGCAGGCCGTGCGCGACTTTGTGGCCCAGGGCGGGCGCGGCTGCAACATCACCGTGCCCTTCAAGACCGAGGTGCCCGGCCTGGCCACCGAATGCAGCGAGCGCGTGCAGCTCGCGGGCGCCGCCAACACCCTCACATTCCGCGCCGACGGCAGCATCCATGCCGACAACACCGACGGCCTGGGCCTGGTGGCCGACATCACGCGCAACGCCGGGGTGTCGCTGGCCGGGCGCGACGTGCTGCTGGTGGGCGCCGGTGGCGCCGCAGCGGGCGTGCTGGGCCCGCTGCTGCTGGCGGGGGCCCGCCACATCACCATCGCCAACCGCACGCTGGCCAAGGCTGAAGCCCTGGTGCAATCGCACAGCGCACTTGCATCGCTACAAAAATCAGAGCTACTCGCGCATACCCCACAAGCGCTGGATGCCAATTTTGATGTAATCATCAACGCCACGGCCAGCAGCCTGGCCGGTGCCTCGGTGCCCGTGCCCGCCAGCGTGCTGCGCCCCGGCTGCCTGGCCTACGACATGATGTACGGCCCCGCCGCCCAGGGTTTTCTGGACTGGGCCCGCCAGCACGGCGCCGTGCCGCGCGACGGCCTGGGCATGCTGGTGGAGCAGGCCGCCGAAGCCTTTTTGCTGTGGCGCGGCGTGCGGCCCCCTTCGGCCCAGGTGCTGGCCGAGATGCAGCGGGCCGCGTGAGCAAGGCGCGGGTTGCCATGATTGCCCTCGAACCGTTCACGCTGAGCTTGTCGAAGCGCCGCGCAACGCTTCGCCAAGCTCGGCCCGAACGGTTTTGCAACGGCATGCCCATTCATTCACAACACCCCACACAGGGAAAAACGCCGCAATGAAAGCCGTACTGCGCTGGCTGGGCCTGGTCGTGTTCGCCCTGGTGGCGCTGCAGCTGTTCTTTGTCGTCCGCATTGCGGCCATGGTGGTCATCGACCCGGAATCCACCAGCTTTCAGCGCTCTGAAGCCTGGGCGCAGATCGCCAGCACCGGCCAGGTGCGCTGGCGCCAGGAATGGATGCCCTATGCCAGCATCTCCGACCACCTCAAGCGCGCCGTCATTGCGTCGGAAGACGACAGCTTTGTGAACCACGATGGCGTGGACTGGAACGCGATTGAAAAAGCCTGGGAACGCAACGCCAAGGCCGAAGCCCAGGCCAGCAAGGCCCAGGCCCGTGCCCCCGACCGCCCCGTGCGCGCCCCCAGGATCCGCGGCGGCTCCACCATCACGCAGCAGCTGGCCAAGAACCTGCTGCTCTCGGGCGAACGCACGCTGCTGCGCAAGGGGCAGGAGTTTGTGCTGACGCTGCTGCTGGAGCAGCTGCTGTCCAAGCAGCGCATCCTGGAGATCTATCTGAACAGCGTGGAATGGGGCGACGGCGTGTTTGGCGCCGAGGCCGCTGCGCAGCACTACTTCCGCAAGAGCGCCTCGCGCCTCACGGCATCAGAGGCCGCACGGCTGGCGGTGATGCTGCCCGCGCCCAAGCGGTTTGAGAAGACGCCGGGGTCGGCGTATCTGGCGGGGAGGACGCGGACGATTCTGGGGCGGATGGGGAGTGCGGAGTTGCCGTAATTGGATGTGCTCCCGACCACGACTAATTCACTTTCGTCGGAAGTATTGAACCTAGGATTTAGCGAGGAGCGGACGTGGATCTTCCAAGAGGAAACGACATGAGCCGGAGCACAGAGGGGCTGCCACAACCTGAGAGGCCATCATCTGCATTTGAGCGGATAGGTGCGAAAGCGGTCTTACTTTTGCTCGCCGTTATGTCGGGTAGTGCAGGAGTCATGGCGTTGCAAACGGGAGAACTTGCAGAGGGCGGATTGCGTAGTGCCCCCTTGAAGGTTAGCGTTCTGCACGGTATAGCTGCATACACAGGAGGTGCTTTTCTCCTCTCAATCGGTACAACACTGCTCGTTTGCGCATTGTCAGGATTCAGGTTTCGGCGAACGCTCTACGCCTTGCTCGCCGTCAACTTGGTGGCATGCTCTGCGGCAATCGTCGGACGTATTTACGCTCCTTAACCAAGGCGGTTATTTTTCAGCTTTAGGCCCAAGCCTATGACGGAAGACGGTGGCAATCTCCCCAAGCTGCCCCTCCCCCGCCCCGTATCATCCCCGCCATGCTTGCCAAGTTGATGAGTCTTCTCCTGCTGGGGATCGTGCGGTTTCTCACCGGCTCCCAGGCCCGCTGGTACGGCTGCCCCCCCAAGGCCGAACAGCGCATTTATTTCGCCAACCACCAGAGCCATGCCGACATGGTGCTGATCTGGGCAGCGCTGCCCGAGGAGCTGCGCAGCATCACGCGCCCCATCGCCGCCAAGGATTACTGGACCAAGACGCCGTTTCGCCAGTGGATCACCACGGCCGTGTTCAACGCGGTGTATGTGGACCGCCAGGCCACGCCCGCGCGGCCCCCGGCACCGGTAGTGGCAGAGCCCGTGGGGGTGCTGGAGGCATTGGCCAGTGCTGCCGCCGATGCGGACACCGCCATGGCGGGAGGGCCGGACCCTTCGCCCGAAGCCCCGCCCCTTGCGCCCACGCCCGAAGCCCTGCGCGCCGCCCTGCCCGCATCCGACCCGCTGGCCCCGCTGGTGCGGGCGCTGGAGAGCGGCGACTCGATCGTGATCTTTCCGGAAGGCACGCGCGGCCATGGCGATGAGCCGCAGCCGTTCAAGTCGGGCCTGTACAAGCTGGCGCAGATGTTTCCGCAGGTGGTGCTGGTGCCGGCATGGATCAACAACGTGCAGCGCGTGATGCCCAAGGGCGAAGTGGTGCCGGTGCCCATCCTGTGCTCGGTGACGTTTGGAGCGCCCATCGCGCTGGAGCCGGGCGAGGAGCGCCGCCCTTTTCTCGACCGCGCGCGCCGGGCAGTGATCGCGCTGCGGGAGGTCTGACCATGATGGCACCCAGCACCTTGCTGCCCACTACTGCCGCCGCCCGGGGGGCGAGACGGACATGAACGACTTTCTTCGCAATCTCAGCGCCACGCAGCAGATCGGCGCCCTGTTCCTGGTGGTGTTTGGCATCCTGTCGGCCGTCACCATTTGGGCCTTTGTGCGCAACCTGCGCGAGCATGCCAGCGACGACCCCGAGTCCGAAGCCCGCGCGCTGGAGGCCCGGCGCTTCTGGGGCTTGCTCAAGACGTCGTGGGCCATGGCCACAGTGTTCTGGGTGGGCTGGGTGCTGGGCGACACGGTGGCCACCGTGCTGTTTGCCATCGTGGGCTTTTTTGCACTGCGCGAGTTCATCACGCTCTCGCCCACGCGGCGTGGCGATCACCGCAGCCTGGTGCTGGCGTTTTTTGTGGTGCTGCCGCTGCAGTTCTGGATCGTGGGGACCCGGCACTTCGACCTGTTCACGGTGTTCATCCCGGTTTACGTGTTCCTCGCGCTGCCGGTGGTGAGCGCGCTGGCCAACGACCCGCAGCGCTTTCTGGAGCGCAACGCCAAGCTGCAGTGGGGCATCATGGTCTGCGTGTACGGCATGAGCCATGTGCCCGCGCTGCTGCTGCTGGACTTTCCGGGCTACCGTGACAAGGGCGCTTTTCTGGTGTTCTTTCTGGTGTTTGTGGTGCAGACCTGCATGCTGGTGCAGCACCTGCTGGGGCGGCGTTTTCCGCACAAGCCCGTGGCGCCGCAAGTGAGCCAGAGCTTTCAGTGGACAAGCTGGCTGGCCGGCGTGGCCGCCGGGGGCCTGGCGGGCGGGTTGCTGTCGTTCATCACCCCGTTCAAGCCCGGCCAGGCGCTGGGCATGGCCTTGCTGGCCTGCATGGCGGGCAGCCTGGGCCACCTGGTGATGAAGGCCCTGAAACGCGACCGCGGCGTGACCAGCTGGGGCATGCAGGGCATGTCGGTCACCGGCGCGGGTGGCCTGCTCGACCGGGTGGACGCGCTGTGTTTTGCGGCGCCCGTGTTCTTCCACTCGGTGCGCTGGTACTTCGGCCTGTGAGTGATCGGATGAATATTTTCAAGACAAATTGGCCTCCAGCGCTTTACCATCAAGCGCCAGCAGCTACAAAAACATGAGCAAATGCGCATCTTAGGCATCGACCCCGGCCTGCAGACCACCGGTTTTGGTGTGGTGGACATGGACGGCCACAAGCTCAGCTACGTGGCCAGCGGCACCATCCGCACCACCACGCTGGCACTGGGCGATTTGCCGGGCCGGCTGAAAATTTTGTTCGACGGCATCACCGAGGTGGCGGCACGCTACGAGCCCGACGTGGCCTCGGTGGAAATCGTGTTCGTCAACGTCAACCCCCAGTCCACCCTGCTGCTGGGCCAGGCGCGCGGCGCCTGCATCACGGCCCTGGTGGCCAGCAACCTGCCCGTGGCCGAATACACCGCGCTGCAGATGAAAAAAGCCGTAGTCGGCCACGGCCGCGCCGCCAAGAGCCAGGTGCAGGAGATGGTGCGGCGGCTGTTGCAGCTACCCGGCCTGCCCGGCACCGACGCCGCCGACGGCCTGGGCCTGGCCATCACCCACGCCCACGCCGGTGCGGCCATGGGGCGGCTGGGCGAGGCTGCCACGCTGAGCCGGCGGCAGCATGCGATGTACAAGGGTGGGCGGAGTTATTGAAAAGTCGGCCTTTTGAGCCGCCACAACACGAGGAGCCCGGGCATGAATTTCGGCATCGTTCTGTTCCCAGACGTCGAGGAACTCGATTTCGTCGACCCCTGGGAAATGCTCACGATGTGGAGCCGCTACGCCGATGGGCCCCAGAACTGCCTGACAGTAGCGCAGACCACAGCGCCCGTCACCTGCGCCAAAGGGCTTTCGGTCAATCCCCACCACTCTTTCGACAACTGCCCACCGCTGGACTACCCGCTCATCCCCGGCGGCCAAGGCACACGCCGCGAGGTGGACAACCCTGCGATGCGCGATTTCGTGGCACGGCAGGCGCAAAACTGCCAGGCCGTGTTGTCCGTCTGCACGGGCGCTTTTGTGCTGCACGCGGCTGGGCTGCTTGGCGGCAAGCGCGCCACCACGCACTGGGGATCACTGGACCGCCTTCGGGCGCTGGGCGATGTGGAGGTCGTGGAGCAACGCTGGGTGCAGGACGGTGCGGTATGGACCTCTGCGGGCGTTTCCGCGGGCATCGACCTCATGCTCACGTTCATCGCCCATGTGGGCGGTGACGAGGCAGCCGGCAAGGTGCAGTTTGGGGCAGAGTACTACCCGGATGGCAAGGTTTACAGCGACTTCCGCGGGCATCCGCAGGCGCCTGGGTACATTCGGTGCGAGCAGCAAAGCCTCTGAAGTACCAGACTAGGCATAGCTGCCAGACGCTTGCTGGCCCACGGCTCAACTTGCTGCAGCAATTCGAAAAAACCACCCTCCTTGATCCCGATCTATCTTGGATGCAAGCAACTCCATGCTCTTCACTACATTGGGAAGTCAGTTGCACTGAGCAAAGCTTCGAGGTGCGCCTTGGGCCATCTCACGCCCCACTTGCCGCGCCAACACCAACAGCTTTTGATCAGCCGGAAAACTTGCTCCTGTACCAGGCCAGTAAAACCCGCGTGGCCCAGAACACAGCGTCAGTATCTGAGGCTTGGAATCAATAACCGCAGCCTCTCCGCGCTCTCCCACCATCTCGTATCGAATTTGGCGGACCGACTTACCACGAAACGTTTCCAATACCCGCGCGTGATAAATCGTACGTTCCTCAACGTATTCGGCCGACTCCGCTGAGGAACGCCCCCCTGCCTGCAGCGGAACGATGTCTACACGTGTATGAACTACGAGCGCCGAATAGGGAGTCTGCCCGATGGCGTTAACCAAAGCCACTGTGACGTAAGAGTCAGTTTCTTCTTTTGTAGCCGCTGGCCCCTGCGAAGATGCTGCGATGCTCGTGCCAGAAATGCAAACGGACAACCCAAAGAAAATTGCGACACAGGCGTCCAACCTCTTGCTGTGCTTCACGACTCCCTCCCCGCATTTTCCGCTGTCCCTTTGTACACAGGTAGCGAAGTGCCCGCCACTGCACCAGGAGGAAAAACAAAAGCGTCCCAAACGGTTGCCGCGTATTTTTTTATATTGACCTCATCATTCTGGTTGCCGCCAAGAACGAAGTAGTCCTTTCCATCCCGGCTTTGTCCCACCGCAAAAGCGACATGCCCGCCTCCCGAGCGGCTTTTGACGCAAATGGCACCATAAACAGGGGCCTTGAGTTTGCTTCCATACTGCGCCCACTCCAAAGCCCGATAGGACTCTTTGGGCGTCGGCAAACCGTGTTGCAACATAACCCATGCGACAAACGACCCGCACCAAGCGTCCAGTTTTCCAGAGTCATCTTTGGCCCAATGTTTGGATGCCTTGTGGTATTCCATGATGCGCGGGTTGGCTTTCGCGCCCACCACCTCCTTCTGACCAATCTCACGCTCTGCCGTGGCAATCCAAGGCGCACCAAGATCAGCGCTAGTCGGAGCAGGATTTGTCAGCGCCAATTGCGTATGCACGGAGTTCTCCGCATCCGCCCGGCACATCAATTCCGTCATGGTCTTGCTGCGCGGCGCGATGATCCCGTCAGGACGGGCGATCCCGATGCTTCGCTGAAACGCCTGGATTTTGAAGATGGTCCGAACCCCTGGCGAGCCGTCGGCGACCAGCTGCTGGGCTCCCGGAATGTCGATCTGATTGAGAAGCCGCTGAACGATCATGGTGTCGTTCAGGGCGTTTCGGCCCCCTTGGCCAACGGTGTCGGTTATCACTTCCTGCTCCCTACTACGTTTTTGGTTTCCTGCTCTGGCCGCCGTGGTGTGATCACGCCAGCTGCGTCTTCATCCGCTCCGCCCGCTCCTTAGGCGATGGATGCGTGGACAAAAAGCTGGTCGATTCGCTGCCCGACATCGCCGCCAGCTTCTCCAGCGCGCTGACGCAGGCGCCCTGTTGGTAGCGCTTGGCCTTCATGAAGCCCATCGCGTAGTCATCCGCTTCGCGTTCGTTGCTTTGCGAGTGCTGGGCCCGCACCACTTTTTCGAACAGCTCACCCAGTTGCGAGTTGGCAATGGCGCCAGCGCGGCTGTTGCTGGCCGACACGGCGTTGCGCAGGGCGCTGGTGCGCAGGGCGGCCTGGATGCGGGCCTTGCTGTGGCCCTTTTTGACGTGGCCGATCTCGTGGCCGATGACGTAGCGCACTTCGTCGTCGGTGAACTGGTCCATCAGTCCCGAATACACGCGGATGGTGCCGTTGGCCATGGCGAAGGCGTTGATGTCGGGCGTGAGGTAGACCTTGAAGTTCATCTTCAGGCCGTCGTAGCTGCCCAGGCCGGCGGTGAGCTTGGACAGGCGCGCTGCGTAGGGGCTGCCCGCCGGGGCGATGCGGTTTTGGCGGTCGCTTTCGGCGGCCATCTGGTCGAAGGCTGACTTCACCTCTTCGTCGGTCAGCGACTCGGACTTGGCCAAGTCCTTGCCGGCATCCAGCATCTTGCCCAGATCAAACTGGGCCCATACCGGGGATACGGCGCTCACGCCGGAAGCCAGGGTGACAAGCGTGAGCAATTTGCGGCGGTCCATGGGGTTCCCTCCCTCTTTCTTTCTGTCAGTGGTTGATTTCTGCGGTTTTTGTTTTTTTGAGCAACCATCTGCAAGCATTGGTGCCCAAGTGCGCCGAAATATAGCTACGCAGCCCCCAGTTTCTGGGGGTCAGGCGTGTCTGCAGATGTAAGAGCTGTGTACCGATGCTGGGCCGGTGCCGTTGCACCCTGTCCGCCCGCCGGGCAACGCGGCGGCTGAGGCTGCCATGAAAGGCAACGATCAGGAATTCAGGATAAAAAGTGGCTTCAGCGCTTATCCATTAAGCGCTAATAGCTATCGATACAGGAGCAAATGAAGTGCAACGATCCCCTGCCAGGCGCCGTGAAATCGCCCTGGGCCTGCCGGGCCCACAGACCGGCCTCGTCGTCAGCGCCCCAGCCCGCGCTTGAGCTCCTTGAGCAGCAGCAGCACCTGGTTGGAGGCGTGGCGGCAGCTGCTGTTGAGCAGCTGCACGGCCTTTTGCTGCTCGCCCGCCTGGAACAGTGTGACCACTTCGGCCGCCTGCTGGTGAAAGTACTTGTGCCGCGCCACCAGCATGCCAAAGGCGGGGTAGTGGCCCAGTCGCACGCGGCCGGTGCCATACAGCCAGCGGCCGAGATCGCAGCGGTCGTCCCTGCAGACACGCTCGGGCCGCATGACTTCCTGGGAGCGGTGGTTGACCATGTCCTGCAGCTGCAGCCGCCAGCCTTCGTGGCTGGCAATGGCCGCATCAATATCGATCTCGGTCATGAGCGTGGCGGCGTATTCGGCGTCCAGCACCAGCTCGCTGCCGTTGTCCTCCATGGCCCAGGTGGTGTCCTGGCTGTCGGGGTCCTGCTCCTTGATCCTGAACAAACGACTGAAAAAACCCATGCGAGATCCCTTTTGCAGCGCACTGCTCACGGTGCCGCACAGGCACCCACGGAAAAGTTCTGAAACATTTTGTGGGGCACTGCGGGTTTTGGCTATCAAAAAATCGCCATCGGTCGAAAACCGCGGCGGGCGACCCTGCTGGCGCTGCCAGCTCTTGGGCAACCGCTGCACAAACCCGTGGCTGGCCGGACAATGCGCGAATGACTTCTACCGCCCACCGCCCCGCCCTCTCCATGCTTGACCTGGTTGCCGTCCGGGAGGGCGGCACCGTGGCCGATGCGCTGCAGATTGCCCTGCGCACTGCGCAACACGCTGAAAAGTTGGGTTTTGCCCGCTACTGGCTGGCCGAGCACCACAACATGGCGGGCATTGCCAGCTCGGCCACTGCCGTGCTGGTGGGCCACATTGCGGGCGGCACCGAGCGCATCCGGGTCGGCTCGGGTGGCGTGATGCTACCCAACCATGCGCCGCTGGTGGTGGCCGAAGCCTTTGGCACGCTGGCCGAGCTGTACCCCGGCCGCATCGACCTGGGCCTGGGCCGCGCGCCCGGCACCGACCAGGCCACCATGCGCGCGCTGCGGCGCAGCCGGGTGGAGACCGCCGATGACTTTCCGCAGGATGTGGCCGAGTTGCAGCGCCTGCTGGCACCGGCAGAGCCTGGCCAACGCCTGATCGCTATGCCCGGCGCGGGCACCAATGTGCCCATCTGGCTGCTGGGCTCCAGCCTGTTTTCGGCCCAGCTGGCGGCCGAGCGCGGTCTGCCGTATGCCTTTGCATCGCACTTTGCGCCCCGGCTGCTGCACCAGGCGCTGGACCTGTACCGCAACCTGTACCGCCCATCGGCCGCCTGGCCCAAGCCCTATGTCGCGATTGGTGTGCCGCTGATCGCCGCGCCCACCGACGAGGAAGCCGACTACCTGGCCAGCAGCACCTACCAGCGGGTGCTGGACATCCTGACTGGTGACCGCCGCCGTCTGCTGCCGCCTGTCGAGAACTACACCGCGCGCTTGCAACCGCAAGAGCGCGCGGCCATTTGCGACTTTCTGGCCGCTGCCTTGATCGGCGGGCCCGAGACGGTGCGCGCCGGCCTGGCGCAGCTCACCGAGGCCACCGGTGCCGACGAGCTGATGCTGGTCTGCGACGTCTACGACCCGGCCTTGCGCCTGCGCTCGCTGGACATTGCCGCCCAGGCACACGCTGCGCTGGCGACCAGCGCCGAGGCCGCCACCGCCTGAGCGGCGCCGGGCGGCCCGCCAGCGTTCAGCGCGCCAGGTAGCCGCCGTCCACCGGGTAATAGGCCCCGGTTACAAATGATGCCTTGTCGGATGCCAGCCAGCTCACCAGCTCGGCCACCTCGTCGGGCTGGCCCAGGCGGCCGATGGGGTGTGCACCCACCAGCATCGCGTTGATGCCGGCGTCCTGCTCCAGCCCGCTGATCATGGGCGTGTGGATGAAAGCCGGCCCCACGGAATTGATGCGCACGCCCTGCGCGCTGTATTCCAGTGCCGCCGCCTTGGTGAGCCCCACCACCCCGTGTTTGGCAGCGGTGTAGGCGGGCGACATGGCAAACCCCACCGAACCCAGGATGGACGCCATGTTGATGATGGAGCCGCCGCCGCTCTTGAGCATGGCGGCGATCTGGTACTTCATGCCGTAGAACACGCCCGACAGGTTGATGTTGATCACCTGCGCCCAGCCATCGAGCGGGTAGTCGGCCGTGGGCGCCTGCGGGCCGCCGATGCCGGCGTTGTTGCAGGCCACGTCCAGGCGGCCGTAATGTGCCTCGGTGCGGTTGACCAGCGCCTCGCAGTCCTCGGGCTTGCCCACATCGGCCGCCACAAAGATCGCGTCGCCCCCGGCAGCGCGCACCAGGGCCGCCGTCTCCTCGCCCTCCGCCACGTTCACATCCGACACCACCACCTTGGCGCCCTCGCGTGCCCACACCAGCGCAATGGCGCGTCCAATCCCCGACGACGCACCCGTTACCAATGCCACCTTGTTCTTCAGCATGAAAGACTCCTTGTTCCGACCGCCTGCAACCCGATGCCACAGATCAGTTTTGATTCTGCGCATTCGGCGCCCGGGCATCTTGACCTGTGTCATGTCTGGGGCTTGGCAATGTCGCGGCCGGGGGCTGCGCGCAGCGGCTACCATCGCAGGCTGGCTGGCCGGTGTCGGCCATGGCCCCTTACTCCCTCGCCTGCATGCCCGCTTTTTCCTTTGAAGCCCTGGACGCCCAGGGCCAGACCCGCAAGGGCCTCATGGAGGCCGATACCGCCAAGGCGGCGCGCAGCCTGCTGCGGGCCCAGGCGCTGGTGCCGCTGGCCGTGGAGCTGGTGCAGACCGGCCAGTCCCTGGATGGCAGCCCGGCCGGCCTGGGCCAGCGCCTGTTCACGCGACCGGTGTTCAGCGCCACGGCGTTGGCGATCTGGACGCGCCAGATCGCCGGGCTGGTGGCGTCGGGCCTGCCGCTGGAGCGCGCGCTGACGGCCTTGTCTGAAGAAGCCGACGACGAGCGCCAGCGCCACCTGGTGGCCGCGCTGCGCGCCGAGGTCAACGCCGGCGCCACCTTTGCGCGTGCCCTGTCACAGCACCCGCGCGAGTTTTCCGACATTTACTGCGCCGTGATTGGCGCGGGCGAGCACAGCGGCAACCTGGGCCTGGTCCTTGAGCGACTGGCCGATGACCTGGAAGAGCGCCAGGCGCTCAAGGCCAAGCTGGTGGGCGCCGCGCTGTACCCCGCCATCGTCAGCCTGATTGCCGTGGTCATCGTGCTGTTTCTTGTGGGCTATGTGGTGCCGCAGGTGGCCAGCGTGTTTGCGGGCACCAAGCGGGCGCTACCCTTCCTCACGGTGGCCATGCTGGCCATCAGCGCTTTTGTGCGCAGCTACGGCTGGGTGATGCTGATAGCTACTGTTTTGATAGCTTTTGGCGCCCGCTGGGCCTTGTCTTTTGAGCATTTACGTGAAAGGTTTGATGCGGCGTGGCTGCGCCTGCCCGTGGTCGGCAAGCTGGCCCGGGGCTATAACGCGGCGCGGTTTGCGGGCACCTTGGCCATGCTGGCAGGCGCGGGCGTTCCCATCCTGAAGGCCTTGCAGGCCGCCGCCGAAACCCTGAACAACCGCGCACTGCGCGCCGATGCACTCGAAGCCCTGGTGCTGGTGCGCGAGGGCGCCCCGCTGGCCTCGGCGCTGGCGCAGAAAAAGCGGTTTCCCGGCCTGCTGTCGATGTTTGCGCGGCTGGGCGAGCAAACCGGGCAATTGCCGGTGATGCTGCAGCGGGCGGCCCGCCAGCTGTCGGCCGAGGTGCAGCGCCGCGCCATGCAGCTGGCCACCATCCTGGAGCCCCTGCTCATCGTCGCAATGGGTTTGATCGTGATGCTCATCGTGCTGGCGGTGCTGCTGCCCATCATCCAGCTCAACCAGTTTGTGAAGTGACGCCGCCATGCCTGTAACCCTGAACGACAAGCTGGTGGTGGCGATCTCCTCACGCGCCCTGTTCAATTTCGAGGAGGAAAACCGCGTCTTCGAGCACGACAACGACCGCGCCTATGTTGAGCTGCAGCGCCAGCGGCTGGATGTGCCTGCCGCGCCAGGCGTGGCGTTCTCGCTGGTGCGCAAACTGCTCGCGTTCAACACCTCGGAGCACCAGCGAGTGGAGGTGGTGCTGCTCTCGCGCAACGACCCGGTGAGCGGCATGCGGGTGTTCCGCTCGTGCAACGCGCACGGCCTGCCCAACATCCAGCGCGGCGTTTTCACGCAGGGGCGCGATCCGTTTCGCTACCTGCGGCCCCTGGGCGCACACCTGTTCCTGTCGGCCAACGAGGCCGACGTGCGCGAGGCGCTGCACCTGGGATACCCGGCTGCACGGGTGGTTACCGAATCGGTGCGCGCGGGCGACGCCAACCCCCATGAAGTGCGCATAGCGTTTGACGGAGACGCCGTGCTGTTCTCCGACGAGGCAGAGCGGGTGTACCAGGCCGAGGGCCTGGCCGCCTTCCAGCAGCACGAGACCGACAAGGCCGCATTGCCGCTGCCCGACGGCCCCTTCAAACCCCTGCTGGCCGCACTGCACCGGCTGCAATCGGCCGGGGAAGCCGGCAGCACCACGGGGATGCGCATCCGCACCGCCCTGGTCACGGCACGCAGCGCCCCCGCGCACGAGCGCGCCATCCGTACGCTGATGGACTGGAACATTGCGGTGGATGAGGCCATGTTCCTGGGCGGGTTGCCCAAGGGCGAGTTCCTGCGCGAATTCGAACCCGACTTCTTCTTTGACGACCAGACAGGCCATGTCACCTCTGCCGCACGCCATGTGCCTGCCGGGCATGTGAACAGCGGCATCTCCAACGCCATCGCCCCGGCCGGGAACTGACTGCCCGGGCGAGGAGTCCCTCAGGGGTCTGGGAGCACCCATCCCCATCCAAGGAACCCGCTTTGCGCCACACCCTTTCCCTGCTTTGCGCCGCCACACTCTGGGCCTGCACCACGTCGCTGGCCCTGTCGGCCGAACCTGCGGCGGCGCCCACCAAAGGCGAAGCCAAGGCCCTGCGCGAGTTCAAGATGCTGGATTTCAATGGCGACGGAAAACTCAGCCGCAGGGAGGTGCAACTGTTCCCGCGGCTGGCCGAGGCCTTTGACGACGCGGACACAGACGCAGACGGCGGTGTCAGCTATGAGGAAGTGCGGGCGTTTGCCGCCAGATACCGGGCGGAACGGGCGCAAAAGCGGGCAGCGCAAGCCCAGGCGCCAGCAACGCCCCCGGCAGCTGGGGCCCCGGCATCCCGGCCTTGAAGCGGGAAGGGCTCAAAATGGAAGCCATTTTGGCCTCTAGCGCTTTACCAGAAAGCGCCAATAGCTATAAATTTAGTAGCAAAAAACCGTTACAGCCCGCCGGTGCGCTTGATCTTCGGGTCTGAGTAGGTCAAGGGCTCGTTCTTGACCTGTTGCGCCATGCGCTCCTGCAGGGTCGTCTTGTTGATCTCCTGCGCCACATCGATCGCACTGGCGCTGGCACGCCACATCGACTGGATGTACTCGATCAGCTGCTTGTAGATCGGCTCCTTCGGCGGCTCGGGCGGCTCTTCGACTGTGTCTTTTTTCTTCACCTCGGTCCAGTCCCGGTTTTCGACGTCGGGGGCGGAGGGCTTGTCGGGCTGGCGCACGATGGCGCCCTCGCCCAGTCGGTCCATGGACTCGACCGGGTTGGAAGCATTGATGGGCCGCACCGGCGGCGCGCCAGAGGCGCCCGTGGAATACAAATCAGCGCCCTGAGGACGCCAGACAGGCGATCGGTCGACAGGTGGCATTTGCATGGCAATGGCCCCAATGGTTAATGAATGAATTTCTGAGATTTCGGGGGCTTTTACGCCCTCTTCGTAATTCATTACGGCAAAAAGAAGGGGAAATTTAGGTCTTTTTCACCGATTGGCCCAAATTTAGGGTTTTCCCTGATTTTTACCCCCCCTTTGCGGGCCGGGTACGGCCGCACGCGCGCAGCCGCCGCAGGGGGCTTTCGCGTCGGAGAAGGGCAGGCTCAGCGGGCAACGGGCGCAAAACGGCCGGCACCACGCTGTGCCTTGCCGGTGCGACGCGCGGCGCCCAGGTTCAGAGAAAACGTTCGAGCAGCCTGCGCGAATGGCGGTCCAGCGCGGTCGTGTCCCTCACACGGAACTGCACGCCGTCGCCGCCAGCAATCAGCAAGTGGGTGCGCCCGCCCAGTCGGCGGATATCTTCCTCGGCCTTGAGGACCAGGCTTGCGGGGCCCCGGTCCGTCTCGATCTGCCAGGTGCTGGGGGTCGAGAAGCTCGACACCGCGACGATTTTCTCGATAGTGGGCACAAACTCTCGCATTTCCAGCTCTTCTTCGATGAGCTGGCGGGCAGGGGCTGGCAGCTCGGCGAGCCGGTCGATCCACAGCAGTTCGTGGCCGTCAGAGCCGATCAGCGAGAGCCCTTCGGCAGGCGCCGCGATGGGGAAGGCCCGCACGGGCGTGACGCCTTCGTGGGCCGTGCCGTCGGCCAGGGTCAGAACCAGCCGACCGTGTGGATTGCGCGCCAAGGTGAACGCGGACGACAGCGATTGCGGGAAGGCAGCGGTGTTCATGGCGGGTTCCTGCAGTGCAGTCATCACGGGTTGCCCGCAGGGTGGGCGGGGTGCAGCAGGCTGCTGTCGATGATGACGCCCGCCGCCTGCGCATCTTCTTCGGCGCGGCGCGCCTGGGCTTCGTACAGCCGCCAGTAGGCGCCCTGCTTTTCCATGAGTTCGTCGTGCGGGCCCACTTCCACCACCTCGCCCCGGTCCATCACCACCAGGCGGTCGGCCTTGCGCAGGGTGGACAGGCGGTGGGCAATGGCAATCGTCGTGCGGCCTTGCACCAGGTTGTCCAGGGCTTTCTGGATTTCCTTCTCGGTCTCGGTGTCCACGGCCGAGGTGGCCTCGTCCAGGATCAGGATGCGCGGATCGATCAGCAGTGCGCGCGCAATGGAGATGCGCTGGCGCTCGCCGCCCGAGAGGCCCTGACCGCGCTCGCCCACCAGCGAGTCGTAGCCATGCGGCAGGCGCAGGATGAATTCGTGCGCGTGCGCGGCGCGCGCGGCGGCCACGATCTCCTCGCGCGTCGCCTCGGGCTTGCCGTAGGCGATGTTCTCGGCAATGGTGCCGAAGAAGAGGAAGGGCTCTTGCAGCACCAGGCCGATATGGCGGCGGTAGTCGGCCACCGCAAAGCGGCGGATGTCGATGCCATCGACCTGGATGGATCCATCGCTCACGTCATAAAACCGGCTGATCAGGTTGACCAGCGTGCTCTTGCCCGAGCCGCTGTGGCCCACCAGACCGATCATCTCGCCGGGGCGAATCTCCAGATCCAGCCCCTTGATGACTGCGCGGCTACCGTAGCGAAAACCCACGCCCTGCATGGTGATCGCGCCCTGCACCTTGTCCACCTTCACGGGTTGGGCCGGGTCGGGCACGTTGCTCACATGGTCCAGGATGTCGAAGATGCGCTTGGCACCGGCTGCAGCTTTCTGCGTGACCGAGACGATGCGGCTCATCGAGTCCAGCCGGCCGTAGAAGCGCCCGATGTAGGCGATGAAGGCCGTGAGCACACCCACGGTGATCTGGTTGCGCGAGACCAGCCAGATGCCAAAGCCCCACACCACCAGCAGCCCGATCTCGGTGAGCAGCGACACCGTGGGCGTGAACAGGCTCCAGGTCTTGTTGAGCTTGTCGTTGACTTCCAGGTTGTGCTGGTTGGCGTCGCGAAAGCGCTGCGCCTCGCGCTTTTCCTGGGCAAAGGCCTTGACCACGCGGATACCGGGGATGGTGTCGGCCAGCACATTGGTCACCTCCGACCAGACGCGGTCGATCTTCTCGAACCCGGTGCGCAGACGGTCGCGCACGGTGTGGATCATCCAGCCGATGAAAGGCAGCGGCACCAGCGTGACGAGCGCGAGCCATGGGTTGATGGAAAACAGGATGGCCGCCGTCATCATGATCATGAGCACGTCGGTCACAAAATCCAGGGCGTGGAGCGACAGGAAGACGTTGATACGGTCCGTCTCGGAGCCGATGCGCGCCATCAGGTCCCCCGTGCGCTTGCCGCCGAAGTAGTCGAGCGACAGACGCAGCAGGTGCTCGTAGGTGGTGGTGCGCAGGTCAGCGCCGATGCGCTCGGACACCAGCGCCAGGATATAAGTGCGCGCCCAGGAGAGCCCCCAGGCGGCCAGGGCAGATGCGAGCAGACCGCTCAGGTACAGCAGCACCAGGCCGGGCTCGATCTGCTGGCCGTTCTGGAACGGGATCAGGATGTCATCCATCAGCGGGATGGTGAGGTACGGCGGCACCAGCGTGGCGGCCGTGGAGGCCAGCGTCAGCGCAAAACCGGCGGCCAGCTGCTTGCGGTAGGGCCGGGCAAACCGCCACAGGCGCAGCAGCACCCAAGTGGAGGTCTGCGGGGGCTGGGCGCGCGCGCAGGCGGGGCATTCGTCGGTGTCCGGCGGCAGCGGGGTGTGGCAGACGGGGCAGGCCGGTTCATCGGCCGCGTCTTGGTCATCGGCATCACCGCGTGCGCTTTGTTGCTCAAACCGCTGCACCAGGCGCAGCGCCTGCGCGTGGTGTGCCAGGGTAAAGCGCCACAAGGCCAGTCGTGCCGCAGGGCTGTGCAGTTCCAGCGACCCCACGCCCCCATGGTCATGCAGCCGCAGCGCCAGGCCGTCACCCAGAGGCCAGCCCTGCCATGCCGTGGTTCCAGCGTCGCGGGCCAGCAAGCGATCGGACGTCACCACCACCCAGCCGGCGGCAAACCGCAGCCCGGTGCTCAGGTCAACCTGCAGCACAGCCAGCACGTTCTCTTGGGGTGCGAGCATGGCCCGCAGATCAGCCCCCACGGGGCCAGAAAAGACACCCGAGGCGTCCACAGAATGGTGATGTTGCATTTTTGGTTGGTTTTTCCGCCCCCGGCAGCCTGCGGTGACCGCCGGTGCGAAAGCAGGAATTCTCCCTGAAACGGGGCGCCCCGTTGCAAAGGCGCCCATCTGTAACGCCCTCACCCGCCATTTCGCTGACACTGCAGGGGCGCCGCGACAGGCGCAAAATCAGTGTCCACAAAAACAACCCCTCCCCGCACTGCCGGATACCTACCCGCTGCAACCCATGGCGAAACTCAACCACATTCAACTGCTTCGCATCAACTACCTGCGCGGTCCCAATATCTGGACCTACCGGCCCGTCCTGGAGGTCTGGCTGGACTTGGGCGAGCTGGAGGAATATCCGTCCCATACGCTTCCCGGTTTTAACGAACGCCTCACCGCGTGGCTGCCCGCGCTGGTGGAGCACCACTGCGGCGTGGGCGAGCGCGGCGGGTTCCTGCAGCGCCTGCAGGAGGGCACCTGGTGCGGCCACGTGCTGGAGCACATCGTGATCGAGCTGCTCAACCTGGCGGGCATGCCTACGGGTTTTGGCCAGACGCGCTCTACATCCCAGCGCGGCGTGTACCGCATGGTGTTCCGCGCCCGCGACGAAAGCGTGGCGCGGGTGGCGCTGGCGCAGGGCCATGCGCTGATCATGGCGGCCATCAACGACGAGCCTTTCGATGTGCAGGCCGCCGTGGCCCGCGTGCGCACCGAGGTGGACGACCAGTACCTCGGCCCCAGCACGGCCTGCATCGTCACCGCCGCCACCGACCGGGGCATCCCGCACATCCGCCTGAACGACGGCAACCTGGTGCAGCTGGGCTACGGAGCCCGCCAGCGCCGCATCTGGACGGCCGAGACCGAGTACACCAGCGCCATCGCCGAAGGCATTGCCAGCGACAAGGACCTGACCAAGAGCCTGCTCAAGTCCTGCGGCGTGCCCATTCCCGAAGGCCAGGTGGTCCACAGCCCGGAGGAAGCCTGGGAAGCCGCGCAGGACATCGGTCTGCCCGTGGTCGTCAAGCCCTCTGACGGCAACCACGGCCGGGGCGTGACGCTGGACCTGCGCAAGCGCGACGACATCGAAGCGGCCTACCACGTGGCCTATCCGGAAGGCAGCGACGTGATGGTCGAGCGCTTCATCCCGGGCGACGAGCACCGCCTGCTGGTGGTGGACGGCAAGGTCGTGGCCGCCGCGCGCGGCGAACTCGTCACCATCACCGGCAACGGCCGCGCCACCGTCCGGGAGCTCATCGACACCCAGCTCAACTCCGACCCGCGCCGGGGCTACGAAGAAGAGTACCCGCTGGAAATCATCGACCTGGCGACCGACACCAAGGTGCAGCTCGAACTCAAGCGCCAGGAGCTGGACGCCGACTCGGTACCCGCTGCGGGCCGCCAGGTGGTGGTGCAGCGCAACGGCAACGTGGCCGTGGATTGCACCGACGACGTGCATCCCGAGGTGGCGTACATCGCCCAGCTCGCCGCCAGGGTGGTGGGGCTGGACATTGCGGGCATCGACATGGTGGCGCGCGATATCTCCAAGCCGCTGCACACGCAGGGCGGCGCCATTGTCGAGGTCAACGCAGGCCCCGGCCTGCTCATGCACCTGAAACCCGCCGTGGGCGCGCCCCGCCCCGTGGGCCAGGCGATTGCAGAGCACCTGTTCCCCTCGGAAGACGGTGACGGACAGGCCGGCCGCATCCCGCTGGTGGGCGTGGCTGGAACGCGCGGCACCTCGACCGTGGCGCGCGTGGTGGCCTGGCTGCTGCACCTGAGCGGGCACCACACCGGCCTGGCCTGCAGCGAAGGGCTGTTCCTGGACCGCCGCTGCGTAGAGGCCAGCGACTGCGCCCACTGGGAAGCCGCACACCGCCTGCTGATGAACAAGATGGTGCAGGCCGCCGTGATCGAGAGCAGTGCGCGCACCATCCTGCGTGATGGCCTGGCCTACGACCGCTGCCAGGTGGGTGTGGTGACCGACATGGACGGTGTGGAATCACTGGCCGAGTTCGATGTGCACGAACAGGACCAGATGACCAAGGTGATGCGCACCCAGGTGGACGTGGTGCTGGCCGAGGGCGCCGCTGTGCTCCATGCCGCCATCCCGCAGGTGGCCGACCTGGCCCCGCTGTCCGATGGCGACGTGGTGCTGTATGCGCAGGACGGCACGCTGCCCGTCATTGCAGACCACCGCGCCAAGGACAACGGCCGCGCCGTCTTCGTGAAGAACGGCCGCGTGGTGCTGGCCACAGGCAGCGCCGAGCATGTGCTGGGATCGCTGGCGGACCTGACCTTTGGCCGCAACGCCATGGTGCCCGACACCGATGCCCTGCTGGCGGCCATTGGCGCCTGCTGGGCGCTGGACATTGCGCCCGACCTGATCGGCGCGGGCATCAAGACCTTTGAGCCCGACCTGCCCGCACCGGCAGGCCTGCCCCTGTGATCCACCGCGCACCACCCCATACGCCTTCGACTGGAACGCGGCCCGCGAGCCCCGACGATTACTGAAAGAAATCCCATGGATGTAACCCGCACCCGGGCCCTGCGCGGCCCCAACCTCTGGAGCCGCCACATGGCCATCGAAGCCGTGGTGGCCTGCCAGGAATCCGAGCGCGCCATGGCGCAGATCGACGGCTTCGAAGCCCGCCTGCGCGCGCTGTTCCCTGCCATTGGCACCCTGCACCCCGAAAGCGGCGCTGCCGATATCTCGCTGGCGCATGTGCTCCAGTCCGCAGCCCTGGCCCTGCAGGCGCAGGCCGGGTGCCCCGTGACCTTTGCACGCACCACCGCCACCCCCGACGCGGGCGTGTACCAGGTGGTGGTGGAGTACAGCGAAGAAGCCGTGGGGCGCAAGGCGTTTGACTATGCGCAGCAGCTCATCGAGGCCGCGCTGGGCCACGGCAGCTTTGACGCCGATGCCGTGATCGCCGAACTGCGCGAGCTGGACGAAGACGAGCGCCTGGGGCCCAGCACGGGTGCCATTGTCGAGGCCGCTGTGGCACGCGGCATTCCCTACCGCCGTCTCACGCGCGGCAGTCTGGTGCAGTTTGGCTGGGGATCCCGCCAGCGCCGGATCCAGGCGGCCGAGGTCGATTCGACCAGCGCCGTGGCCGAATCCATCGGCCAGGACAAGGACCTGACCAAGCGCCTGCTGCATGCGGCGGGCGTGCCCGTGCCGCTGGGCAAACCGGTGGACACCGTGGACGAAGCCTGGGAAGTGGCCTTGAAGGTTGGCCTGCCCGTGGTGGTCAAGCCGCAGGATGGCAACCAGGGCAAGGGCGTAACGGTCAACATCACCGACCGCGCACAGCTGGAAGAAGCCTTCCGCACCGCGGCCGAATACGGCACCGTGATGGTCGAACGCTTTCTGCCGGGCCACGACTTCCGCCTGCTGGTGGTGGGCGACCAACTGGTGGCCGCCGCGCGCCGCGAACCGCCCCAGGTACTGGGCGACGGCCAACACACGGTGCGCGAGCTGGTCGATCTGGTCAACCTCGACCCGCGCCGTGGCGAAGGCCATGCCACGTCGCTCACCAAGATCCGCCTCGACGACATCGCCGTGGCACGGCTGGCCCTGCAGGGCCTCACGCCCGATGCTGTGCCCGCCAAGGGCCAGCGCGTCATTCTGCGCAACAACGCCAACCTCTCCACCGGCGGCACCGCCACCGACGTGACCGACGACGTGCACCCCGAGGTGGCGGCACGCGCCGTGGCCGCGGCCCAGATGGTGGGCCTGCACATCTGCGGCGTGGACATGGTGGCCGAGACCGTGCTGCGCCCGCTCGAAGAACAGGGCGGCGGCTTTGTCGAAGTGAATGCCGCCCCTGGCCTGCGCATGCACCTGGCACCCAGCTACGGCAAGCCCCGCAACGTGGGCCAGGCCATGGTGGACAAGCTGTTTGCCCATGGCGATGATGGCCGCATCCCCACCGTGGCCGTGACCGGCACTAACGGCAAGACCACCACCGCGCGCCTCATCGCCCATCTGTTCACTGCGCACGGCCTGCGCGTGGGCATGACCAACACCGACGGCGTGTACGTCAACGGGCGCCAGATCGACAGCGGCGACTGCAGCGGTCCCAAGAGCGCCCGCAACGTGCTGCTGCACCCCGAGGTCGACGCCGCCGTGTTCGAGACCGCGCGCGGCGGCATCCTGCGGGAGGGCCTGGGCTTTGACCGCTGCTCGGTGGCCGTGGTCACCAACATCGGTGCGGGCGACCACCTGGGCCTGAACTACATCACCACGGTGGAAGACCTGGCCGTGCTCAAGCGCGTGATCGTGCAGAACGTGGCGCCTACCGGCTACGCTGTTCTCAACGCGGCCGACCCCATCGTGGCCGCCATGGCGCCCGCCTGCCCCGGCAAGATCATCTACTTCGCCGCCGACCGCCACCACCCCGTGATGGCCACGCACCGCGCGCAGGGCCACCGCACCGTGTATGTGGATGGCGATGCCATCGTGGCCTCTGAAGGCTCCTGGCGCGAGACCATCCACCTGCGCGACGTGCCCATCACACGCAACGGCAAGATTGGCTTCCAGGTCGAGAACGTCATGGCCGCCGTGGCCGCCGCCTGGGGCGTGGACATGCCCTGGCAGACCATCCGCCGCGGCCTGTCGGGGTTTGTGAACGACAGCGACAACGCTCCCGGCCGCTTCAACATCATGGACTACCGCGGCGCCACCGTGATCGCCGACTACGGCCACAACCCCGACGCAATGCGCGCCCTGGTGCAGGCCGTGGACGCCCTTCCGGCCAAGCGCCGCAGCGTGGTCATCAGCGGTGCGGGCGACCGGCGCGATGAAGACATCCGCGAGCAGACCGTCATCCTGGGCGCCGCGTTTGACGACGTGATCCTGTACCAGGACGCGGCCCAGCGCGGCCGCGCCGATGGCGAAGTGATGGGCCTGCTGCGCGAAGGCCTGGCCGATGCGCCGCGCACCACGCATGTGGAAGAGATCCGTGGCGAATTCATCGCCATCGACACCGCGCTCTCGCGCCTTGCGCCTGGCGACCTGTGCCTGGTGCTGGTGGACCAGGTGGAAGAAGCCCTGGCACACCTGGCCCAGCGCTGCACCGAAGCCGGAGCCACCGCATGAAGGCGGCGCTGGGTTTCGCCGCCACGGTGCTACTGGTATTGGCCGGCACCGCGCAGGCTGCGGGCGAGAAGATCGGCACCGTGGACACCGCGTTCCAGTGGATCGGCCGCGACCACGACATCATCGTGGAAGCGTACGACGACCCCGCCGTGCAGGGCGTGACCTGCTACGTGTCCCGCGCGCGCGTGGGGGGCATCAAGGGCACGCTGGGCCTGGCCGAAGACCGCGCCGAAGCCTCCATCGCCTGCCGCCAGGTGGGAGCCATCAGCATCCCCGCTCCCCTCAAGCAACAGGAAGAAGTGTTCAGCGAACGCATGTCCATCCTGTTCAAGCGCCTGCGCATCGTGCGCATGGTGGACGTGCCGCGCAACACGCTGGTGTACCTCACCTACTCCGAAAAGCTTATCGATGGCTCCCCCCAGAACAGCGTGACCGCCGTGCCGGTGGACCGCGCCACACCCATCCCGTTGCGCAAGTGATGCGGTGACGCAGTACCCGCCGGGTACGGACACAGCAACAAAGGGGCATCAGCCCCTTTTTTGCGTCTTATGGGCCTCCAGCACTTATGCAGAAAGCGCTGACAGCTATCGAATTAGGAGCACCCATGAACACTGACACGACGTCGGCTGACAGGGTTACCACACTGCACGCGCCCAGGCGGCCGCGCCCCAAGCACCCGATACCGCGCGAACTGGGGCGAAACGGTCGGAATACCCCTTTGGGTAAAAACCCTATAAATCCTGGAACATTTCGACACAAAACCATACTCCCCGGGCGGTATTTGGGGCATTGGTGGAGCGATTGTTTCTATAGACGGAACAGTCAGTTTGAGATTAGGTAGTTTTTCTTTGAACGCACGCGGCGTAAAGTTCAGGTCATCGATGAAGCGCAGGTCACTGCACTTGGCATCGAACCCCGGGTCAGCACTGTGCGATCCCGGTTTTTGAAACAGTGTTTAAAGGAACTCACCATGACCGCAACCCGCATCCTCTCCATCGCCGCTGTCGCCGCTTTCGCTTCTTTCGGCGCCCAAGCCAATGACCTGTACGGCACCGACTTCCAGTCGCAAGCCAAGTCCACCCGCGACCGCGCTGAAGTCCGCGCCGAAGCCGTGCAAGCCCTGCCCAACTTCAAGAACTACCTGCCCGAGCAGCAAGTGGCTGCACCGTCGGCCAGCCGCGACACCGTGCGCGCCGAAGCCATCACCGCAGCACGCGCTGGCGCCATCGCCACCGGCAACCGCAGCTGATTCCCGGCATCCCGGCCGAACCCCGTCACTTACATCATGAAGGAATTCACCATGACCGCAACCCGCATCCTCTCCATCGCCGCTGTCGCCGCTTTCGCTTCTTTCGGCGCCCAAGCCAACGACCTGTACGGCACTGACTTCCAGTCGCAAGCCAAGTCCACCCGCGACCGCGCTGAAGTCCGCGCCGAAGCCGTGCAAGCCCTGCCCAACTTCAAGAACTACCTGCCCGAGCAACAAGTGGCTGCACCGTCGGCCAGCCGCGACACCGTGCGCGCCGAAGCCATCACCGCTGCCCGCGCTGGCGCCATCGCCACCGGCAACCGCAGCTGATTCCCGGCCAGGGATCTGCCCAAAAGCCCGCGAGGTGCAAGCCTCGCGGGCTTTTTTGTTGGCCAGAAAAATTTGGATAGAAAAGGCCTTCAGCGCTTACCCATAAAGCGCGAAATGCTATAAAAATAGCAGCGAACCAAGCAAGTGCTCTGTCGGACTACCAACCCCGCCAGTCAAACTGCAGTGGATTCAACATCCGACCGTGAATCCACGCCCGTACAAAAATGGTTGCTGCGCTGATCCGGCGTGCTCATGTGAATCATGCATATGCGCCGGCCCCCACCAGCAACGCAACAACCAACAAACCTGCCCAACCTGGATGGCGCCCCCGTGTACCGACCAGAACCAGTAGGGAGCTTGCAAGCATTGCACCGATGAGGCTGACCACCAGCAATCTGCTTTCAACGCTGCCTGCCGGCATCCGGATGAGATGCACGATCACGACGGCAACCAGGAATCCGAGCACGGTGACGAGATGCCATGTAGCCCAAAGAATGCGCACGTTGTGCTCCCTGAGGACTTCCCCGCCTTTTGTCGGAACCACTCCCTTCACGCGCATGCGCTGAAAAATGAGAACCTCTCCCAATACGGTGTGAATCACACCGATCAAGGCCATCAAAATGGCTCCTGCAAGGTAGAAATGATCGTTCATGGGAATCGATAGAAGGTGAATGAAAAACTAAAGGGTGGAGAAGTTCTGCCCAGTCGGGGGGAATTTGCGCACCACCCGCTTGATCCGGTCTGCGGCCCACAAACCGGTTTCCACCGCTCCGTCAGTCCAAGGCAAACCCATATAGTCACCACAGAGAACCACACGTCGTGTCTCAGGCAGACCTTGCCGGTACTGCGCAATGGCCTGCGCTCTGCCCACGGGTGAAAGCGGCTCCGCAAACTCCCAGCGTTGCACGCGGTGCGAAATGACATGATCGGTGGTGCCTGGCCAGCGGCTCTCAAGCCAGCCCAAGACCAGCCGAACCAGCGCATGATCGTCACTCCCCACTTGGGCACGTGCAGCCGCATCGGTCAACATCAGTGTCAAAACTTCGGGCGCAGCGGGAACCGGCAGTCGGGCAGACTCGACCACCATGGAGGCCACCACACCCTGCCCCATACCCGAGGGGTCCGGCGACAAAAGCAATCCATGCACCCCATGGAGATCGGTGGGCGTGGTCCAGGTAGCGTCCATTCCCAATGCGACGTGCACCGTGGCGGCATAGCCGGTGTCCAGCACCTGTTGCTCCATCGGGATCACCGATCGCAGCAGCTGCCTGGCCGTTGGCGCCGGCACCGCCAGCACCATCCACTCGGCTTCTACCACCTCGTCATCACAGCGGACTCGCCACCCGTGAGGCACCTGTTGCAGAGACTCAACGTCCACCCCCGTTTGAACGTCCAGTCCGGCCGCTATCGCATGGGGCAAAGCCCCCCATCCGCCCCTTACCGCCAGCGCTTTCGAACCCTGAAAAGACATGACAGCAGTGACCAACGCACGCGAACAGCCCTGAAGCGGGTGAAAATAAAACCCGTGAATCAAGGGTGCCAACAGGTGATCTGTGGCACGGGGGCCGAACATGCGAGGGCACCAATGCTGAGCGTCTTCGACATCCACATCAGCGAATGCCGCATAACTCGATGTGTCGCGAAAGGCTGCGCCACCAGCCAAGGAGAGCGAGCCCCGAAGCAACGCAGGACACTCGCGCCAACGCAGCAATCCGCCGGTAAAAACGGTGCTCAACCGGCTTTGATGAAACCTGCACAGACGCCCTTCGCGCTCCAGGGCCGCCCACGGCGAAGTTTTTTCGATGTGACTGGACAGGCCCGACGCAGCAATCAGCGCAGGTATGTGCCTGTAGCCTGAGGACGGGAACTGGGCTCCGGTTTCAATCGTCCGGCCATGAAAGGGCGCGCTGAAAACTCTTCCACCAACCCTGCTTGCGCTCTCCAATACCTGCACCGGGAACCCGTCGTCGGTCAGCGCACGGGCTGCGGCCAAGCCAGCCAGGCCGGCGCCTATTACCACCACGCGCGGGCGTGCCGGTGTGTGTTCGGTTGCTTGAAACATGGCCGCAATTTAGAGTGCAGCCACGCACCATACACAGCCCGTATGTTGGAAAACTTATGAAAAAACTCAGTCAGGAAACGTGGATCGAAGCAGGGTTCCAGGCGCTCGACAGAAATGGCTATCAGCAACTGTCCATAGAGAAAACCGCAAGGCGTCTCAATGTGACAAGGGGCTCTTTCTATCACCACTTCGACAGCAGATCGAGCTTCGTCGATGCGCTGCTCAACCGGTGGAAGGCGGAGTACACAGACAGCGTGATCAATTTCGCAGAAGCGGGCGCAAACGCTCATGTGCGCCTGGAAAGATATCTCGAAATTGCTTCAGGAATGCAGCCGGGGCGCGAGGTTGCGATCCGGGCCTGGGCGGCAAGAGAAAGCAGGGTGCGCGAAGTTCTCCAAGAGGTGGATGCAATCCGGTCACGATTTGCCTACGAGCTCGGGCGGGATCTGCTACTGCAGCGAGACGAAGGCGAAATACAACGATTCGCACGCCTTGCCTGCCTGGCGTTCATAGGTTTTCAACAGACAGGTCCCCACGGAAGCCAGCATTTCATCCAGCTCGTGCGTGACATTCTTGACCTCGCCGGAGCAAGCGCCTGCAAAGACGGACGCGACAATTAAGAGAATAGACGTCACGCGTTCGCGTCGACACTCGGACAGCAACACATCAGCTCCCGTCACCACGTCTGTGTGCGCTGCGGTAGGCAGCAAACCGAACGATCGCCCATAGGGCCTTTAGCCTGTGGCAACTATTTGACGCAGCGCCTGCTCGAACACTTCCACCGGCTGACCGCCCTGGATGAGGTGGCGTTCGTTGATGATGATGGCCGGCACCGAGTGAATGCCGTTTTGCAGATAGAACTGCTCGCGCTCACGCACCTCGCTGGCATAGCGGTCTGACGCCAGCAGCGCACGCGCCTCGTCGGCATCCAGCCCCACGCCCTCCGCCACGCGCACCAGCACCGCGTGGTCGCTCGGGTCCTGCCCGTCGGTGAAATATGCCTTGAACAGCGCGTGCTTGAGCTGCGCCTGCACGCCCTTCTCTTCGGCCCAGTGCAGCAGCCGGTGCGCATCAAAGGTGTTGTAGATGCGGCTGCGTTTGTCCATGCTGAAGGTAAACCCCAGCGCCGCGCCACGCGCCGCGATGGCCTCGCGGTTCTGCTGGCTCTGCTCGGGCGTGGCGCCGTATTTTTCCTGCAGGTGCTCGCCAATGTCCTGACCTTCTGGCGCCATCTGCGGGTTGAGCTCAAACGGCTGGAAGTGCAGGTCCAACGCCACCTCGTCCTTGAGCCTGTCTGCCGCCTGCTCCAGCGCCTTGAGGCCAATGATGCACCAGGGGCACGAGACATCGGAGACGAAATCAATCTTCAGGATTTTGGGCATGGGACAGGACCAGGAGGTGATGGGATTGCTTCATCCTAGGCGATGGGTAGTAACCCTTGCTGGATTGATATTTTTAAATCAAAAAATAGCCACTATTTGTTTGAAAAATTGTCGTCAAAGAGAGATTGTTTCAAATTACGGAACAGTCAGTTTGATACCAGGTAGTTTTTCTTTGTACCCGCGAAGCGTAAAGTTCACCCATCGATGCAACGCAGAGCACTGCTCCCTACATCGACACCCGGATCAGCACCGTGCCGGCCGGGCCCTGAAACAGTTACTTGAAGGATTCCCCATGACCATCGCCCGCATTCTCTCCGTTGCCTCCATCGCCGCTCTGGCTTCCTTTGCCGCCCAGGCAGACACCTACGGCGCCAACTTTCAGTCGGAGTTCGAGTCCAGCCGCACGCGTGCTGAAGTCCACGCGGAAGCCGTGAAGGCTGTGCCCCACTTCAAGAACTTTGTCGCCGCGCAGGACAGCGCCCCTTCCGCCACCAGCCGCGCCGCGGTACGCGCTGAGGCAGTGACTGCCGCACGCGCTCGCACCATCGCCGTTGGCAACCGCGGCTGATCACCCCGCAGGGTGCCTGCGGTGCCCTGCGCAGACTTTACTTATTCGATTCATCGATCCCACGATTTCAAGGAATACACCATGACCGCCGCCCGCATTCTCTCCATCGCCGCCATTACCGCTTTGACTTCCTTTGCAGCGCAGGCCGACACCTACGGCGCCAATTTCCAGTCGGAGTTCGAGTCCAGCCGCACCCGTGCTGAAGTTCACGCCGAAGCCGTGAAGGCCGTGCCGCACTTCAAGAATTTCTCCACACGCCAGGAAAGTGTCTCGGCGGACGTCAGCCGCGAAAGTGTGCGCGCCGAAGCCGTGACGGCAGCCCGTGCAGGCAAGATTGCCACCGGCAACCGCAGCTGATACCGAGCCTCGCGTTTTCCCCGCCCGCATGGCGCAAGCCCTGCGGGCATTTTTTCGGGCGGGGCGTACGCCAGGGCAGCTCAGCCGAGCATCGCCCGCAATGCTGTCTTGGGGACCTTGCCGTAGCTGTTCTTGGGCAGCGACGATACAAAGCGGTACTGGCGCGGCCGCTTGAAGCGCGCAATGTGGGCAAGGCACAGCACGTCCAGTTCTTGGGCATCAACGCCTTCGGCCACCACAAAGGCCACCGGCACCTCACCCCATTGGGCGTCCTGCTGGCCCACCACGGCCACTTCGCGCACCTGGGGATGCAGCAGCAGTACTTCTTCCACCTCGCGTGGGTAGATGTTGGAGCCGCCGGAGATGATCACATCTTTGGACCGGTCCTTGAGCGTGAGAAAACCATCCGCATCCAGCGCGCCCATGTCGCCGGTGCAGAGCCAGCCGTCGCGCAGTGTCTGCGCCGTGGCCGTGGGGTTGTTCCAGTAGCCTGGCATCACGGTGTCGCCGCGCACCACCACCTCGCCGGTCTCGCCGATGGGCACGGGCCGACCCGTGGCATCGACCACGCACACCTCCACCAGCGACTGCGCCACGCCCACCGACACCATGCGTTCGACCCACCGCGGGTGATGACGGTCGGCCAGTTGCGCGCGCTGCAGGGCCGTGATGGTCATGGGGCTTTCGCCCTGGCCGTAGATCTGCACAAAGCGGTTGCCCATCACGGCCAGGGCGTTGCGCAGGTCGTCGGCGTACATGGGGCCGCCGCCATAGACGATGGTCTTGAAGCCCGAGACATCGGCGCCCGTGGCACGCACATGGTCCACCAGGCGGTGCACCATGGTGGGCGCGGCAAACAGCGTGAGCTGGCCCACCGCTGCCGCCAGCTGTACCAGCTCGGCCGGCTCGAACCCACCTGACAGCGGCACCACATGCCGCCCACCGCGCAGTACCTGGGCGTAGTTGTACAGGCCCGCGCCGTGCGACATGGGCGCGGCGTAGACCATGGCGTCGCCGGGCAGGATGTCGTCCACATCGGTGAAGTAGCAGGCCGTCATGGCCAGCAGGTTGCGGTGGGTCTGCATCACCCCCTTGGGGCGGCCGGTGGTGCCCGAGGTGTAGAACAGCGAGGCCACGTCGTGCGGCGCGCGGTCGCACACTTCGATGGGCGCATGGGCGACTGCAGTGCGGTAGGCGTCGGAGCCAAAAACCAGCACCGCGTCCTGCAGCGCACCGGCCTCGCGCACGGCGGGTGCCAGCGCTTCCGAGGTCAGCACCACACGCACACCGGAGTCGGCCAGCACGTAGGCCAGCTCCTTGGCGTGCAGCTTGTAGTTGACGGGCACCGATACGGCCCCCGCCCACAGGATGGCGTGCAACGCCTCCAGGTACTCGGGCGCATTGGCGGCGTAGATGGCCACACGGTCGCCGGGAGCCACCGCGCAGCAGCTGCGCAGATGGGCCGCCAGGCTGGCGGTGCGTGCAGCCAGTGTGCGGTAGGTCCACACCACCGTGTCACCGTGCAGTACGGCGGGCTGACCCGCGTGCAGCAGTGCACTGCGGCGCAAGAGGTGGGCAATGTTCATGGCGCCCACTGTAGGCCAGATGCGCTCCTTCCGGCCCGTGGCCCAAATCAGCGGCGAAAAATTGCCGCCCGCACGCAGCGCCCGGGCCCCTGCAGGCACAAGCCCCTACAAGCTGTGGCATTGAAACCGGCTTGCCTAGACTGCATCTGTATCCAAACACCGTCCAGGGCTGGCGCTCCCAGCGCCTGGGCTCCTTGCTTTCATTCACTCCATTGACCCTTTTCAGGCACACCCCATGACGCTGGACCAGCAAAAATCCATTCTCACCATCGCCCTCCTGGCCGCGTTTGCAGACGGCGCCAAAGATGACGCCGAACGCGAGGAAATCCGCCGCATTGCCCAGTCGCTCGCGGGCGACGCCGGCATGGCGGACCTCCCGCGCATCTATCAGGATGTGCTGCTCAAGCGCACCAGCGTGCAGGCGGCTGCACAGGCACTGAGCGAGCCCATGCACCGCCAGCTGGCCTACGAAATGGCGGTGTGCGTGTGCGACGTGGATGGCCGCCAGACCGCTGCCGAGCGCGAGTTTCTGGCCAGCCTCAAGGCCGCCCTGCAGCTGGGTGCACCGCAAACCGCAGCGTTTGATCAGGAGGCCGATGCGCTGGTGGAGGTGGCGGAAACGGCCGTGCCCATGACCCTGCCGGCAGCGGCCACAGCCCCCGCAGCAGCAACGTCGGCAGCCACCCCTTCGCAGGCGGAACTGGACAAATCCATCCTCAACTACGCCCTGCTCAACGGAGCACTGGAGCTCCTGCCGCAGTCCTGGGCGTCCATGGCCGTCATCCCCATGCAGGTGAAGATGGTGTACGGCATCGGCAAAGCCCACGGCGTGGAGCTGGACCAGGGCCACATCAAGGAGTTCATCGCCGCTGCGGGCGTGGGCATGACGTCGCAGTACCTGGAGCAGTTTGGCCGCAAGCTGCTGGGGGGCCTGCTGGGCAAGGCGGCCGGACGCGCCATCGGCGGCCTGGGCAGCGCGGCGACGGGCATGGCGTTTTCGTTTGCCACCACCTACGCGCTGGGGCAGGTGGCCAAGCGCTACTATGCCGGCGGCCGCGTGATGAGCACAGCGATGCTGCGCGACACCTTCCAGAACCTGCTGGGCCCTGCCAAACAGATGCAGTCACAGTACCTGCCGCAGATCCAGCAAAAGGCCGCCACGCTGGATGCGGCCAAGATCATGGCGATGGTGCGCGGCGGCTGATGCGTCGGAGCTTATCTATCACGCTATATTGATAATAGCTATCAGCGCTTATCCATCAAGCGCTAGATGTCGCATCCCGGACGATCATATGGTCGCTTATTAAACAGATGCGGGTGCGACTGATACCACTGTTTCATGGCCTGCATGGGCGTACTGCTCTTGAGCGCTGATTGCGGCAACTGGTGGTTGTACAGGGCCACATAGCGCAACAAGGTCTGCTCCATGTCCTCGCGGCTGTTGAACCTGTGGGTCTTCAGGACGTCTGCAATACGCCCATTGAACCGCTCCACCATACCGTTGGTTCTCGGTGTTCTGGGCTTGGTCAGCCGGTGCTCTATGCCCAGCTCCTGGCACAGTTGATCGAACTCATGGTTGCCGCTGGGTTCGCGTTCCCGGCTGGCAAACAGGCGGTCTGTGAACTCCTTGCCGTTGTCGGTCAGCAGCTTGGTGATCCTGAGTGGACAGGCCTTGTGCAATGCCTTCAGGAAGGCTTGCGCACTGGCGGCCGTCTTGTTGGTCTTGAGCTGCACAAACACCCAGCGCGTAGCCCGATCAATGGCCACGAACAGATAGCGCCTGCTGCTCTCGTCCTGCATCTGGGGCAGGTACTTCACATCCATGTGCACATAGCCAGGCTCGTAGCTCTTGAAGGCCTTGTGTGCTACCGCAGGCTCCTGGGGTTTGAGGGCGTTGAGGTTGCCCGCGCCATGGCGGCGCAGACAGCGGTCCAAGCCAGAGCGTGAGACATGGGGGCAAATGAACTCGCGCGTGACCGCCAGCAGGTCATCCAGGGGCAGCAGCAGGGTACGCCTGAGGTGGAGCACCACGGTCTCTTGCGCAGGCGTGAGCACGGTCTGCAGGTGATGGGCCGTATGCGAGCGGTCTGCAAAAACATCGCGCTTCTTCCATTTGTAAACCGTCTGCTCAGTGATCCCGAAGCGCAGGGCCAGGACGTTGGCTGGCTCGTTGCTGGCTGCGATCTCGGCACGCACGGCGGGCGTGGTGCGGGCGTTCTTGTGCAGGGCAATCAACATGGCTTTACTCCCTGGGTAGATTGCAAGGACTCTATCAACTCTTGCAGGACCGCTCTGGCCATGAAGAGAGGATAGCGTTTAGAGTCTATGCAATCGTCCGGGATGCGACAGATAGCGTTTAGAGTCTATGCAATCGTCCGGGATGCGACATCTAGTGGTGCTCACGCGTTATCTCCTGATCTGTCTGTATTCATGATACGAAGCTTCAAAGCTGACAAGAATGTAATGAGTGGGTCAGTAATTTGTCGGTATCCAAGGAGTAGATTCCACCCCGTGTTCAAAGCACTACCAGGGATGAAGTTCCTACTTTTCAGCTTACCGGAGTCGAATATGAAACTCAAATCCATTGCACTGTCTGCCATTGCCTCGGTTGTAATGGCCGCGCCGGCGCTTTCGCAGGCAGCCACTCCTGCACCTTTCGGCCACGATGATTCGAGCCAGGTCGGCTCAATCAAGCTGGCTCAACAATCCCAAAGGACAACGACTGGCAGCCAAATGCACAACAATATGCTCCATGGGGACGAGCAGAAAACGCAAGCTGAGCGCGGTGCGTCAGGCCCAACGCAAAACAGCCCACGGGCCCCAGCCGATCCCCAAGTTCACGACAAGATGCTTCACGGAGATGAGCAGCGTCCACGGTTAGCGCCGGCCGGAGAGCCGACTTATCATCAAAGCAAGACACGCCAACAAGTCATCAATGAGATGCTGAATCAAACACCTTACGAACGAGCGCGCATGAAGGAACTCTTCCAGAATTAAAATCAGGCGGATCAAAAATCCCGGAGGCATTCAACTCCGGGATTTTTTCAATGAATCTTTCGTGTTTGTCAAAATACCCGTTCAATAAAACGGCATGCGATTTTCATTTGATGATTCGAGTCTATCAATTGTTTAAGGATGTCCTGAACAACTCGGACTCGTAAGTGCTACAGGGTCGATGTTTTTCAGATGATGCAATTGCGGCCGTTTTCTCGCATCTTTGCGCCATTTTTCACGCCCTTTCGGGTCATTCGCGCTGCTTTTGCGGCCCCTTGCCTGTTTGCAGGCGCACTCATCCCTGCGCCGCCAGCAATTGGTGGCGCACCATCCACAGGTTCGATAGCGCAAACAGTGTCTTGAGCTGCAGCGTGTTCTTCTTGAGCCCACGGTAGCGCACCTTGGTATAGCCAAACTGCCGTTTGATCACCCTGAAGGGGTGCTCCACCTTGGCACGGATGCTGGCCTTGATCTTCTCCACCTGGTCGATCAGTGCGTCAATGGGGTTGTTTTCCTTGTCCAGCTCTTTGCGCTTGCCCGGGCGCATCGCCACATGCCAAGTGACATCTTTCCTGGCATCCGGGCGCTTGTGCGCGCCTTGGTAGCCAGCATCACCAAAGACGTCTTTCTCCTCACCATGGATCAAGCTGTTGCCTTCCACCACATCAGACACGTTGCCCGAGGTACCGATGACGGTGTGCACCAGACCCGAGTCTGCGTCCACGCCAATGTGGGCCTTCATGCCAAAGTGCCACTCGTTGCCCTTTTGGCTTGAGTGCATCTCTGGATCGCGCTTTTTGTCCTTGTTCTTGGTCGAGCTCGGTGCCGCGATCAAGGTGGCGTCCACGGCAGTGCCCGCCTTGAGCAGCAGGCCCTGGGCTGCCAGAAGTTCATTGACGGTGGCCAGAATCTGATCGGCCAGTTTGTGCCTTTCCAGCCGGTGGCGAAAGCGCAAGATGGTGCTCTCGTCAGGCATTCGCCCATGGGCATCAAGCCCTGCAAACTCCCGGTAGATCGGGGTGTCAAAGAAGGCTTCTTCCATCGCCAGATCCGACAAGGTGAACCACTGCTGCATGCAGTGGATGCGCAGCATGGTCTCCAGTGCAAAGGGGGGGCGACCGTTCTTGCCTTCGGGGTAATACGGGGCGATGAGATCGACCAATGCAGCCCAGGGAACCACCCGCTCCATCTGGGCCAGCAGTTCCTGCTTGCGGGTTCTTTTGATGCTCAAGTCCAGACCCAGGCTGCTTTGTTTCATGGCCGATAAGCATGCCACGGCCGGCTGACAACTACCAAACATCGGGGGAGGTTTTGCAGGATTTCCTTAAAAAAGACGGTCGACTGTCGTTCACATGCCAGACTTACGAGCTGCTTCGTTGATTTCATCGTGACGCGTTCTGACGTCTGGCGGCCACTGGGCCTTGATCCAAGAGAGCACCGCAACAATTTCGTGGTCACTAAGCACCCTGTCATAAATAGGCATCGCAGTCTTGTAGTCAGGCTGCTCGATGAGCTTGGCAAGGCCGAATTTGGTGATCGCAAACAACTGAGAATCCGGGTGATGCCACGTATGGCCGCTCGGATCGTGGGGAGGAGCTGGCAACAGGCCATCCGTACCCCGTTCACGCCAATCTGACTGCCCTTCGCCCCGCACCCCATGGCATGCCGCGCACTGCTGGGCGTAGATGCGTGCACCAAAGCTCACAACCTGCGGATCATCGGGACGCAATGTGTAGGGTTGCAGCTTGGCCGAGGGCCTGTTCACAAGCACCATGAATGTGCCTGCAGCCAGCAGTCCCGCGGACAACAGCACGCCTAAACCGACACCCAGCCTACTTGGTTTTACGGTTTCCTCTGGGCTGCCACTTCCGCTCACTGCTTGCAACAGCAACCACCGCCGCGCCCAGGCTCGAGCCGCGAGCTACCCGAGGACGTTCGAGTGGCAGGATAGCCAGCTTGGGCCAGGGTTTGGATCAGGTGATCGGCACTTGGCGCGCTTGTCTGCACGCGGGCAGTGCCGTCCTTCAGGCTCACTTCGACTGCGCTGACGCCAGCTACGCCATTCAGCGCTTCAGTGACATGTGCCACGCACATCGAACAAGTCATTCCGGAAACAGCTAAGTCAATCGTGGTCATCGTCTTCCTTCAATAGCATCGGTGGATTGAGAACCGGAAGCGCTGTGGCGCAGCCGGGGAACAAATCTAGGTACGCGGCGTGCATAGTTGTCGCATCCCGGACGATCATATGGTCGCTTGTTAAACAGATGCGGGTGCGACTGATACCACTGTTTCATGGCCTGCATGGGCGTACTGCTCTTGAGCGCTGATTGCGGCAATTGGTGGTTGTACAGGGCCACATAGCGCAACAAGGTCTGCTCCATGTCCTCGCGGCTGTTGAACCTGTGGGTCTTCAGGACGTCTGCAATACGCCCATTGAACCGCTCCACCATACCGTTGGTTCTCGGTGTTCTGGGCTTGGTCAGCCGGTGCTCTATGCCCAGCTCCTGGCACAGTTGATCGAACTCATGGTTGCCGCTGGGTTCGCGTTCCCGGCTGGCAAACAGGCGGTCTGTGAACTCCTTGCCGTTGTCGGTCAGCAGCTTGGTGATCCTGAGTGGACAGGCCTTGTGCAATGCCTTCAGGAAGGCTTGCGCACTGGCGGCCGTCTTGTTGGTCTTGAGCTGCACAAACACCCAGCGCGTAGCCCGATCAATGGCCACGAACAGATAGCGCCTGCTGCTCTCGTCCTGCATCTGGGGCAGGTACTTCACATCCATGTGCACATAGCCAGGCTCGTAGCTCTTGAAGGCCTTGTGTGCTACCGCAGGCTCCTGGGGTTTGAGGGCGTTGAGGTTGCCCGCGCCATGGCGGCGCAGACAGCGGTCCAAGCCAGAGCGTGAGACATGGGGGCAAATGAACTCGCGCGTGACCGCCAGCAGGTCATCCAGGGGCAGCAGCAGGGTACGCCTGAGGTGGAGCACCACGGTCTCTTGCGCAGGCGTGAGCACGGTCTGCAGGTGATGGGCCGTGTGCGAGCGGTCTGCAAAAACATCGCGCTTCTTCCATTTGTAGACCGTCTGCTCAGTGATCCCGAAGCGCAGGGCCAGGACGTTGGCTGGCTCGTTGCTGGCTGCGATCTCGGCACGCACGGCGGGCGTGGTGCGGGCGTTCTTGTGCAGGGCAATCAACATGGCTTTACTCCCTGGGTAGATTGCAAGGACTCTATCAACTCTTGCAGGACCGCTCTGGCCATGAAGAGGGGATAGCGTTTAGAGTCTATGCAATCGTCCGGGATGCGACAGCTAGAGGCTGTTTTTATTCAAATTTCCAACCGGTAGGCGCTGAGGTCATGGGGCCCGCGTAAAGGGTCAGAACGCACGCAGCCCCCCCTGCGTTGCACCCGCGCAAACCATGTGGCGCCGCCCCCTGCGCGTGACAGAATCCGGTCATGCTCGCCCACTCGGATCCTGTCGCCTCCATCATTCCGGCCGCGTCGCTGGATTCCCCGTCCGACAGCGCCATGACGGCGCTGACACGGCTGGCACTGGGGCCGGTGAATACCGACTACTACCTGGCTGTCTTCGAGCGCTTTGACAGCACCGGGCGCACCACCACCACCTGGAACTGGGCTGCATGCCTGGCCACCATCAACTGGATGCTGTTTCGGCAGCTCTGGAACGCAGCGCTGGTCTACGTGGCGGCGGCCGAGGGCCTGGCCCTGGTCATGTTCGGCATTGGCCGCTCGTACCTGCAGTGGCCGCCCGGCGTGGAACTCGGAGTGCTCGGCGCTTTTGCAGTACTGGCCTTTGCAGTGCCGGGTCTGTATGGCAATGCCATCCTGTATGCCGACATCCGCAAGCGGGTTGCCCGGGCACTGGCTGCTGCGCGCACCCTGCCCGAGGCCTGCGTGCTGCTGGAGCAGCAGGCAAGCTCGCGCAAGCGGCTGCGGGCGCTGGTGCTGGGTAACGTGGTGGTGCTGACCGCTGCCGCGCTGGCGTACCTGGTCTGGGCCCCATCCGGCACCCCGCCGCTGGCGCTGGAGCCCGATGTCACTGTGGCGCAGGCCACGGCGGCAGCGGCTTCGGCACCTCCACCCGCCAACGAAGTGCCTTCGCTGGCCGAGCCCGCCACACCGGACCCCGGTTCAGCGACCCCGCCCACACCACCAGCGCTGCCCGATACGCAGGTCCAGCCGGCTGATGCCGCCCCTGCCGCAGTGCCTTCCCCGGCTGCAGCGTCTGTGGATTCCACCCCTGCGCCGTCCGCGCCGGTGGCTGCGGCCACACCCCAGCCCGCGCCCAAGGCATCGTCCCCCGCAGGCCCGGCGCGCCGCGTGGCCCCGGCCGCAAACCCGAAGGCCGCCGGGGCACCCGCGTCTGCGGCGGCCTCGGCCACTCCTGCCGAGTCACCCACCGCCACGCCGCTGGCGGCTGTGGGCACGGCGGCGGGCTACTACATCAATGTCGGGCTTTTTGCCGACGAGGCCAATGCCCGCAAGGCCCAGGCCAGGCTGCTCAACGAGGGGCTGCCCGCCTTTCGCCAGGAGCTCAACAGCGCCAAAGGCCGGCGCATCCGCGTGCGGGTGGGGCCTTACGACACCCGGGCGGCTGCTGATGATGCCGCCAGCGCGATCCGGGCCATGGCCCTGGAAGCCGTGGTGTTCAAGCAGTAGCACGGCTATCGACGGGCCCGCCATGGCGGTGCCCCCGTCCTACGCGGTGCTTTGCAGGCCACCGACGCCACGTGCCGTGCCCTGCAGGTAGGCTGGACGAGGTTCAGATCTTGCGCAGCCCACCAGCATGAAAAATCGCCCCCACAGCACCCGCCCCGCACCCTCCCGACGCCTGGTCGCCGTGGCAGCACTTGCCACCGGCGCCCTGCTGCTCACCGCCTGCGCACCCTGGCGCATCTGGACGGCCGCCGACCTGGCCCGCGAGGCCGAACCCTACACGGCGCAGCCGGCGCAACCCGTGCGGCGGATTCTGGTGGTGGGCGACAGCACCGCCGTAGGCACGGGGGCCGACGCCCCGCTGGACAGCCTGCCCGGGCGCATCGGCCAGGACCACCCGCAGTGGCACATCGACAACCTGGCCGCCAACGGCGCCCGCTACGCCGATGTGGCCGCCCAGCTGGAGCGGGCACCTGCGGGATATGACCTGGTGCTGGTGCTGGCGGGTGGCAACGACGTGATCCGCCTGACAGCGCTCGACTCCCTGCGATCACAGATCGACCAGGTGGTGGGCCTTGCACAGCAAAAGGGCCGGCAGGTGGTGCTGATGCCGTGCGGCAACGTGGGAAATGCGCCGTTTTTCGTGCCACCGGTTTCTTGGCTGATGTCGCACCGCTCCGAGGAACTGCACGCCCTTGTCAGCGACATTGCCGCCAGGCGCGAGGTGCGTTATGTGCGCCTGCTCAAGCCGCGCAGCGAAGACCCGTTTGTGGTGAACCACAAGGCCCTGAACGCGGCTGACGGGCTGCACCCCAGCAGCGCTGGCTACCAGGAGTGGTACCGCGAACTCGTGACACAGGGTGGGCTTGCAGGCCTGGGTGAATGAGCCGGAGCAGCCTGGTTGCGCCCCTTCACGCTGCCACGCCCTCTGCCCATGAACGCACCTGCCGGATGACCCACGGCGCATCATCCAGTGGCAGATCATGGCCGGCAAACGGGTGCAGGCGAAGCGGCACGCCCCAGGCCTGCGCTATGGCCTGCGAGCATTGGCTGGACACCAGCCTGTCGTTCTGGCTGGCCAGCAGCAAGATGTGCGATACCCCCGACACCGCGGGCAGCGGCGCCGCCACAGGCGCCCTGTACCGCGCCGCAGCCAGCAGCTGGCGCAAGGCATTGGGCGCGGATACGGGGCGCTGCCTGCGCACGGCCACCCAGTCCCGCACCACGGATGCATGCGCCGCCGCGCAGTTGCTGGTCATCCGCAGCACGGTCTGTTCGATGGCCTCGGGGCTGGCCCCCGGCAGCACGCAGCGCAACACCGGCAGATAGCTGGCGGGCCGCAGCCTTTGGTAGAACGGGCTGAAGGGCCGCAGGCTGGTGTTGATCAATACGCACCCGGCCAGCTCCCCGGGTGCCACCCGCGCCCACTCGGTCGCCACCATGGCGCCCAGCGACATGGCCAGCACCCGAAACGGCGGCCGCAAACCGTGCGCAGCGAGCTGCGCCCGGCAAGCCTCGACCATGCCCCGCACTGTTGCGGGCGACACCGCACGGTGCAGCAGACCATTGCCAGGAAGGTCGGGCGCCACCACGCGGGCGCCCGGCAGGGCGTTTTCAAATGCGCTGACAAAATCCCCCCAGTGCGCCGCCTCGCGAGTAAGGCCCCTGAGCAGGATCCATGGTGGGTGCATGGTGAACACCTCTTCAGTACCACGCCGCCAGGGCATCGGCACGGCGCTGCGCCCGCTGCTCCGGGGGCGGCACCCAAAGTTCGTGGCTGCAGGCTGCGCGGGCCAGAAAATCCAGCAGTGACAGATGGCGCCGAAGCACCCGCTGCTGGCGGTGGTTGATGAGCGGATTGAAAATGCCGTTGCGCGAGAACAGCTGGCGCGGGTTTTTCTTGACCCACAGCCATGAGCCCATCTCCAGGGTGAGTGGCAGGAACGTGTGCGCCGGCACCGTCTGGCAGGCCTGCAGATAGAGGTGGTCCCACAGGTCGCCGTGCGCAAGGTACTGCGCGCTCTGCGGTTCAAAGACATACTGGTGGTGGCTGTGGGCTTGCAGATAGATCTCTTGCAGCGCGTGCAGCTCCGCCAGGTGCGGTATGGGTTTGCGGGTGTGCGCATACGGGAACCACAGGCGGTCCTTCACCCCAAAGCCGGAGTGGCAGTCCAGCGCAATGCTGAACGGCCGTGGCAGCAGCTGCTCTTGCACCACCTCACACAGCGCCTGGCTTTCCTCCTCCATCGGCTCGCCCTGGCGCCCGCGGTACCAGGGCAGCCTGTCGCTCAGCCGCTGCCCGCCGATGCCCGGCGGCACCGGGTCCACGGCGTCTACCGGCGCGTTGCGCATCAGGTCCACCCCGCGCGGGTTGGCGCGCGTGGCGGCCCACATTCCGCCCGGGTTCACGATGGGCATGAACACCAGCCGCACCTGTTCGAGCTGCTGGTGCAGGGTGGTGTCCCACTGCAACCGCATCACCACGTTCTGCAGGTAGGCGATGACCACCTCGGCCCCGATGCGCTCCAGGCCATGGACTCCGCCAAAAAAGCCCACGGCAGGCGCATCGGGCGCGGGGTTTCCGACCCCGATCGCGTACACGGGAAAGCGCTGCCCCGATGCCAGCGACACGGTACGAACCACCTGCACATCCAGACGGGCGCCGCCCTGCTCGATGATTTTCTCCAGGGCCAGGAGCTCGGCAAGCATGGTGGGGTGTCGGGTGAAGGCGAGTGAGGGGCCAGGGCGTAGCGCCTCGCGAGGATAGTCCGCGAACAGATGTCCCGCCAGCCTCTTGGCGCAAGTGTGTGGATTCCGCGAACGACGCGAAACCGTCACACAACGGCGCTACCTTGCGGGCAGTCACACCCTTTGAAAGAGGCGCACCATGCTCTGGAAATTGCTCGGGTTGCAGCGGCTGCTGGATGAGCTGTTCGATGAACGGAGCTGGTTGAGCTTTGACCTGCCCCACCCCCATGACTGGACCTGCGACGATGCCCCGCCCGCCGCGCAGGATTGAGCTCGTCCGCCGGCTCATCGCGCTCTACACGCTGGCGTGCGCCGCAGCCGCGGGCCTGGTGGAGCTGGTGGCGCTGCAGCGCTCGCGCCACCAGCTGCGGCGTGGACGGCAACAGCACACTGCTCACCACTGAGCTTGCCCCCCTCGCACCCATTCGGGATGGCTGGACATGCACGACCACGCACCCGACACGCGCGAAGAAATCGCCAACAGCTGCAGCCACGGCATCGCACTATTGGCGGCCTGCCTGGCCACACCCAAGTTGCTGGAATCCGCTCTGCGCGCGGGGGAGCGGGCCTACGCCGGTGCATTGGCCTTTACCGTGACGATGCTGCTGCTCTATGGCGCATCCACCGCCTACCATGCGATGCCGCCGGGCGAGACCAAGCAACGGCTGCTGAAGCTGGACCAGTCAGCCATCTACCTTTTCATTGCAGGCAGCTACACGCCCTTTGCACTCAGCCAGCCGCCATCGGCACGAACCATGTGGATCCTGGCGCTCGTGTGGGCCGCAGCCGCTGTCGGATTTGTGACAAAGGCCTTGGCGCGCACCACATCCGCACTGTGGTCCACAGGTCTGTACGTCGCCATGGGCTGGCTGGTGCTGATCGCCGCTCTGCCATTGATCGCGCCCATGCCCGCTCTGGGCACCGCGTGGCTGCTGATTGGCGGTGCCGCGTATACGGTCGGCGTGGTTTTCTATGCACTGGACTCTGCGGTCCCCTACGCGCATGCGGTGTGGCATGGGTGTGTGGCCGCAGGCACTGCATGCCATGTGTTCGCCGTGTTGAGCGTGATGGCTGCAACGGCAGCGTGATGCTTCGCAGCCGCCTTGCGGTTCGGCGAGCCGGGCTGCCCTTTATGTCCACGCCCCACCTTCTCCTTCCACGCTGCAGAGCATGCATTGGCCTGCGGGTCAGCTGCGCGTAGGACTCGGGCTATAGGCTGTTCGCGGCATCGCCCCTAAAATCGGGCGCCCCTCCCGAAAACCCGGGCGGGCACCCAGCAACTCTGAACATCGAAGAATCAAACACATCATGGCAACTGCAAAGAAAACCCCTGCACCCGCAAACAAGGTCGTCAAGGCCGCCGCACCCGCTGCCAAGAAGGCTGCACCTGCCGCAAAGAAAGTCGCCGCTCCAGCCAAAAAGGCCGCTGCCACCGCAGCCAAGCCCGTGGCGGCTGCAACCGCTCTGAAGCCGATCAAGACTGCCTTCAACAAGACCACCCTGGTGGCCCACCTGGCCGAGCAATCGGGCGTGGAACCCAAAGCCGCCAAGGCCGTGCTCGCTGCTCTGGAAGCCGCCATCCTGGGTTCGGTGCACAAGAAGGGTTCCGGCGAATTCACGCTGCCGGGCGTGCTGAAGATTGGCCTGCAGCAAGTGGCGGCCAAGAAGAAGCGCTTTGGCAAGGACCCCTTTACTGGTGAAGAGCGCTGGTTCCCCGCCAAGCCCGCCTCGGTGAAGATCAAGACGCGCGCGCTGAAGAAGCTGAAAGACGCCACGACCTGATAGCGCCGTACCGCGCAGCTGCGCAGACCGTGATCCACGGCATGCCGCGCAGCCCGACCGAGCCGGAGCCCCTGGGCGTCCGGCTCTTTTTTTGCCTTCTCAACGGGTGGGGTTCAACGCCCGCTTTGCCCGCCGTGAGCGTGCCGATGCATGAAGGCAACCGACTGAGCAATGACGACGTCCGCGCAATCCCGGTGGGGAGAGTGCCCGCAATGCGGCAGCTGCAGCACACGCGCTCCAGAGACCACTGCAGCAATGCCATGCACCTGGGCGAGCGTTCCGTACTCGTCATCCAGCCCCTGCACCGCCAGCACAGGCGCACGCACGTGGGCAAGCTCTGCCTCGATGCTCCAGGTCCTGAATGCCGGATCGAGCCAGATCCGGCTCCAGCCGCCAAAGGCAGAATCCGGGTCGTCGTGGTAGCGGCTCAGCTTCTTGCGCAGATCGGTGTGCTCATAGGCGTCCCGCGCTATCACGATGCTCCGAATGGTCATGTCTTCCACGAAGATGTGAGGGGCCAGCACCACCAGGCCGCCCACCTTGTGGGGGAACATGGATGCATACAGCAGGGCGATGGACGCGCCGTCGCTGTGGCCGAAGAGCCAGGGCGATTCTTCAATGTCCAGCGCATCAAGGAATGCCGGCAGCACCTCCCGCGCCTGCCTGTGCATGAAGTCCACGCCCCAGGTTTCGTCAGGTGCCCGGGGGGTGGATCGCCCGTACCCGGGCCGCGAGAACACCAGCCCCCGCAGGCCGCCGGCATCGCAAAGCCGTTGCGGAAAATCTCTCCACATCGCTACCGACCCCAAGCCCTCGTGCAGGAACACCACCAGCGGCGCGGTGTCGCGCTCCGGGGCGATCCACTGGTACTCGACGTGCACCGGCCGGCCCTGCCAAGCGATGGCGGCGAATTCGCTGCGCCCGCTCACGCGCTGGCCTCCCGCTCGCGCAGGCGGAAACGCTGTATTTTTCCGGTGGCCGTCTTCGGGAGCTCTGGCAGGAACTCGATGAAACGCGGGTACTTGTAGGGTGCGATTTTTTCCTTCACGAAGGCCTTGAGCTCGTCGGGTGTGGCGGTCTTGCCGTCCTTGAGCACCACAAACGCTTTGGTCCGGGTCAGGCCGTCTGCATCCTTCTTGCCGATGACGGCGGCCTCCAGCACGGCGCTGTGCTGCATCAGTGTGGCCTCCACCTCAAACGGCGAGACATACATGCCGCTGACCTTGAGCATGTCGTCGCTGCGGCCCGCGTAGGTGTAGTAGCCCTGTGCGTCGCGCACGTACTTGTCGCCACTTTTGGTCCACTCGCCCTGGAACGTCTCGCGCGTTTTCTCGCGGTTGTTCCAGTACATCAGTGCGGCACTCGGCCCCCGGATGTAGAGGTCGCCCACCTCTCCGTCGGGCGCGGGTTGGCCCTCCTCGCCCCGCAATTCCACCTCATAGCCGGGTACGGGCTTGCCCGTGGTGCCATAGCGGATGTCGCCAGGGCGGTTGGACAGGAAGATGTGCAGCATCTCCGTGGAGCCGATGCCATCGATGATGTCGCAGCCAAAGTGCGCCTTGAAGCGCTGCGCGATCTCCGCAGGCAGGGCCTCCCCCGCCGACGAGCACATGCGCAAGGCCACCGCCTCGCGCGCGGGCAGCCTGGGCGATGCCAGCATGCCCGCAAAACCGGTGGGGGCGCCAAAGAACACCGTGGGCTGGTGCTCCACCCAGCGCTTGAAGGTGGCATCGGGCGTGGGCCGCTCGGCCATCAGCACCACCGTGGCCCCCACGGACAGCGGGAAGGTGAGCGCATTGCCCAGGCCGTAGGCAAAGTACAGTTTGGCCGCCGAAAAGCAGACATCCTTGCCGGTCACGCCGAGCACCGGCTTGCCATACAGCTCGGCCGTCCACCACAGGTTGGCGTGGGTGTGCACCGTGCCCTTGGGCTTGCCCGTCGAACCCGACGAGTAGAGCCAAAAGCCGGGGTCGTCCGCGCCCGTGGGGGCAGGCGCCGCCAGCGGGGTCGCGCTGTTCAGTGCGGCCTCCAGATCGCGGGCGCCCGCATGCAGCCTGCCCACGGGCAGCGACACCAGCAGTGTGCCCACTTCATGCGGGCCGCGCGCCATGGCTTCGGTCAGTAGGGGCAGCAGGGCCCCCGACACCAAGGCTGCCTGCGCCCGGCTGTGCGCCAGCATGTAGGCATAGTCGTCTGCGGTCAGCAGTGTGTTGACCGCTACCGGCACCAACCCTGCGTACAGGCAGCCCAGAAAGCACACCGGCCAGTCGCTGGTGTCATGCATGAGCAGCAGCACACGCTCTTCGCGCCGCACTCCCGCACCGGCCAGCACGCCAGCCAACCGCCGGGCGCGCTCCTCCAGGTCGCCGTAGCTCAGGCGGCCACGATCGTCGATGTAGGCGGTCCGCCCGGCATGCGTCCGGTTCAGTTCAAAGAGATGTTCGGCAAAATTGAACCGCTCCGGCAGGCTGGGCATGGGATGTCTCCGAGGTGGCGGCCTGATAAGGCGCTGGCACGAGTTATTGATGTGTATCCTTGCGGATCCCAACGAGGTGCAGTATTTTGCTCACGCATGAACAATAGGTAATGCTTGATCGGGCGTCAAGCACTATAGTGCATAAGACATGCCACCATGAATGGTCTGACTCGCCATGGCCCCGATGCGCCAGCAGCCAGAAACGCTGCCAGAAAGACAGGCATGAACGAACCAACAGACACAGACATCGCACTCTCCACGCCTGCAGACACCCTGCAAGACGCAGCCGAAGAGGCCAAGAACCCCCTGCTCGTGGCGCTGGGCGAGCGGGTGCGTACCCTGCGGGCCCAGCGCGGGTTGACGCGAAAGGCGGTCGCGGTGGCGGCCGACGTTTCCGAGCGGCACCTGGCCAACCTCGAATACGGCACCGGCAACGCGTCCATCCTGGTGCTGCAGCAGGTGGCCGGTGCCTTGCACTGCTCTCTGGCCGAGCTGCTGGGCGACTTCACCACCCGGTCGCCCGAATGGCTGCTGATCCGGGAGCTGCTCGAACACCGCAGCGAGCCCGAGCTGCGCCGTGTGCGGCTGGCGCTGCACCAATTACTGAGCGGCGGTGGCAGCGACACGGCACGCCACCGGCGCATTGCGCTCATTGGCCTGCGGGGTGCGGGCAAATCCACGCTGGGCCCTCTGCTGGCGCGCGATCTTGATGTGCCCTTCGTTGAGCTCAGCCGCGAGATTGAAACCCTGGCAGGCTGCAGCGTGCGGGAGATCCACGACCTCTATGGCACCACGGCCTACCGCCGCTACGAGCGCCGCGCCCTCGAAGAAACCGTACAGATCCACAGTGAGGTGGTGATCGCCACGCCCGGAGGTATCGTCTCCGACCCTGCCACCTTCAACGAGCTGCTGGCGCACTGCACTACCGTGTGGCTGCGTGCTGCACCCGAGGAACACATGGGCCGCGTTCTGGCGCAAGGCGACATGCGCCCCATGGCCGCCAGCAAGGAGGCCATGGACGACCTGCGCCGCATCCTGGAAGGCCGCGCGGCCTTCTACTCCAAAGCCGACCTCACCGTGGATACCTCAGGCCAGGCCCTGGAGGAGAGCCTGCGCGAACTGCTCACCGGCGTACGCGCGCTGATGGCCCAACCCCGCTGACCCCGCGCGACGCGCGCCTACAACCCATCGCATTGCCACCCGCTGAGGGTCGGCTCGCATTGACTCGACCCGAATCATGCATGATGATGCATATCAACGAGTCATAGCTTGCATTATTTTGCCGCTCGGTTCCTGATGGAGATGCCCATGAACGCCGCCCTACCCCCCACAGCCGTGCGGGTGGACTACCGCACCGATCCCACCCAATACCGCCACTGGGCCCTGACCGTCGATGGCCCGGTAGCCCGCCTCTCGCTCGACATTGCCGAAGACGGCGGCATACGCCCCGGCTACAAGCTCAAGCTCAACAGCTACGACCTGGGGGTGGATATCGAGCTGCACGACGCACTCAACCGCATCCGGTTCGAGCACCCGCAGGTGCGGTCGGTCATCGTCACCAGTGCAAAGGACCGCATCTTCTGCTCGGGGGCCAACATCTTCATGCTGGGCGTCTCCAGCCACGCGTGGAAAGTGAACTTCTGCAAGTTCACCAACGAGACGCGCAACGGCATCGAGGACTCTTCCAGGCACTCGGGCCTGAAGTTCGTGGCCGCGGTGAACGGTGCCTGCGCGGGCGGGGGCTATGAGCTCGCCCTGGCCTGCGACGAGATCGTGCTGGTGGACGACCGCTCGTCCGCCGTGTCCTTGCCCGAAGTGCCCTTGCTGGGCGTGCTGCCGGGCACGGGCGGGCTGACCCGCGTGACCGACAAGCGCCATGTACGCCACGACCTGGCCGACATCTTCTGCACCAGCGTGGAAGGTGTGCGCGGCCAGCGCGCGGTGGACTGGCGCCTGGTGGACCGCATTGCCAAGCCTGCGCAGTTTGCCGCGGCTGTGCAGGAGACCGCCACCCGCCTTGCGGAAGGCAGCCCACGCCCCGCCAACGCCCATGGGATCGCGCTGACCCGGGTGGAGCGCACAGAGTCCGCCAACAGCCTGCACTACGACCACGTGATCGTGAACATCGACCGCACCCGCCGCACCGCCACCCTCACGCTGAAGGCGCCCGCCCACCCGCAGCCCTCGGACATGGCGGGTATCGAATCCGCTGGCGCCGCCTGGTGGCCACTGGCCCTTGCGCGCCAGCTGGACGATGCCATCCTGCACCTGCGCACCAACGAACCCGACATTGGCACCTGGCTGCTCAAGGCCGAAGGCGACGCCCAGGCCGTGCTGGCCAGCGATGCCACGCTGCTGATGCACCAGGACCACTGGCTGGTGCGCGAGACCGTCGGCGCGCTGCGCCGCACGTTCGCACGGCTCGACGTGTCCTCCCGCACCCTGTTTTGCCTGGTAGAGCCTGGCTCAGCCTTTGCGGGATCGCTGGCCGAGCTGGCGTTTGCTGCCGACCGCACCTACATGCTGGCCCTGCCTGATGATGCAGAGCGCGCACCCCGGCTCACGCTCAACGCGTTCAACTTTGGGCTGCTGCCGATGGTCAACGACCAGAGCCGCCTGCAGCGCCGCTTCTATGAGGAAGCCGCCCCACTGGAGGCCGCACGCGCCGCCGCCGGCACCCCGCTGGATGCCGACGCCGCGCTGGCGCTGGGGCTGGTGACGGCGGCCCCGGACGACATTGACTGGGACGACGAGATCCGCATCGCCATTGAGGAACGGGCCGCGATGTCGCCCGACGCGCTCACCGGGCTGGAAGCCAACCTGCGCTTTGCCAGCCGCGAGAACATGGCCACGCGCATCTTCGGTCGCCTGACAGCCTGGCAGAACTGGATCTTCAACCGCCCCAACGCCGTGGGCGACAAGGGCGCGCTGAAGGTTTACGGCACCGGTGAAAAAGCCGGTTTCGACATGAACCGCGTCTGACCCCTCAGCCCACCGCCCCACCCACCTCCGAACCCACCCCCACCGTTCAGGCGGAGCCTGTCGAAGCCCGGCGCAAAGCCCTCGACAAGCTCAGGCCGAACGGATAAGAACTTCCACCAGAAGGAATGGCCATGAGCACCATCAACTACAGCGAGAAAATCCCCAACAACGTCAACCTGGGCGAGGACCGCACGCTGCAGCGCGCTCTCGAAGGCTGGCAGCCCAACTTCATCCAATGGTGGGACGACGTAGGCCCCGAGGGCTCCACCAACCACGAGGTGTACCTGCGCACGGCGGTCAGCGTGGACCCGCAAGGCTGGGCGCAGTTCGGCCACGTGAAGATGCGCGACTACCGCTGGGGCATCTTCCTGAACCCGGGCGACGCCAGCCGCCAGATCCACTTTGGCGACCACAAGGGCGAGAAGGCGTGGCAGGACGTGCCCGGCGAGCACCGCGCCAACCTGCGCCGCATCATCGTGACACAGGGCGACACCGAGCCCGCGTCGGTCGAGCAGCAGCGCCACCTGGGGCTGACTGCGCCCAGCATGTACGACCTGCGCAACCTGTTCCAGATCAACGTGGAAGAAGGCCGCCACCTGTGGGCGATGGTCTACCTGCTGCACAAGCACTTCGGCCGCGACGGCCGCGAAGAGGCCGAGGCACTGCTTCAGCGCCAGTCGGGCGACGTGGACAACCCGCGCATCCTGGGCGCCTTCAACGAGAAGACGCCCGACTGGCTGGCCTTCTTCATGTTCACCTACTTCACCGACCGCGACGGCAAGTTCCAGCTCTCGGCGCTGGCGGAGAGCGCGTTCGACCCGCTGGCGCGCACCACCAAGTTCATGTTGACCGAAGAAGCGCACCACATGTTTGTGGGCGAATCCGGCGTGTCGCGCGTGCTGTCGCGCACCGCGCAGGTGATGAACGAGCTCAGGACCGATGACCCGGCCCAGGTGCGCGCAGCAGGCGCCATCGACCTCCCCACCATCCAGCGGTATCTGAACTTCCACTACAGCGTGACCATCGACCTCTTCGGCGCGGACCAGTCGAGCAACGCTGCCACGTTCTACAGCTCGGGCCTGAAAGGCCGGTACGAGGAAGGCAAACGCGATGACGACCACATCCTCAAGGGCCAGACGTACAAGGTGCTGGAGGTGGTGAACGGGCAGCTGCTGGAGAAGGAAGTGCCCATGCTCAACGCCCTGAACGAGGTGCTGCGCGACGACTTCATCAAGGATTCGATGGCCGGCGTAGGGCGCTGGAACAAGGTGCTGGAAAAAGCCGGCATTGCCACGCGCCTGGCCGTGCCACACAAGGCCTTCAACCGCCAGATCGGCGCACTGGCCGGCATCAAGATGTCGCCCGACGGGCGCGTGGTGAGCGAGGTGGAATGGGCCGCCCGCAAGGCCGAATGGCTGCCCACCCCCGAGGATTTCGCGTTTGTCGCGTCCCTGATGGGCCGCGTGGTGGAGCCCGGCAAATTCGCGGGCTGGATTGCCCCCCCCGTGATGGGCATCAACCGCCAGCCCGTCGATTTCGAATACGTGCGTTTTGGCTGATCACAGGCCCCGCTCCCCGCACGCACACGCCGGGGGCACTCTGGAGAACCCCATGGACATGGCCGTTGCAAACCCTGCGATCCGGCAACACCTGATCGACCCCGAGATCTGCATCCGCTGCAACACCTGCGAGGCCACGTGCCCTGTGGGCGCCATCACGCACGACGACAACAACTACGTTGTGCGGGCCGATGTGTGCAACGCCTGCATGGCCTGCATCGCGCCCTGCCCTACCGGCTCCATCGACAACTGGCGCACCGTGCCGCAGGCACACGCGTACACCATCGAAGAACAGCTGACCTGGGAAAAACTGCCACCGGAGCTCTCGCCCGACGAACTGGCCGCGGAAGGTGTGGCGGCAACCACCGAAGCGGCCGTGCAGCCACCCACCCCGGCAGCTTCCGCGGAGCCCGGCACGCAGGTTTTTCGATCGGCCCAGTACGGCGCCACCGTGCCTCCCTGGTCGGCCGCACACCCCTACACCAACCTGTTTCCTGCCAGGAGCCCCACCACCGCCACCGTGGTCGGCAACTTCAACTGCACCGAGGCGGGCTTTGAGAGCGAGACGCACCACATCGTGCTCGACTTCGGCAGCATGCCGTTCCCGGTGCTGGAAGGGCAGTCCATTGGCGTCATCCCGCCCGGCACCGATGCCACCGGCAAGGCGCACCATGCACGCCAGTACTCCATTGCCAGCCCGCGCAATGGCGAGCGGCCCGGCTACAACAACCTGGCGCTCACGGTAAAACGCGTGACCACCGACCACGACGGCAACTCCGTGCGCGGCGTCGCCTCCAACTACCTCTGCGACCTGAAGGTGGGCGACACAGTGCAGGTGGTGGGGCCCTTTGGCAGCGCGTTCCTGATGCCCAACCACCCGCGCTCGCACATCGTGATGATCTGCACCGGCACCGGCAGCGCCCCCATGCGCGCAATGACCGAGTGGCGCAGGCGCCTGCGCAGCAGCGGCAAGTTCGAGGGTGGCAAGCTGATGCTGTTTTTTGGCGCGCGCACCCAGCAGGAGCTGCCGTATTTTGGCCCGCTGCAAAACCTGCCCAAGGATTTCATCGACATAAACTTGGCGTTCTCACGCACTGCCGGGCAACCCCGGCGCTACGTGCAAGACCTGATGCGCGAGCGCGCCGCCGACCTGGCCGCGCTGCTGCGCGATGGCAACAGCCACTTCTACGTGTGTGGCCTGAAAAGCATGGAAGAAGGCGTGGTGATGGCACTGCGCGACATTGCCAGCGAGTCCGGCCTGGACTGGAACACCGTGGGCACTGCGCTCCAGCGTGAAGGACGCCTGCATCTGGAGACCTACTGAGGCCGCCCGCCCACTATCGCCCGCAAGACACACGCGACGACGAAGGTGCGCACATGTCTCGCGTGAGCCGCAAGCAGACCGAGATACTGCGTGCCACCCTGCAGTCCGTGGTGGATATCTGCACCCTGGCCACTTCGGCAGCGGTCGTCAGGGGCAAGGCACCCACAACAGCGACCCCTGCGTGCAGCAGCGCGGCCGTCGTGAAGCCGCCAGCCCCGCACCCACGCTGCTGGACCTCGGGTGTTGACGCCAAGGCTGCGACCAGCAGGCCAGCAAGCATCCAAGCCACCTCGCAGCGCAGGAATGGGCAGGGATTCGCGCGTCATGCTGCCTTACCTGACAGCGAATCGTACCGTGATGCTTTTCTTACTGTTGGTGGTCAGCACCGCAATTGCCTTCGCCCCTTTGGACAGGGACACACCTTTAGCCTCCAGTCTGTTAGCACCCGCCGGTTTCAAGGGCGCCTCGGATTTTTCTGCGCCGTTGAGCACCGTCAGCTTGCCTTCAAATCGCGAGGCATCCGCGTCTTTTCCATGGTCCTGAATGTAGATCTGGACACCTTCGGCAGTGGCAACCAGCTCAAATGACAAATCAGCGGCGGTTTGTACGATACCGCCATGCACGGGGGCCGCTGCACCATGGGCCATTGCCGTTGGAACGACGAGTGCAGACAGGGCCAGCATCAAGGCGCCAGTAGTCAATTGGGAGAGTTTGGTTTTGATGGTCATTGGGTTTCCTTTGGATGAGATATCGTTTGAAAACAGCGCGCTTTAAAAGGCGGCGCCCAAATGCCTCGGGAACAGTTGAAACCAGGTTGATCGGGGTGTGGTCAGTAAACCTCCTGCGGCGTAGCGCCCTCGTTGTGCGCCTGGGCATCGACCTCGATCAGGCGCCGCATCGCCCGCTCTCCAAACATCCAGAACATCACGGGCGTGAGCAAGGTATCCAGTAAAGTCGAACTGACGAGTCCACCAAAAATCACGACCGCCACCGGGTGCAGGATCTCCTTGCCAGGCGCATCTGCCGCCAGCAACAGCGGGGTCAGGGCAAAGGCCGCTACCAGCGCCGTCATCAAGACCGGTGTCAACCGTTCCAGCGAGCCGCGCACGATCATGGGTTGGCCAAAGACCTCGCCCTCGAACTTACACAGGTTGATGTAGTGGCTGACTTTCAAAATCCCGTTGCGCGTGGCAATGCCGGCCAGGGTGATGAAGCCCACCATGGAGGCCACCGAGAGGCTTACCCCCGCCAGCCACATCGCTGCCACGCTGCCGATCAGCGCGAGCGGAATGTTGGCCATGATGATCCCGGCCAGCACAGCCGACTTGTAGCGCCCGTACAGAACAAGAAAGATCATCGCCAAAGACACCAGTGACAGGCCGACGATCAGTTGCATGGCTTGCTCCTGGGCCTGAAACTGGCCTTCCAGGCTCAGAAAGGTCCCAGGGGGCAGAGGTGTCCTGGCCATCACCGCGCGAATATCGCTGATGACGCGGCCCATGTCTGATCCATCCGTGTTGGCATAAACGACGATACGCCGACGGCCGTTTTCCCGGCCAATCTGGTTGGGGCCGTCGGTCTCCTCCACCGACGCAATCGATGAGACCGGTATCCGCCCCGCAGGCGTGTCGATCAGCGTGCGTGCCAGATCCTGCGGGCTGCGTTTGTCATCGGGCAGGCGCAGCACCAGTTCATAGCGGCGAATTCCATCCACGATCTGGGCACCATGGGCACCGTCCGTTAGGGCCTGCAGCACCCGCACCGCTTCGCCCGGAGACAGCCCGACCTGCGCCGCCTTGCGGTGGTCGAGCCGTACCGTGATCTGAGGGATGAGCACCTGCTTTTCCACGGTCAGATCCACGAGTCCTGGAACGCCCGAAAGTCCTTGGCGCGTCTGCTCGGCCAGGCCCCGCAAGGTGTCCGTGTCATCGCCGAAGATCTTGAGCGCAATCTGCGCCCGTACCCCTGACAAGAGGTGATCCAGGCGGTGGGAAATAGGCTGGCCAATGGCCACCTGGGCCGGAAGGACGACCAAACGGGCCCGGATATCCGCCATCACGGCCTCCCGGTCCCGGGCGGACCGCTTCAGGTCCACATCGATCTCGGCCGAGTGCACGCCTTCGGCATGTTCATCCAGCTCGGCGCGCCCAGTACGGCGCCCCACCTGGGTGACCTCGGGGACCTCTGCGATCAGCGTCTCGGCTAACGCTCCCATGCGATTGGCCTCAGCCAAGGCGGTGCCTGGGTTGAATACCATGCCCAACACCAGCGAACCCTCATTGAAGGCAGGCAGAAAGGCGCGTGGAAAAAACGGGACGCTTGCAGCTGCTGCAGCTACCGCCAGTGCAGCGACAGCCATCAGCACCTTGGCGCGAGAAAACGACCAGCTGAGCACTTGCGCATCCCGCCGCTTGAGCCAGGCGACCAGGGTGCTGTCACCATGGTCCAACCGTTTCATCCCCGGCAACAGGTAAAGGCACAGCACGGGCGTAACCGTCATTGAGACCAGCATCGATGCCAGCACCGACACGATGTAGGCGATGCCCAGGGGCGTGAACAGGCGACCCTCGATGCCCGGCAGCGCAAACAGCGGCACAAACACCAGCACCACGATGGCGGTGGCGTAGACGATGCCCGAGCGGACTTCCACGCTCGCCCGGCGCACGACCTCCAGCATGGACAGTGGATTGCCCTGGGCACGGTTTTGCTTCAGCCTGCGCAGGATGTTCTCCACATCCACCACCGCGTCGTCCACCAGCTCGCCGATAGCAATGGCCAGGCCGCCCAGGGTCATGACGTTGATGGACTGGTCCAGCAGCCGGAACACCATGGCTGTCACGGCCAGCGACAGGGGTATCGCCACGAGCGAGATCAAAGTGGTTCGCGCGGACAACAGGAAGGCGAACAACACGATGGCCACCATGATGGCACCGTCCCGCAAAGCCTCGGTCACGTTGCCGATGGACGCCTCGATGAAGTCCGCCTGACGAAACAACACCTTCGGAGCAGCCAAGCCCACGGGCAGCCCCTGTTTGAGATCCCCCAATGCCGCTTCGATGGCGTGGGTGAGCTTGACGGTATCGGCCGCAGGCTGCTTTTGCACACTGACGATGACGGCAGGCACGCCGCTGTATCCGGCGTCACCGCGCTTCATGGCGGCAGCGAACCGGACATTGGCCACCTGTTCCAGCAAGATGGCTCGGCCATCCTTCCAGGCCACCGCCACGCCCTGCAGGTCCTCGACACGGCTGGTACGGCCGATGTGGCGGATGAGGAATTCACGGCTGTTGAGGTCGATGAAGCCACCTCCCGCATTCCCCGCAAAGCCTCGAAGGGCCTGCTCGATCTGCGTCAATGTCACCCCGAACTGTGCCATGCGTGCCGTGTCCGGCTCCACCCGCAACTGGCGCACTTCGCCGCCGATGGGGATGACCTGTGAAACCCCTGGAATCGACAGCAGTCTTGGGCGCAGCACGAAGTCCGCGTACTCACGGGCCTGCATGGGTGTCGCTGCGGCGGCCTTACCATCGCCTGCTGCCAACGGCAGTGCGATGAGCATGACTTCGCCCATGATGGAAGACACTGGCCCCATGACGGGCGTGATGCCCCCGGGGAGTTGCTCCCGCACCAGTGCCAGGCGCTCCGCCACGAGCTGGCGGTTGCGGTAGATATCGGTCCCCCAATCGAACTCGGCATAGAGAATGGACAGGCCAACCCCAGATGTAGAGCGAACCCGCGTGACCCCCGGCATGCCGTTGAGCGCGGTCTCCAGAGGGAAGGTCACCAGCTGCTCGACTTCTTCGGGCGCCATACCTCCTGCTTCCGTCAAGACGGTGACCAGGGGTTTGTTGAGGTCGGGAAACACATCGACTGGCGTGCGCCATGCGGTGATGGCCCCGTAGACCATCAGCAGCGCCGCGACCGCCAGGACGAACAGGCGGTTGTGAAGGCTGTTCCTTACGATCCAATTGAACATTGCGTGGGCTCCGTTCAGCGGATCTGTGCGATGAGCGGTGCACCTTGCACCACGACGCGGTTGTCAGCGCCCAGGCCCTGCGTGACGACCACCGTGGCGGCGTCCAGGGACCGGTACTGCACCGGCTGGGGAATGTAGCGCTCTGCACCGGACTTGATCCAGACCACCGGTTCGTTGGCACTGTTGCGCACAACGGCCTGCGCAGGCAGGACGAAGCCCTTCACCTGCTCGTTCAGCGAGGCCACGACGGTGACGGGCTGTCCGACCGCCAGCGGCAAGGCTGTGCCCGATTGCTCCGGGACGGCCCTGAAAGTCATCGGGAGGACGCCATCACGCAGGCTGCGCGCAGCGCCGATCAGCTGCAGCTTGACGCCAAGCACCCCCTGCAAGTGGGCTGTACCCGTGCGTGCGGGCAAGCCAGGATCTGCCGTAGTGGCCTCCACCAACACTCGTGCAGGGTCAATCACCTCGAACAACACTTCGCGGGCCTCAACCACCTGGCCTTTGGTTGCGTCGGCTCTGGCAATCACGCCGGAGACGGGAGCCAGCAAGGCCTCTCGGGCAGCCAGGCTCGCTCCAATGCTTTTCTCGCGCGCGGTGAGGCTCTGTAGCTCAGCACGTGCGGCCTCGATCTCCTTGCGCGGCACCGTGCCTTCGAGGGACTGCAGCCGCTGCACCCGCTGTGCAGCCAGCTCCCGGCCGCTGCGCAACTCCGCCAGTTGGGCCTGTTGATTTGCCAGCGCATAGGGCTCTGCATGGTGGGCCACATAGGCCAGTACCTCCCCCTGGCGCACGGTCTGGCCGGCGATCGGTAGGCCGCGAGGGCCCGCTTCGATCCGGCCCCCATGGATTGCCTGAACGCGGCCGCTCGCATTAGGGTCCATCACCACCCGCGCTGACAATTCGATGGTGGCTGCAGCCTGGGTTTCCAGGGTCAGCTGCGTGAGGATGCCCAGGCGCCGTTGGGCGAGCATCGGAACGTTGACACTGCCGTCTGGCAACCGCATCAAACCGGATGCGCTGACCGCCGTGGGGGCATCTAGATGCTCACCGTTCGGCCCATGGGCACCTGGCGCTGCGACGGCAACAGGTGGGAACATCGCCGCGATGCACGTGATGACACTCAAGCCGAAAACATGAAACATGCTGGTTGCCTTGGTTTTTTTCATCGATGGGTTCACAGCGCACCTCCTCTGGAGGAGGTACCTGCAGCCTTGGGCGTGCGGCCAAAGAACCAACCGACCGCCGCCAGGACGACCAGGGCCAGAGCCAGCCAGACCGTTCGGGAGGGCCCATGGGCGTGCCCGTCGTCGTGGGAGTGGCCATGGTCGTCGAGCACGGCGCCCGCGACCGTGAGGGTGCCGTCCAGCAGGTCGGAGTCATTGCCCGCCAGTACGGTGACCACCATGGGATGGTCACCGGGTGCCGCCAGAGCCTTGAGCATGTTGGCATCGTCGATGGCGTAGTCGCCCATATCTGCATGGAACTTGGCAGGCGCCTTGAGGTCGCCAGTCTCCACTTCCACTGTGGCATTGAGCACAGGTTCATTGGTGGCAAAACGGTTGATCAGGATGGACAACTCTCCGCCCTGCAGTCGGCCCACCAACTCGAAGGCTTCCGAGCGCGCTTCAAAACTAGGCACGGGGCCGCTGTTGGCACCAGCTTGAGCGGGGGCATCCAAGTGCTCGCCATTAGGACCGTGCGCTCCTGGCGCGGCATAGCTGGGTGTTCCGGCAAGCACCAGCAAGGCCAAGCCTGCTCCCAGCAATGAGAGGCGGTAACGAGAGGGGAATAGATTCAAGAGATTCATGGAAGGATTCCGAGAGATTGCTGGAAGCGGGCGCGGGCCAGGCCCAGGGCCACTTGCTGGCGTGCGAAGCTGGTGTCGGCCTGGGTAGCTGCAGCGAGCGCGCGCAACAACTCCGGCAGCGGTGTTTCTCCAGCTTTGAAAGACCGATCAATGAGCGTGGCACGCTCCCGCAGGAGTGCCGAGCGCTGGCGCTCCGCTTCCAGTTGCTGCTCTGCCGTGTGCACCGCAGACTGCGCCATCGCGGCGTCAGCAGCCAGCCGCTCCTCGGTTCGCTGTTTCGCGGTCAGCGCTACATCCAGCTCACTCAGTGCGGCAGCTTGCAGAGGTTGGTTGCGGCTCGCTGTGCCCAGGGGAATGCGCACGCCGACGCCGATGCTGTTTTGAGCCGACTCACCCCGCCCGGGGGTGTCTTGTCGGATACGCAACAAGAGCTCTGGAGGGTCGCGCCGCGTGGCGGCCACCACGTCCAGCCGCTTGCGAGCGCGCTCAACCGTCAGCGCAGCGACACGCGCATCGGGGTGGGTTTCAACGGTGAAGTGCGCCCCGCCCGATGAAACTCCGGCCCCATCAACAACCGGGGCAGACGTGAGATCAGGCGCCAGGGCTTTGCCCGTCAGGGTCATCCATTGCGACTGGCTGGCGCTCAAGCGCTGGCGTGCAGCCAACTGTGCAGATTGCGCAGCGAGCGCTTCGGATTGAGCGGCAAGCGCATCCGCCTGGGCCAGATCACCCGCTTTGACGCGGCGACGCACGTCATCGGAGATCTCCTGCAAGGACCTCCACTGGGCGTCCGCCAGGTCGGACTCGGCCTTTTGCGCGGCAATGCCCCAGGCGGCTTCACGTACCAGCCCAGCAAAATGCAGGCGCCCCGCTTGAACGGCAGCATGGGACAGCTCTACGTCGGCATCCACAGCAGCGCCGCGTGCATTGCGCTGCCCAGGCAACCACAGCGGCCACGCCAGGCCGGCCTCGGCTTCCCGACGTCCAGCCGACGTTTGCCAGCGGTCGTCCCGGTAGGAAAACTCCACTGCGGGGGGGGCCGCCCACAGGCTGGAGATCGCCACCCGATCCGCAGCAGCCCGCTGTGTCTGACCTTCGGCTTCTCTCGCCTGTGTGGCGCGCTGCCACGCAGCCTCGACAGCTTGTGCCAGTGTTGGAGCCATGGGCGATGCCGTGGCATAAAGCGATGGGGCGGCATGGGACTGCGCAACCGCAGCGCCAACGAGGACGCAGCTCAAAGCACAGCCTGCGGCACAACGCACCGCAAGCCCGGAAATAACAAAACGCACGTGATTCCTGACCGATCAAAGGCGGTAAACCAGGATCGTTGACGCAGCAGCGCCTGATCAAAGCAGTACCGCACCGATGAACAACCCCGCTTTCGTGTGGAAAGCGCGGCGCTAAGGGTGGATCAGGAAATCAGTCGGGGAGGTCGTCTTAAACCGTCCAGATGAGGGGGCGGGCTGACGGATTCGGCGGTCACGGCCGGTGCGGGCGAGCGGTCGAGAGGAAGCGACAGCTGGGGGAAGTGTAAAAGTGCTGCGGTCCCTGGCCCTGCGTCCGCAAACATGTGCTGGAGGGACTCCAGAGAGTCGTCCAGGTGCATTACTCCGTGTTGGTCATGGAGAGACACCGTCCATATGCATCTCCGCATGAACCGCCTCAAACGCGCCTGCGTGGTCGAGTACCACTGTCTGGCGGGCCGTTGCGAGGGCCTGGCAGAAGAAGGAGAGCAACAGGATGACTGCGAGCAGTCGGCGCATGAAATTGGGAGCGTGCAATTGAGAACTGGTCGCAATCATAGCGATACTGGAATGCTCGCGCCCCAAATCCATGTCAACGGACAGGTTTCCCTTATTCGACTAATGTTTTGGACTTTTTAAACAATTTTTATGGACTTTTTTGGTGATTCCCTCAGAATGGACGCGTGCATTGGAAACCAGACCCCCTCCTCTACCCCAGCCATTTAAGAGCACGCGTCAAGAGGGGACGAGGCCTGCTCCAGGGCGCCGAGTACCTGCCTTGGCTTTACATACGCGACGTTCCTTCACGCGGCACTTCGTTGGGTGGGCATGGCATCGTTACGGGTCGCCCGCATCAAGGTCTTTCCGATCTGGAGGCCACCTATCTGTACCTTATGGAACGTCGTGAGAGTGTGGTGGACATTCGAGAGCAATGGCCTATCTTGGATTTGGATAGGACTCTAGAGCTCTGTACGGAACTTGAGGTTCGACACATATATAAGAGAGGGTTGCCGGAGCCCTTCACGATCGACTTTCTGATCACGGAACTGACGGCGGACGGAAAGAGCTACCGTGCAGCGAGCGTTAAGACTTCTGAAGATGCGGCCGATCCGTCAAAGAGATTGCGTTTAGAGGTGGAGCACAGATGGTGTCAAGAACGAGGCATACCTTGGACGTTGGTAGATACGTCGCGCTTCAATAAGACACTACTTGAAATCCTGCGCTTCATGCGTGGGTGGTTTCGCCATCGTTTCAATCCGGAAACACAACTTGATCCACGCTTCTTACTTGCTTTCGAGAGCTTCTACAAAAGCAACGAGTTGCTCAGTGAGTTAGTGGCAAGGCTCACCAAGACTCTTCGACTCCCCAATTCGCAGGTGCTGGACATGTTTCGGTACTGTGCTTGGTCAGGTCAAATAGATATCTCGCTTGGTCATCCGTTGGCGCTCAATCGACCACTGTTTTTGAATCAGAAGAAGCGATGACTGATTTTCGTGCGCTACCCAATCAGCCAACCCTTCATGTAGGCTTGGCACTGCATGACTCCGAACGACCAGGTCGGTATCTTCGCCTAACTCATATTTTTGAGGATGGGGTATATGCGATGTGGGTGGGCACACCCGAAGAAGCCAGGTATGCCAAACGACCGATTTTCTATTCTTGGAATCAACTTAGCGCGCTCACCTCACCTACATCGAAATGGGGTCGCATAGTACTTCCACAACAGCTCTCCGTGCCAGCCGAAAGCGGTAGTTCTCAGGCAGGAAAAATTCAATCAGCATGGGTCCAGATCGCGCCTGTAATACAAGCATTTGAAAATAGGACGAACCTATCGAGACATCACTTTACCGCCTTAATTCGAGAGAGAGCTTTAAGCATAGACGTTGCGGAAAAGACGCTGCACCGTCTCATCCTTCGTTACTACTACTTCGGCAGCACAAAAATAGCACTGGTTGCACTGCCTCGCGGCCCCAAGCGCACCACGAGGGGTCGTGAAGAGTCAGGTGAAAAAGACCATGCAAATGGCGAAATTCCGGATAAGGCCAATAATCGCCGCGGCCGGAAAACTATTCTGAGCGATGAACTAGGTCCTAATAATTTTGTTGTCACTCCGGATGATGTCGACGACATGCTCAGATGCTATAAGCAATTGCTCAGAAAGGGGCCAACAAATAAGACCACTGCGCACGAAACCTACTTAAGCACTTTTTTCCAGAAGAGCCACCCTGATACTTATCGCCAGTACATAAAAAAACAGATATCAGAGCCAGTAACCTATCGCCAGTTTTGCTACTACATAAATGGTGAGTTGCAGCTTACGGAAGACTTAGCACGAAATGAGCGCAGGCTTCGTCGTGACCCTGCCAACACCAACTCGCTAGTTTCGGCAGGTCCAGGTGAAATATATGAGATCGATTCTACCGGAGGGCGACTCTACCTAGTCTCCAGCGAAAAAAATCCTGTAGTGGTAGGCAAACCAACCATTTACTTCCTAATTGACCGGTGGAGTAGATTTGTCGTCTCAGCGTACATCTCTTTGCGCGCGCCTTCGTACGAGGAAGTTCGCAATACGCTCTTAATTGCATTTACCTCTCGCGAAAAACGCTTCTCGAGATTGGGCATAGAAGTTTCTGACAATCAATGGCCTATAGGCTGCATTCCAGCCGTTATCTGTCCTGATCGTGGATCCGACTTCATGAGTGGATCTATGTTGCAAAGCGTGGTCGATGATCTGCGCATCGACCTGACGCCACTCCCCCCTCTATGCCCAGACGGCAAAGCAATAGTAGAGAGGCTAATCCGCACTATCAAGCAGCGCATGGCGGCATCGGGGATGAAAGGTGTTTACGCAGACCGTCCCTTAGATCCTCAATCAAGAAGGGCCGCACGTAAGGCTGAAGCTGCTGCAGTGCACACACTTGCGGATGCGTACCGAGCGTTAATCGAAATTGTGAAGGACTACAACAACCGTCCCCATCAAGCCCTCAAGCGTCGAAAAATCCTTACACAACACGGCATCGAACCTACGCCGAAAAATGCGTATGTTTGGGGACTCGAAAACATAACGGGACTTCGGTCTGCACCGTACACGGAAGAAGACTATTACCGACTGTTACTCAGTTCAGATAAAGCGAGTATTTCAGGAGGTGTTCTTCGCTACAAGACTCGTGCATATCATCCCTCTAACGAGGCCGCAATCGACTACATCAGGCGATCGCCCAGAAACAGGCCTTCTCTGGACATCCGACTCGACAAGACGCAGCCAGCGGTAATCATGATAGCGAGCAGACACGGCGAATGGCCGTGTTTCGTGATGGGCGCTGGTGACGCAAGGGACAGCGAAGGAATTTCAATTGACGAGGAGGAGGCCTTCGCGGCTGTCAATGCACGCCTTTGGGCCCGCTCCGACCATGAAAGTCGACGCGTACGGGTTGCCGCAAAGGCGGCCAAGCCTGTCAACAACCGGCATAAGAGCGCCCCCGCCGAACGTTTACCTAATGTTGATATGCAACGAGCTAGGTATCAAGAAACCGCAAAACTCAAAAACAAGTTGCATGCCCAAACACACACAGAGTTCGAAGAGCACACGGCCAGTGCGTCCGTTGGGAAAAGCTGGAGTGAAGTGGAGCGAGAGGAGAAGGCTCGATTGGTAGAACTAGTGAAGCTAAACAGGAGCAAGCGATGAAGGATGTTGAGATATTCCCTGCGGTGTATCACGATACAGGAGTTTCTCGATTTGCAGGCAATCCGTTCATTGAGGCAATGCCGCCTCTGGAGCAAAGCAAAAGTGACTTTCTGACTAACCTCGCGCACTACCCAGCGAAGCCGTCGGCAACGCTTCGCAGGAGTAGCGAGGTCGTTCGACTGATGGAGCTGTCCACCATCAACGACATCGTCTACCCTTTCCCTGAATATCAAAAGGCTGGCTTCACCCTGGCCAAGATGGCCCGCGACACTTATGTAGCGCGCCACCCTTTGACTACGATGGACCGGCAGAGGAGGCACGCCATTGCCACCACCGGAACCAATGGTCTACCAATGCCCGCTGACTGGAAACCTTCGGCTAAAGGCTACTTCATGATGTCTGTTAGCGGGCAAGGCAAGACTACTTTCGCAGCTGCAGCTTTGCTGAGATACAAGCAGGTTATTTGCCACTCGAATTATCACGGAGCTGATCTGAAATGCCATCAGGTCGTATACGTTCTTCTCAGAGTGCCTCACGACGCAACACTCAAGTCGTTGTGCCTGCAATTCTTCAACGAGATCGACCGACTGCTAGGAACCGACTATTCGCGGAAGGCGGCAGCGCTACGCAATATTGCGCCCATGGTCGACTTGATGAACAAAGTCGCAACAGCTGTCTCCTTGGGCTTTATTGTCGTTGATGAAGTTCAGAATTTGCGCAGCGCGCGCGCCCAAAATGCGGAGCTTGTACTAAACCTATTCAGTGAAATCATTGAGCGGCTCGGCATTAGCTTGTTGGCGCTTGCAACACCAGCGGTCCAAGCTGTCGTAGAAGGAGCGGTACGAAACACCCGCAAACTCGCTTCCTTCGGGAGCTTGGTAATTGAGCCGATGGCAAGGAATAGCCCTCAGTGGGAAGAATTCTGCGATACGTATTGGGACTATACGTTTGTCAAGACAAAGACAAAGCTGACGAAAGAAATCCTTGATGCTTGGTACACGGCCTCAGCGGGAAATACGGCCTTCGCGGCGCTCGCGTTCACACTATCTCAGCACAATGAGATTGGCGGGCGCGAAATTATCGACGCTACTGCGTTTCAGCGAACCGCGGCGACTGACATGGCATTTCTTGGACCGGCAATTGCAGCCTTGCTCAGCAAGAACCCTGCAAAGCTTCGAATGTTTGACGATCTGCTGTTCAGTCCTAGGTACAAAGCTATGCGCGCCCTGCTTGGGGCAGAGGAGCCTGCTCGACCCAAAGGGGTAAAAAACGATGAGTTTGACGATGTACACGAAGAGAGCGTGCCCCCCAGTCCCGCTGCGACAAAGAACAAAAAAAGGGCCTCGCCTCGGCCGGTTGACCTCCCCTTAGAGGATCCGCTGGCCCGCTGAGACTACTTGCTGATTGACTGGAGTTAGCAAACGTGCACCGCGCTCGCCTCGCTTCAACAACTATCTGCTACACGCCTGAGCTGCTCCATGACGAACTGCTGTATTCATGGCTGTGCAGGTTAGCAATCTTGAATGCGTGGGGAACGGGCCGAGACGCAGTGAGGAAAATTTTTGGTGGCAGGACGGTTACACCCAGCCTTACCCTTCCCACTCACTTCGATGCCATGAACGAGCGATACGCGGGGGCGCTGCCACACGACTCTTTCGCCGCTCTTATGGAAGCCAGTACGCTGCTACCGTATCACAGGCCGTTCTTGGATCACGAGCGCTATGCACAACTAATGGAGGACTCGCGCTCAAGTAACTCCCTTGACTTGAAACTGCGGCTTGGTCTCGTTGCAAACCGGTTCGGAATCAACACGCCACACCGCTTTTGCCCCGCATGTGTAGCCGAAGATATTGAGATGAACGGCTGCCACTACTGGCATCGGCAGCACCATCTACCCGGAGTGAACTGCTGCGTCCGCCATTCTCTGCAGTTGCAACAACAAAGTGTCCCAAAGGAAGGCCTATTTGGCCAACCCCTAATGTATCCAGGCCTTCCTAGCGGCGAGGAATGCATAACCCCTGAATGTGGTTTTCAATTCCGATTTGCGCAACTATCAGCGGATCTCCTGCTGGCAGCACTACCGCCGATAAACAATGCCGATCGCTCCAACGTATATCGAAACCGCCTGTCGGCAAAAGGCTTTCAGTCGAGCCGTCGAAGCCTCGACTACCAATTAGTTGCAACTGAGGTGAGGCACTACTTTGCCGACTTCGCTAACTTTCAGCATCAATCACGACTGCTGCAGACCGCCAGAAGTCCTTTGCGCTGGATTGAAGATCTGGTTGAGCGTCCTGACCGCTCATTGCATCCGATATGCCACCTGCTGATGATTGATTTTTTATTTGGCTCCATAGCAGAGTTCAGCTTGGCAGTTGACGCAGAGCGGTCTTCACGCGAAGCGACACGAGGAAGTGCGCACGCGATTCCTCGTGGTGAGACAAAGAAATCCCTACAAGTACCAGGCCTTGAAATAGAACATCTCCTACGCAACCCGTCATTGTCCTGCCGTCAGATAGCTCAACAAACGGGCAAGAGTGTCGGCACCATCGTCAAGTATCGTAGACAGCGAAAAATCGAAGTGAAAGAGCGTCGTAAATTCGTCGGCGCCCAAACTCGAACTTCGATAGGGCACGACTTGTTGTCAGGTTTGGAATTGCAGTCTATTGCCCTTCGTAATGGGGTTTCCGTGCAAACTATATATCGGGAATTAGCGTACGAGAAGGGCACCAAACTGCACCGCCAACGTTCACTTTTCATGGCACAACGAACGTCTCGGCGTGACCGGTGGATGGGAGTGTTAAAAACGCCTGGCGTTGAGGGAATCTCCAAAGCAAGGTCTCTGGGCTTTTCTGACTATGCTTGGCTCTATCGACATGATCGCAGTTGGCTACTTACTTCCAATGCGCAATATCGCAAATCGGTGAGCACGCGTGGTACGGTGAATTGGCCGGCCCGAGATCAGGAGCTCTGCTCGAAAGTTCTCACTAGGATGATCTTGCTATTAAGGGCTGAACCACCCATGCGAATCTCAGTAGCTCGGCTTTGCTCAGGGCTGGGGCAATCCTCTCAATGGCGCCGCGACAAACTACCCCACTTTAAGGCGCTCTTATCACGTTTTTCGGAGACACCTGAGTCGTTCAGAATTCGGAGGGTTAACTTCGCAATCGATTTTTTAGTGCAACGAGAGTCCGACATTAAATTATGGAAAATTCAGCGTGCTGCAGGCCTTCGTATATGGCCTGCGGACCTTATCGCGTACGCTCAACGACGAATCAACGAGCACACCTAAAGGTCTTGGGCACCAACTAACTCTCTAAGCCCCTTCATGGTATTCCTGCCATACGTTCCCACCCCTTACCCAGACGAAGTTCTGTGCTCGGTTCTCACAAGATTTGTAGTTCACAATGGTGAGAGTGTTTTTCGAAAAATATCAAATTCTGTAGCCCACCTCAGTCCCAATCTTTCAATTTATCAGGCAAGCCCGCCTCATCCTGCAGTCGTAGCATTCATCACCGATCAAATGGGGCTACCAGGAAATGAAGTCACCGATAGGTTAACTACAAGTCAATTCTTTCGAGTATTCAACACGGCTCACAAGAGACCGCTGAACCTAGAGACAGCGGGGTATGGAACACGAAGTGGGAGACTTCGGTCCCTTGGATTCATTCCTTGCAATCACCAACCCGCTGTGCGTTTCTGTCCATCCTGTCTTGATGAGGACTTCAAAAAATACGGTGAGCCCTATCTTCATCGAATTCATCAGATGCAGCCCGCATTGACATGCACAGTTCATGAAGAATGGTTAAGAATTTCATGCCCCAAGTGCAAAATGCTTGTTGTGCCAATTAACAGAATGGTACTTCGACCTATGCCCATCGTCTGCGAATGCGGCGCGGATCTACGGTCATTGCCGGTCAGAAAATCGCCAGTAAGCAGTGCCTTCAAGCGATTGAGTAAATTTTGTGCGGATTCAATTTTTTCTAAAAATTCACTGTGGTCGCACGCTCAAGTCAAGTCCGCCGCCAGCGAAGCTCTTGGACTATCGCCGCATGACTTCTCCACAGGATATATCAAATCTCTTATCAAAGTTTACGGTAAGCCAATCAGCATTTCTCCTCACAAATTCGTTATCGCGCCGCCGAGCAGCGACTGCCATCTCAGACTCAATCTGGATTTGGGGAGGTTTAAAGCTGAGGACTTTGCATCCCTCTTCACTGCCGCTGGACTAACCTTCGACGAATCCGCACTATTAATTTCAAAAAATAGAACTGTCGGCATTCACATCAAGCAAAGGAGTCCGAAGTACGTCTACGGTTTGAAGCACGCCGAAGAAGTCCTCCTGAACTTTTCAAAAGCATACCCAGGCGAGGTGGCTACGAAATTCCAGAGATCTCACCCTCGACTCTACTGGCTCCTGAGGATCCATCATCCAGATTCGATTAAAAGATGGTGTCCAAAGTTGAAAACACTGCCGCCGATTGAGAGCGATAGAAAGAAGTTAGGTCGACTATTAAAAAAAAATGGAGATTTTAAAAAAATATTCGCCAGTGCATCGCGCCCCCTCTTTAGAGCAATTATAAGGGACCAGAACTGGCTGATAAGCACCGCAAAATTAAGCCCATCAGATTTTACAGCCCCCCCACTCAAACCGATCACCAAACTTACATCAGCAAAAATCCCTGCCTCCAAAAATTTGAGCACTCCCACCAACAGAAAAAAAGAACATAAAAATCCAAAAATAGATGACATTGAAAGAGACCTCGTATTCGCATTAATGAAGGCGATTCGCATAGAACGGCGCCCTCATAAGATCACCAGATCAAGACTTTCTCAACTATCATCAAGAGGAGTTTCTTCAATTACCAGAGCAACCCCACCCGGCAGTAGGCTGCACACGATGATAAGCAAAATCAACGCCGACAAAGATCGTAGATTGGCACTGTGGGCAGCACAAGCGTTAGCTCTTGCAGAGACAAATATGACGCCTACAACAGTTCTGCTAGCGGCAGGGCTCAACACGACTTCCCGTAACAGGGAACACGCGCGCTCTGCAATCGATTTGCTTTCAAGCGGATTAAGTCGTCAAGCAATTCGTGAATCTTTTAACACAGACCCAGAGCAGATAGCCCGATTACACCGCCTCAACCGAGTCGACTTAAAACCTCTGAATTAATACAAGCGACATCTTCTAGTCAAATATCGCGAATAATCATCTGACTAAAATCCTTCAACTGCTCTGCGGAGGCGGCTTGCCGCCGATGCTGATATTCCGCCCCCGACGAACCCGACCTCCTCAGCGCCTAGAACTTCGAGGGGGCCACGACGGCATTTACAGCACCATCAAACACATAAATTATGACGACAGGGCGTAATTCACTCGTCGGCTGAACCTAAAAAGTGAGACATCAATTAAGTGATGCAGCAAAAGTGACTAAATTGACGATTACCCACAGGACCAACCGTTTTAAAAGCAATTGTCTTAGTGGCCATACAGGAGGCATGTGACGGCAGAGGTATATTGCTGCGGAAGCTAGATGCACTTGACCACAAAGTACACTGCAAGGTGACCATGCGTTCCGTGTCTACTTGACCAGACCAGGGTATGGTGCCGGTTAAAGTTGCTGGGTATAAAAATGGTTCCTGTGCTCCGGCCAACATCAGATCTACCACGAGATGTGGCGTAAGCCTACTGGCGTTCGCTACGAGCATGCGGGAGATACTGGCGGACAATACGCCACGCAACTCGTGCCCACCCAATCACATGATTTCTAAGCCCCCAGAGTCCATGGAGCCTAAAACTAAGCTCAAGGCGCTCCTCCATAGGATTCATACCCAGGTTGACACAACGTTCTCTGGACTGGGGGTCATTGTGTGGGATGGCGTGTCTACGATACCAATCCTCCCTATGCGAAGTGAACAGCCAAGGGGCATCCATGACAAAACCACATTTGAAGTCTTGATGAATATCTCGCGGGAGGGGAGCCCTTTTCACGATGGATTTCACGTCGTTGACACAGCTCTTGCGCTCATCCAGGTGTCAGTCTATTTTTCACCCGCGATTTCCGCGCAAGTGGAGACTCCTGCGAACGGACTGAGGTTCGGTGGGCGCTACCTTGCAGCTGCCTTCGGGTCTTGCCTTGAGGGCGTGATTTGCACGGGAGTTGTGTCGAAGCAATATGGCCCGATAGTTTTTGAGCACGGAAAGGTGGCGTGATGTTTAGCCTTCTTCCGATGACAAAAGTGATTTCGATGCTAGCTGGACTGTATGCGCTGCTGGCTTTTCTTGTGGCGCTTGGAATGGAACGGCTAGGTATTGAGGTCAGCTTCCTTCGCGTGTTTAGCGGTGCGGTAGTGATCGATCTCGGACTACTGTTCTTCGTCTACGTTGGTTGGCGCTGGATATGGGAAAAAGTGCCCCGTCTCAATCAATGGCTCTATCCCGATCTCAACGGAACCTGGGCTGCATCCATTGACTGGGTAAAGGATGGAAAAACTGGTCTTGCACTGGGTACCGTGTCGATCAAACAGAATTTTTTCACGCTTTCTATTGAGATGGATGCCCCACGATCTGAGTCGCGCACCATAGCGCTTTCAGTCAAGAAAGATCCGGAATCCGCGCGGCCCTTGCTCCACTACATCTACGAGGTGAGGGAAAAGTATCAATCGCCCGGGCAGAACATGGTTTACCAGGGAGCCGCGTCTTTGGTCGTCGATGTCGCCACCTATGATCGCCTCAGCGGCAACTATTTCACCAGTCGTGAATCCGGCGGTCATTTCGAGTTCCGACGCACGCTGTAAAAACGATCACCAATATGGAGCCGTTTGGAGGGGGGCAATCTTTGATTGGTCGGCGATTTGAATTGAGGCCTACATGTCGGAGACGCATGTCAATTCTGCCCCCATACCGACTCCGCACCAGTTAGAAACTCGGCCGACGATCAAGAAGACCATCGGTTTAGAAACCCCCTGCGCGATGTCCTGCCAGTGCTTGAGGTCGACGCCTGATGGCAAGGGGGCGTCTTCAGGGTGCGTGTGCCATTCGCCGACGTAGTCTATTGTCTCGCCGCTTTCTTTCCAACGACGCCGCGACACCCGCTGGTGATGTGTGGCATGACGGAAGAATCCGAAACGCCGCTGAACATCTGCCGCCGTCGGGAAGGTAGCTTCTGTCACGTGGGTGTGGGGGCCGCGGCGGTAGCCCATCAGAATGCCGCCAGCCTCGGGTGCGGACGCCGTCAGCTGCCTGAGGCCCAATAGCCGCTCCAATAATTGCGGCTCAATGAGCAGCATCGCGCCATTACGGCCGAATGGCAGTGGCTTGAGCATCACGAGGCCCGCAAGCGGGGCAGGCAGCCAATCGAGAGACGTCCTGATTTTTGACGCCGTAGACGTTCGCATTGGCCATCGCGCTGGTTCGGAATCGCGGGCTTGCCCGTCCGTATTGAAGCCAGTCGACTACAACTTCCAAGCACAGCGCCGCCGCAGCCATCGGTGCGCTGACCGCGTACGGCGTGAAGCCATTGCAGCCCAGTTGTTTGCGCGTGGGCAGCTCTTTCAGGACCGGGAAGCGCTCCTGCCGATAGTGATTGTGCTCAGCCTGCAACAGGCATCGGAAGCATCCGAGGCGGCGCCCCTCTGCCCAGAAAGTCTGGACGCATTCCCCGTTCCCCCGGATCCGTACGTGGAGCACCGGTACTTCAGTGCCTTTGTCCAGGCGCATGGCGTTGATCATCTCGCTCACAATCTCCTCGCCAGTTGCATCAATCACCAGATCCGCATCGAAGAGGTCTGGGAGTCCCTTGACACTGCGGACGCGGGCCCGGATTTTTGCGAATGGGAACTGTCGCTTGAGCTCTTCGGCCAATGCTTCGGCTTTGCTCTTGAAGAGCGCAGGGTAGCCCAGCACATGCCGGCCAAGGTTCTCCGGCTTCATGTCATCGTAGTCCACAAGGTCCAGACATCCTGCACCCGTGCCGGCGCCCAGCCGCACGAGACCCGGTGCAACATGCGAGCCGATGGCACCGCAGCCGACTACGGTGATCTTCTTTCCTTTCAGGTCGGGGAACGTCAGATTGCGGCTGTGGACGAAGTCCGGGCCGAACTCGGTGATCGCCAGCCTACTGATCTTGCTCGTTCCCCCTCTCGTGTGGAGAAATTGGCGATAGAGCCTAGGCTTCCTGGCAGCGCCAAGCCGATGTAGCGGATCCAGATCAAAACCGAACCCTAGCCACCCCAGCGGTGTGTGGATGGCGAACGTTGCGATGGAGTACTTGAGATACTGTGTCTCGCGTTCGAGCACGCGTTGAAGTTGCTGGTACAGCCGGTGATCCCATGCCTGGAGCCACGCGAATAGCTCTTTGATGGTCGCCGGGATTGCTTTCGGTACCGCAGGCCGCGTCTGAGTTGCGAACAGCCAGCACGGACACTTCGTCTCTTTGGGAGGCTGGGCCCCTAACGCCAAGGCAAGCGCTTCGACTTCCTCCTTGTTGTCGGCGACAACGGCGTGCGAAGCACCTGCAATGTCCAAGAACCAGTAGTTCGACGACTGGGTCGTTCGGTCAACGTTCCCGATCAGCACCGAATAGACGGCGGAGGATTCGCCGTGCGACCAGTGCTGCAGGAATTCGTCCTGGATGTCGTCGTGCCTGAAATCAGGGTCATGCCGGATGCGATCCAGCACGAGTTGCGCCTGGTCCAGGCACTGCGCAATCGATTCTGCCGGATCGAACCGGTCCAACACCACTGCGCCAGAGGCAAAGTAGCACAGACCTCCCGATGCATACACGTGCGGCGATAGGGGCGGCAGGACATCGAGGTGATCGAGGATCCTGATCGAGGGGTAGGTCAGAAAGTCCCAGTCGGTGACGCTGAGCCTGACCTTGATCGGCCCGCCCTTACACGGAAGTGCTCCATCGAATGACCGCGTGCCTCGCCGATAGCCGCTGGGCGTGAAGCCGCGCGACCTCAGCAGCCGGAGCGCCTCGCCAAGGAGCGATGCCGCAGCCTCCGGCATTGCTCAGCCTGCGCTTGTCGAATTCACTACTGGGCGAGATACCCGATCTGCGCCGACCAGCCGGACGACGTCGTCGCCGCTGTCCGGCTCAACCAGGTCCGTCCGGTAGGGCACGCGGCTGCCCAACTGTGCTCGGAGGATATCGATCGCGTCACCGGCCAAGTGCGATGCTTTCATTCTGGCTGCCTGGATCTGGGAAGCCAGTGTTGCAGCAAGGGTCGATGCGTGTTGGCGGCCATTGGCATCCAGGCGCTTGTTGAAATCTTCCTTGCCTTCTGCGATAGCGGGCTCGTGCACGTTGCCCTTCAGCGCGATCGACAACGCCCGTGCGGATCTCTCAAGCGCCACGTCGTCGCGCCCACGCTTGGGTTCGAAGGCTTGCGCCACGGCGATCATGATGCACACTGAAGTGGGGCCGTCGCCGGCCTTCCAGTGCAGGTCACGCCAGGCCTTCAGGTAACGGCACACGCGCTGCAGTTGCTCGGTGTGCTCCTCGACACGGTCAAGGAACCACCGAGATACCTCTTCGGGGTCCGACGGTTTCCATTCGCCCGAGCGCGTCGCCATCATGATGTCGACCATGTCCTCCCACTGCTGCAGGGTGAAATCCTCTTCTGCAAATTCTGCGGCGAGCGCTTCACGTGCGTCCGATTTCGCGGCCGCATCGAACACGCGTTTCTCGACGATTTGCGCAAACTGTGCTTCCGGCGCCGCGTACAACGGGATATCGATATGCGCCCAGGCATTTATCTGCACCCGAATGCATGTGTCCTTGCCGCTGTACAGCTTCCAGCCCTTTTCTTTGCAAAGATCCTTCAAGAGGCCTTCGACCAGTTTGAAGTAGAGCTGGGCCATGGCGTGCGGAGGCCCACTTTCCTCCCACACAGACACTGGCAGGTAGACACCGAAGTCCCAGTCCATTTCCTGGGGCGGATGCCAGGCTGGCTGCACGCAGGTTTGGTACGACCACGAGCCTTGTGTCCGGAAACGCGGGGTGACGGCCTTGTCCATGCCCAGCGCCTTGATCGTCGCTTCTCGGATTCGTGGCCTCAAGTGATCGCGGATCTCGTTCTTGGCTTCAACCAGCACCCGGCGCTGGTCCTTGGTAGGTTCGATACTGTTGATGAACACTTCTTCGGCAGTAGCGAAGAGCAGGCGGTTGAGTTTGAGCATGTTTCTTGGGCCTCAGGTGCGTGCGTTCTCGCCGTGGAAGAAGATCGGTTTGGAGGGCGAATGCTCCAAAAAGGTTTGGAATTCCGGCTTGCTGATGCAAACTTTGGAGCGTTGGGTAGCTGCGCTCAGCAGAACTTCGCGGGCGTTTTTGTCTGCAATGTCCAATGCAACAGCACGGGCACGTTCGTCGTGAAGTTCGTCGTCTACATGGCAGTAGTGTTTTCCCAGGCGGTGCGTCAGCATGAAATCGCTCAAGACCTCCTGCGCCGAAATGGAGAGGCCGAAGAGACGCCGGGACATCTTGATCGGCCACCCGCCGCCCCAGTCTCGGACCCCACCTTGCCGGTCTTGTCTGGGGTCCACAGTGAAGCGCGACGACATCGTGCCGACCGCCATCAGGCGGACGTTGTCGATGTCCTGGCCGAAGAACTTGTGGGCCTCATGCAAACCAAGGAGCCCGGGGGCATTGGCGTATAAGCCGCCATCGACATACTGGCTGTTGTTGAAGCAGTGTCTTGGGAAGTACGCCGGGGCTGCGCTGGTGGCCATCGCGACGTCTACGATGGTGAAATGGCGATCCCGCTTGAAATCGACATGATGCGGCGTCTTGAAAACTACCGGTTCACCGGTAGAGTAATTCAGACTCGGGATGATGACAGGGTGTTTGCATGCACCCAAGAGCCGGTCGCCAAATAGCTTGGAGTCAGACAGTAGCTTCTTCAGCGGCTCCGGTGAATAAGGCGACCGCCAGAATCCGAAGAGTGACCAGCGCTTGTCGAAAATCTCCTCCCCGTGGTCGACAAACAGGTCTACGATATCTTGCGCCGGAATCTCAAGGGCAAGTGCCAACGCCAGGATCCCACCGATTGAAGTACCTGTGATCAGATCGAAACGCGATGCAAGCGGCGCTTCGATCTCTTTCTCGACATCCGCTATGACTTTTGCGGTGTACAGCCCTCGGAAGCCTCCACCAGAGAGGGCGAGAATCTGAAAGGGCTTGCGCACATTGTGGGGCATTGGGGATAACTGGTTGTTTCTAGCACTCCGCGATGGCGAGTGCTATGAAACACTATATATGGGTATCAACCAGTGTCAATACACTACCAGTAGCGCAGTATAAACATACAGCCTGCTTTTAAATACAGCTTAATTGCGCCTTGGCTGATCGCTTTCTGCCGCGCTGCGCCACTGGCGTCTACCCTCCCCAAGGTACACATCCAGCGCGCGGTATTTCATCGGCCCTCCTTCACTTCCGAATTCTGGTCACCCACGATTCCAATGGATGGCGCTCCCAGCTGCCGTTCCAGCGGACTCAGCAAGGTGCGCTCCCCCCCTTTGGATTCGAACGATGCAGCAGCCGTCTTGGGCATCAGAACCAGCTCAAGGCCCAGCTCGGACGCCAGCGCCATGGCATTGCTGATGCGCGGGGAGACTTTGCCATCGAGGATCTGCCGCACGGCCAGTGGCGTGAGCCCCGTGTTGGTTGCCAGCGCCGCCAGGGTCACCCCCTGCTCTTGCTTGGCGGCTGACAGTGCAGCAGCGAACTGACCAACGGTTTTCATAAGTAAACTAAAGAAAAAACAACGAATCTTTAGATAAGTATAGCCATCTATCGCTCGCGATGAATACTAGACTATAGAATGAGCCCTAAAAATTCAGTTAACTATAGATTCTGTAAAGCGATGCATTACGACGCCGTCCTCATCCCCATGGACAAGCCCCGTATCCAGCTCCTGGAGCCTTGTATTGCAACGCCCGAGCCTTGAATGGAATCCAGCCCAGGCTGTACTTGCTGGACTGAGGTTGCCCCTGAAAACTGGAGTTTTTACCTCAGCCCGATGCAGTACGAGCAGCGCTGGTACGAGGCACAGCGTAAAAAGGCCGCGTGAACCGTGGGTTATTGACCAGGCCTTTGTGCATTTGAAATTATCTGTACCGCCCTCAACTCAGATTCATGCAAGCAACCGACATGAGATCGCTGAGCCGCGAAGCGCGGCACGAGCGCCGCGTGCAGGTCATCCGACTGCGTAAAGCCGGTAATACCTACGACGAGATTGCAGCGCTCACGGGTCTGAGCCGCACGGGCGTCTTCAACATCTGCAGGCGCCATGCGGCACACGGCGCCAAGGCTCTGCACGACACCATTGGCGGACGCAAGTTCGGAGAAAACCGCTTGCTCGATGCCGACCAGGAGGCCCTGGTGCGAAAGCTCATTGCCGACAAGACGCCAGATCAGCTCAAGATGCCCTATGCGCTGTGGACCCGCGCGGCAGTGGCCCAACTCATTGAGCAGCGCTTTGGCATCCGGCTGCAAGTGCGCACCATGGGCAAGTACCTGGCCCGCTGGGGCTTCACACCACAAAAGCCTATGAAGAAGGCTTACGAGCAGTCGCCAGCGGCGGTCAAGAAATGGCTCGATGAGGACTACCCGGTCATCGCCGCACGCGCCAAGGCTGAAGGAGCCGAGATTCACTGGGGCGACGAGAGCGGGCTGCGCAGCGACGACGTGCGCGGCAGGAGCTTCGCGCCCAAGGGCCAGACACCGGTGGTGCGGGTCAACAACAAGCGCCATGGCCTGTCGGTGATCTCCACCGTGACCAACAAGGGCCAGATGCGCTGGAGCAGCTTTGACGGGGCGCTCAACACCACGATTCTGATCGACTTCCTGCGCCGACTGATCAAGGGCCAGAGCAGGAAGCTGTTCCTGATCCTGGACAACCTGCGGGTGCACCACGCCAAGCCGGTCAAGGCCAGGCTGGCAGAGCACGCTGACGCCATCGAGGTGTTCTACCTACCGAGCTACAGCCCGGAGTTGAACCCCGATGAGATGGCCAATGCAGACATCAAACAGGCGGTGACCAAGCTGGCCCCGGCGCGCACGAAGATGCAGTTGGTGAAGGCCACGGCCAAACACTTGCGCAGCGTGCAACGTCAGCCCGAGCGCATTCGAAAGTACTTCGACCACGCCCCGGTTCGCTACGCTGCTTGAGTCAAGTTCACAGGGGGCGGATCAATAAGAGCTACACGAAACAGGGGCAAGGTCAGTTCTGTCATGTGCGCCAGCCAGATCTCGCGAACAAGCGTCCAGGGAAGTAGTTGGATTCACCTGGTGACTGGTGCAGCCAGCTAGCAGTTGCTGATGGCCTTGATTTGGATCGCCGCAATCAGCCTGAAACTGAATAAGCAATTCTGGGTTAATTTTCACCGGCTATGGTTTGCGTGTAAATCAACAACTAGCCTGCCTGCTGGGTGCCAGCACCCCTTTTTCATCAAGCTTTGCACGCGCTGCCGATATCTCAATGAATCTGGCGCTTTCTCCTCACGTCCCCTGTGCCGACGGGAATTGCACCACCAGCAGGCGGCGACGATGTTGGGCGCTACATCGCGGCCTTGCTGTTGGCGCGCAGTGAGATGCTCTGCAGTGCACCGAAGGAACTTACGCCACCGTGTGGGCGCGCTTGATTGCGAAAGTTCAGGAAGCGTGGGCTCAATCATTTTTAGCCCGCAGTAAAAGCAGCAGCCCTGTTGGGCGATCGCGGACTGGATACGGAGTTTGGCCAGCTTGTTCATTTGGCAGCAGGGGTAGTGTTGAAGCTACTCCCGTTGCCGATATCCGGACAGGTCGGGCGCCGGGGCATCGCACCACTCGGCTATGCGCCAGGTAACCCGGACGCGGCCGGGTTCGCGTTAGCCCGGACAACCAATAATTTATATCGCTGCGTCCAGTCGGCGCAAGTACCGGCTGTTGCACGCATGCGTCATGCTGACTCAACAGGTAACTCGACTTGCTGCGCCGGATCCTTCGCCCTGTGCACAAACAGCTCCACCGGTGGCACCTTGATCAGCGACTCTGCCCGTTCGATGGTGCCGTGCAGCCAAGTGTCCCAGTCCCCCTTTTCCAGCGGAACCACCGTACGTTTGTCCTGCATGTCCGGCGCGCGCTTGGGGTCAGGCCTGTGCATCAGGTTGAGCACCGGCACTTCATCGCAGTTCTGCGAGATCATGGTTTCTCAACAGCAGTAACTGTTACCGGCACTTATCACCAGCGCGCTGCGACCACCAATTCGCAAACGCAAGAAGGTCGGCGTGATGCGAATCCGTGTGTACCAACAGGTCGCCCGCGTTGGGCGACCCGGTAATCCCACGCAAAATCAATGCGCGATGGATCGCGGCATCGACGCCCACGAAGTACGGCAAGTAGTCGTCGACGAAGGCGATCGGCTTTAGGGAGTTGAGCGTGTCGGCCTTAGGGCTCGCGGCCGTTGCCACGTTGTCGGTGGCGTGGACCAGGTGAATCGGGAATCCGTGCAGTCTCAGGTTGTGCTCGCGAGCTGCCCTGAATTCCGCAGGCAAGGCCGTGACGCATACCAGTTCGTAGCCCGCCGCGGCGAGCTTGTGGCACGCCTCAATCGCTCCTGGAACCGGCGGGATCGATGACCAGAACTCGTTGTCGAAGGCCCGCCGAAGCAGATCAAGCCTATCCCCTTCAACTCGCTCCACTTCCCATCTGTCGATGGGCCAGTAGGCGAGCGGATCGCGCTCGCCAGGGTACGTGCCGAACGCCTTCTGCCAAGCGCTGGCATAGGCCAAGCCGTAGTCCAGGAGGACTCCGTCAGCGTCAAGCGCGATGATTCCTTTGGTCATCAGGAAGTTTCGCACAGCAGAGCACGCCTGCACGCGCGGGTTGGGGGGCTCCCTTGTTGTCGGGACTGCTAAGCGGCAACAGTTACGTGTGCCTTCGAGAGGATGTGTTTGCCTCGCGGTGCCCCAGAACTGACGATGCAATGAGACCAACGGCGCCACCAACGATGGCCATGTTGGCGATGTTGAATGCCGGCCAGTGCCAGCCGTGCAGGTGGAAGTCCAGATAGTCAATCACGGACCCGCGCACAGCCCGGTCGAAGGCATTGCCCAGGGCGCCGCCCAGGATGAGGCTATAAGCCAAGCCCTCGAGGCTGCGCACCGGCTTGGCGAGCAGCCAAGCGAGCCAGGCCGACGCGCCCAGGGCGATGGCCAGGAAGAACCAGCGTTGCCATCCGCCGGTGCCGGCCAGGAAGCTGAAGGCCGCGCCGGGGTTCAGTACGTGGACCAGGCTGAAGAACGGTGCGACCTCGCGCGACCAGCCGAGCAGGGTGGTCAGATGAATCCAGGTCTTGGCAGTCTGGTCTGCGGCAAAGACTACAAGCGCAAGGCAATACCAGCGAGCTGGTCGGTTGACATACTTCATCGTTCTTGTTGGTTAGACCAGATCGCAGGGCCGTGGTTGGATTCAGCGCGTTGCCGCACCGTGCTCGGCCGTGAGTGCTATTGACGCGGACAGAATTTCAGCGAGTTCCGGTCTCACAGCATTGGCGCGAAGGCACTGACCGTGGCCCGGCCAGGGTTGCCAAGCGGCAGCCTGCCCGAGAGGTGGCCAAGCGGCACCAGCAGGATCCTAAACAGCTGGCCCGCGGCTTCCCGCACGTCACGCTCACGCGCGGCCAGGGCCAGCATGTACCAATGACTCCGCAGATGAAGCCAGAAGCGCTCTTGGCCAAGCACGTGCGCGGCCTCCAGGACCTTCCACCGGTCAGGTCCTCGGGATCTCGCCCGCTCCACGAGGTGAGCAAATGCTGCCCCGCGCTGCCGATCGTCTATGGCTGTCAGGTTCGTCATTTGAGACTCAGGATGCGCCGGGCACCGTTCAAGACGATCAGACCCACCACGGTGCCGATGACCAGATCAGGGTAGTTGGATCCGGTCATGGCCACCAGGAAGCCAGCCAGGATCACGCCCGCATTGGCGATCACGTCGTTGGCCGAGAAGATGTAGCTTGCCTTCATGTGCGCACCGGCATCCCGCTTCTTGGATATCAAGACCAGGCAGATGACGTTGGCGATCAGGGCCACCAGGCCCATCCCCATCATCAGGCCCGAGACAGGTTCGCTCCCGGCGATGAAGCGTCGAACGACCTCGCTGAGTGCCATGAGCGCAAGCGCCAGTTGCAACCAGCCCGCCGTGTGAGCCGCACGCGTCTTAAGGGCAGCTGCTCGGCCGACGGCAAACAGGGACAGCCCATACACCGCAGCGTCGGCGAACATGTCGAGCGAGTCGGCGATGAGCCCGGTCGATTGAGCGATGAAGCCCATCACGATCTCGATCACGAACATGGCCGCATTGATCGAGAGCAGTATCCATAGCAGCCTGGCCTCGGCCGCATTGTCAGGCGGGTCGATTTCATCGTCGTCACCCATGACCGCGTCCGATTCCAGCAGCTTGGCGCCCAGACCCAACGGCTCCAGGCGTTGCAGGACCTGCGCCACCGGAGCGCCATGCACTGCGGTCAGCTTGCGGTTGGCCAAGTCGAAGGACAGGGATTTCACCCCGGGAACGTCTTGCAGGGCCAACTTGATCATGTTCTCTTCCGATGGGCAATCCATCTTCGGGACATGGAAGGTGCTCTTGAAGCTGCCGGCGGCGCTATCGTCTACCGCGGCCGAATGCACCAGCTTCGCGCCCAAGCCCAGCGGTTCGAGACGCTGCAACACCTCGGCGACCGGCGCGCGATGCACGGCCACCAGCTTTCGGCCCGGCAGGTCGAAGGTGAGCGACTGCACGCCTTCGACGCTTTGCAAGGCCATCTTGATCATGTTCTCCTCGGACGGGCAATCCATCTTCGGAACGGCAAAGGTACTTTCGAATTTTGTGGTGGCGCTCATGGGTATTCCTCGGACTGCATAATTGGAAACCCTCTAGCAACTACAAAGTCAAGCCCGCTGCAAGGGCGGCTCATCCATGAAGATCGGCGACCTGGCCAAGGCCACCAATACGCTTCCCGAAACGGTCCGCTTCTACGAGCGCGAGGGACTGCTGCCGTCCCCCGCCCGGACCGAGGGGAACTACCGCAGCTACACGGCTGAGCACGCCCAGCGGCTCGCCTTCATTCGGCACTGCCGCAGCCTGGACATGACGCTGGCTGAGATCCGCACGCTGCTGCACTTCAAAGACGCTCCTTCCGAGAATTGCGGCGTCGTGGATGAGCTGATTGCAAGTCACATCGAGCAGGTCGTGGTCCGCATCCGGGAGCTGAAGGCGTTGGAAGCCGAATTGCGCTCACTGCACCGCAGCTGCTCGGTTGGCCGTGCCGCGGTCAACTGCGGCATCCTGGGTGGACTTGAGCGCGCGGCCAAGCAGAATTCAAAGAATGTGCGCTCGTTACCACTCGGTTCTTGACGCAGCGCGGCTGCGCGAATTCTTTCGAGCCATCCGCGACAGCGGCTTGGATGTTCTCGATCGAGATGTCTTTCCAGGACGCTTTGCGCCCATCGTGAGGCGCCCGCCCGAGCTCGAATCGGGCGACGAGGCGGTTCCTGAGCGCGAGGCCGTTGTCGCGCGGTTCGGCCTGATCCCTTTCTGGGCCACCGATATGCGCAAGGTGAAGCTGACGTACAACGCCCGCTCCGAAACAGTTGCCACCGCGAGGCCGTTCCAGGCCGCTTGGAAGAAGGCCCAGCACTGCATTGTCCCGGCTGAGGCCATCTACGAGCCAGACTGGCGCTCGAACGTGCACGTGCCCACACGTATCAGCGCGGCCGACGGCAGCCCCTTGGCGATCGCCGGGCTATGGAACACTTGGCATTCGCCTGCAGGAGAGCGCGTTCATACCTTCACGCTCATGACGGTCAACGCCGACTCCCATCCCGTCATGTGCAACTATCACCGCCCAGGCGAAGAGAAGCGTATGGTCGTCCTGCTGGACGAATCCCAGTACGACGCCTGGCTGGACGCGCCCGCCGAAGGCTCGATGGACTTCATGCAGGCTTGTCCGCCTGAGCGCCTGGCAGCCACCGGCGAGCCGGTCGAGCGAGCGCCGGCTAAGGCCGTTCCTCAAACAGCTTCCCTATTCGACTAGCGTGTCGGTGCCCCGGGCACGAAGCTCACGACCTTCGCGTGGCCGGTCGCATGCAGAATCCTGACCTCCTGCCGCAGCGCTTCGTTCACCGAGGCCATGGCCTGAAGCTGCTTGCGCAGGTCCAAGTTCTCGGCGCGCAAATCACGGGCAGTCTCCTGTTCGCGTTTGAGCGCCGCCTTGAGGCTGTCCTCGCTTGCGCCGGGCTCTCGGCCGCTCAGGCGGCGAACCTCCTTCGCGACATCCGGGTAGCGGTTGTGAATCAACGCTGGAGTGACGCCGACCTCGACCGCTAGGGCTGTGATCGTCGGAACGGCCTCGGCACGCTGCAGGCGTGCCAGAGCCTCCCACAGATCGGCGGTCGTTGTGTCTCGATTGCGCCCGCGAACCTCTTCGGGCGCCTGGCGTCGGTCCCATCTGGCTTTCATAGCGGTTCGATCCCCGGCCCCAGCTGCTTCAAGACGTCTTCGACCCGGTGGAGGTCTCGTTGCACGCGCTGGACCGCTGCCGGTCCCAACTCGCGGGCCTCCACTTGGAGCTCCAGTTGGTGGGCGTGTATTGCCTGCCACGCGATCCGCTGGGAACTGTCGATCACAGAGTCATTGCAGGCGCCGCACCGCCACGGCTCATACAGACCGGCCCCGCCACAGCCATCATCCTGGGCCAAGCAGTACGAATGGCCGGTGCTGCGGATATTGATCCAATCGGCCGTCTCCTCGATGAGAGTTTCGCGGCTAGGGAAGTCGTGGGCCCGCATGCTCACGATTCGCTGGCCGGCGCGCCCCGCCAGGGGCGTATCCGCGTGGAGCCAGCCTTCGATCAGCTCGACTTTTCGGGCACTGATCTCCGTGAACAGGTCTTCAAACAGCGCGTCATCTTGCATAGGGTTCGCCGCATACAGCTGCGTCATCTCGATGCTCGAGTGTTTGAACTGCTCCTTGAGGAAGAGGACATTTCCCAGGCGATGCCGCACGAAGGTCCAGGCGTACGCCCGGCGCAGTTGGTGAGGCGAGAGGCGCCAATCAACGCCGGCGTAGGCGGCAAAGCCTTTCATCCGGCCGGCCCAATGCAGGCCGGACACGGTCCGGATCTGCGGTGTCGGGCCTGAATTGCTCAGGAACGTTTGCCCAGTCGATGCGCTTGCTGCTGGGGGTCAGGTTCGACTGCTCGAAGTAGGGCCACAGCTCCCACACGTCGTCGCGGTAACGGCTCAGGACTTGGGTGGCGCCGGCCGGGCCCGGCGCAGAGCTGACGACCAGGTCAGCTGGCGCGCCGTCAGGGGCGGTTGCCGGGGCCATCGATGGTTGTGCGTGGCTAGGCAAGTGCGCCTCCCGAGATGCGGTACCGACTCCAGAATTTCAGAGGCTTGCTGCGGGCGGCCTCTCTGGACTGGGTCACCAGTTCCTCATCGAATTTGTCCATGGTGAACAGGTCAATTTGAGTGCGTATGAGCGTGAAGTATTCAGCCCATTCGCGGGACCTCGTGTTCCTGCTCTCGGCTTCCAGGAACCAGTAGAAGCTGAAGAGGCGGTGCAGGTCTTCACTGGTGCCGACCACGGTGTAGCTGCGACAGCTGAAGCAGCTCAAGAAATACGAGCAGCGCTGGTACGAGGCACAGCGTAAAAAGGCCGCGTGAATCGTGGGTTAAGAACTACACGAAACAGGGGCAAGGTCACTCGGGCCTGGACCGGTGCCTGCGCCGCCATGGGGCGGGCAACCTCAACGCCCTCAAGCCCCAGGAGCCACAGCCTGTGCACAAGGCGTTCAAGAGCTACGAGCCTGGCTATGTGCACATGGACGTGAAGTACCTGCCCCAGATGCAGGACGAATCGCAACGGCGCTACCTGTTTGTGGCCATCGACCGGGCCACGCGATGGGTGTTCGTACAACTCAAGGCCAACAAGACAGCCGCCAGTGCACGGGCCTTTCTGAGGGCATTGCACAAGGCCTGTCCGATCAGGATCACCAAGCTGCTGACCGACAACGGCAAGGAGTTCACGGACCGCCTGTTTGCCAGCAGGGAGCGCGAGCCCAGCGGCAACCATGAGTTCGACCAGTTGTGCCAAGAACTGAGTATCGAACACCGGTTGACCAAGCCCAGAACACCGAGAACCAATGGCATGGTCGAACGATTCAATGGCCGCATTGCCGATGTGCTCAAGACCCACCGGTTCAACAGCCGCGAGGACATGGAGCAGACCTTGCTGCGCTATGTGGTTTTGTACAACCACCAGCTGCCGCAGTCAGCACTCAAGAGCAAGACGCCGATGCAAGCCATGAAGGATTGGTATCAGGAGCACCCGCACCTGTTCCACAAGCGACCCTATGATCGTCCGGGATGCGACACATAGCAGTTTATGTTGGTTGCATCACAGCCCATTCATCCGATTCAAGATGGGTTGGCCGGACGCATACAGTTGATGGAGATGCGGTCTCCGAACTGAATGGTAAATCGGGTCAGGGCAGCTTTCCAATCCCGGATGGGCATGGTGAACCGCCCCGGGGCGGTTCACACCCACCGGGCTACTCATAACGGCGCACTGTGCATAACGACTCAAAACGGTCGCTCAAACGAATAAAAATTCAGGGGACTTCTCGGTCAGATTTCCGCAGATTGCCGCCGAAACACCGTTGCACCTGCCAATGGGCTTCGGTTCGAGGCTCGACGGCGTCTAGATCAACCGGGTCGATTCACCATAGAGCGTAGGGCGGCACTTCAATGTCAATATCTTGTTGAGTGCCACGCGACCCCGTTTTCGTCCATCGTGACTTCTATGGTGGCCTGTGCGATGAGAAAGTTTATGCAAGCAACTGCCTCACCTGTTGCCAGGCTCAGTTGCTGCGCATCCTGTTCTCCGATGGAGCGATGAAAGAGTGCAGCGAACGTATCGATGATCCGTTGAGGCCCGGTAGTCAATGTCTGACGTAACCGATTCAGTGCACTATTTTGGCCTGACCTGAGCGAGTCAAGGCGTTCATGCAGTCCATAAAAGGGCTCGTTGTGAGAGGGGAGTACCAACACATCGTTGGGAACATCCCTCATTAGTTTGTCGAGCCCTTCGTACCACTCCTTCAGCGGATTGGCCTGTGGCTCGCTGGCGAACACCGAAACATTCGACGAAATCTTCGGTAGCACCTGGTCGCCGGAGATCAGCAGTTTCAAGTCGGGGCAGTACAGAGAGGCATGTTCTGGTGAGTGGCCGCCGGTGGTGATGATCCGCCAGCCATATTTACCCAACTGGACGTGGTCGCCGTCCTGCAACCGTCGGTAGCTGTCAGGCAGAGCGTGGATATGTTTACCAAAGCTGCCGAAGCGACTGCGGTAGCTTTCAATGGCTGCCTCCGACCAGCCGGCGCATCTATTGAAGAGCACGCCGTCGGGCGGGGCTTCGCGGTTCGTGTCGGCATGCATCACGCGGCAGGTCAGGTACTCCAGCCGGCTCATGTGCAGCGGCACACCAAAGCGACGCGTGAACCAACCAGCCAAGCCGATGTGGTCTGGGTGCATGTGTGTGGCGAAAACGCCTTGGAGTGGCCGTGCCAGCGGCCCGTGCGCCATGAGGGCCAGCCAGTCGGCCACGGTGTCGGGGTTATTCAGGCCGGTATCTACCAGCACCCAGCCATCATGGGTATCTATGGCCCATACATTGATGTGGTCGAGTCGGAATGGCATCGACAGTCGGATCCAGCGTACGCCCGGGGCGATCTCGACCCAGTGTCGTGACGATGGTGGCTTGAATGGATAAATAAGTGGATTGGCTGCGAGTTCAATCATTGCTATCGTTTCATGAGGTAAGCGACGGTATAGCCACTAGGTGCATCAGACCAATGGCTTTTTAGAATTTCACTGCTTGTTGTCAACCAGCAAGGGTGCGTCAATGGGCATATCTTCTTGGATTACCCACTCGACTGAGTCGAGCCTCAGGCGGGTCAATTGCCTGAACACTTCGATCAAATCGCTTTGCGTGGCGTAGTGAGAAGCCCCTGGCGTTAGCACCGCGCGCAAGGTTGCAGTTTCCCGATGCTGCTTTTTTTCAACGATGATCTGGGCACGTTCTATAGCCGGGATCCGGATGATCAGCTCTTCCACGTTGCGTGGATAGATGAAAATTTCGCGTACTTTGACACCTTGGCCCACTCGGCCTTGCAACAAACTGATTCGTTCGACGAGACCATCCGGGGAATGGGCCAGCGCTTGCGCCACATCGCCTGTGCCAAAGCGGACCAGAGGCCAACCGCTGTCCAGCGTGGTGACCACTATCTGGCCGGGTTCGCCCGGCGGAAGGGGTGCGCCGGTGTGCGGGTCGCAGATCTGGACGAGCCGGTCAGGCTGGACCGTGTAGCCCAGTTGTCCTAGTTCCTCGTAAGCAATCAGCCCGAAGTCGCCGGTGGCATAAGCCGAGAACGTGCGGATTGCGTATTTCTGCTCCAATGCGCGGCGCTTGCCCATCCAGTCACCCAGTTCGCCGCCCAGCATTGCGGAGCGGACCTTCCATTGAGAAGGCAGGTCGTAGCCCATGCGCTCAAGCGTTTCGACCAAGGTCACGAAGAAGGAGGTGGAGGAGCAAATGCAGGTGATGCCCAGTTCCATGATGAGCTGCGCTTGTTGCTCGGCGCCGCCGGGCCCGCAGGGAATGAGCGTCGCCCCGGTGGCAGCAATGCCCGCATCTAGCAATAGGCCGGCTGGAACAAGATGGTAGGACCAGGTGTTGAGTACACGGTCACCGGGGCCGATTCCCGCCTGCCTGAACACATGCGAGAAGCCCTTGCCAGTGTCTTCGTCGAAAGAATGGGGTTCATAGACGGGGCCTGGGGAGACATAAATGCGGCGGATAGATGTGTCGTCGGCAGCGAGAAACCCACCGAATGGCGGTGACTGGCGCTGCTTATCAAGCAGTGAATCCTTACTTGTGACGGCGAGCCGTGCAAGGTCGGCAGGGCCTTGGAGATCCTGCGGCGTCATCATTGCAAGCTGATAGACCGCGCGGATGGCCGGGGCGCGGTCGTAGGCGAATTGCTGCGAAGCACGCAGTAGTCTGAATCGATCGGTGGTGGGTAACGTATGCATGGCGTTGCCGTCCTAGTGGCCCGTGAAGCGCGGGGTGCGTTTTTCGTTGAATGCGGCCAGGCCTTCGTGGAGATCGGCGCTGTGGGAATGCACTTCAGAGGCCAGAAGCTCCAATCGCAGGGCGGTGTCTAGAGGCTGTTGCAAACCATCGTCGACCAGCGTTTTCATGCGGCGCAGGCCAAGGGGGCTCTTCGTGGCAATTTTGTCGGCCACGGCTTGTGCAACGCTTTCGAGCTGGTCGTCGTCCACCACTTGGTTGACGAGGCCCGCTTCCACAAGATCTGCCGCGTCCACGAAGTCACCCGTGAAGAGAAGGTACTTGGCGCGTGTGGGGCCAATGACCCGCGGCAGGCGCACCGACCCCCCCCCTCCGGGGATCAGGCCGTAGTTGGCATGTGCGTCGCCAATTTTGGCGCTCCTTGCCGCCAGCACTAGATCACAGCACAGCACCAGTTCGAGCCCGCCCGCCAGAGTTATGCCGTTCAGGGCGGCGATCACGGGTTTTGGAAAGCGGTCAATCCGGTTCATGGTGGACAGTACGCTGTCCAGAAAGCCACTGGTGCCACTTTCGCCCGCTTGCGTCTTGACGTACTTGAGGTCGGCGCCCGCGCAGAAGGCCCGTCCAGTGCCCGTCAATACGACGGATATCACGTCTCCGCGGCTCTGTGCTTCGTTGAGTGCGTGGTCTATTCCCCGAAGCACCGCCGGGGTCAGCGAGTTCATTGCATCAGGTCGGTTCAGGCGAATCCACATGGTGCCTTTTCGTACGTCTGTAATCACAACCGGTGTCGACATCAGGGGTTCCTTGCTGGCTTGCGTGTTCATGGATCGATTCTGCTTTTGCCTCTGTTTTGAGGGACATGGGGTTTTCCATTACCCATAGGTTAAAAATTCTACCCTAAAGTAAAACAATTAAACAAATGGAGTTCTTCATGCGAAGTAAGAGCAGCCCGCTCATGTTCCCGCTATCGGGTATCAAGATCGTCGAGTTCGAGGGGATCGGCCCAGGGCCCTTAGCTGGGTTCATGTTGATGCAGATGGGCGCTGACGTTACTGTGGTCGGGCGGCCAGGTGCGAGCGCATTGCCTGATGAGCTCACTCCGAAGGACGGGGCGCTCTTGTCGCGCGGCAAACGACGCGTCACATTGAATCTCAAGAACGACGAGGACAAGGCGCGGGCGCTGGACATGGTCGCGCAAAGCGACGGGTTGATTGAGGGCAACCGCCCGGGTGTGATGGAGCGCCTGGGTTTGGGTCCCGATGTATGTGGTGAATACAACCCGCGGCTTGTGTATGGGCGCATGACGGGCTGGGGGCAGGATGGGCCGCTGGCTCAGGCCGCCGGGCACGACATGAACTATGTCGCTCTCACTGGGCTCATGTCGATCACCGAGCAACCGGGACACCCTCCCATGCTTCCACCCACAGTGGTTGGGGATGCTGCCGGCGCCCTCGGGTTTGCATTTGGCATGGTGTCGGCGTTGCTAGGCGCGCGGGATAAGGGCCAGGGCTGCGTGGTTGACGGCGCCATCATTGATGTGTTGGCAATGCTGTCGCCGCTCGTGCAACTGATTCGTCAAGGTGGCGGATTGGAAGGCAGCGAACCCAGTGTCTTCCATGACTCACCCTTCTACGACCGCTATCTGTGCAGCGATGGGCGATACATCACGGTCGGTGCAATCGAGCCACAGTTCTATGCATTGCTGTTGACGCAATTGCAGCTGACGGATGTCGACCCCGCACGGCAAATGGACAAGACTTTGTGGCCGTCTCTCAAGGCGCGGATTGCGCAGCGCTTTGCTTCCCAACCTAGTACGTACTGGAATGCACTGATGGAAGGCACTGACAGTTGCTTTGCGCCGGTGCTCACCATGGCCGAAGCCGCCGCTCATCCCCACAACGTGGCTCGTGGTTTGTACAGCGTGACTGAGCAGGGCGATATTGAGACTGCGCGGGGCATGCGATTCCTGCCGCTTTGCTGAGCCGCGAATGTGATACCAAGGGTAATCCCTGGCAAGCAGTTGAGAATTTTACTGTACAGTAAAAACATCTTACGCAAAGTAATTTATTTGACTTTCATGGATCAAGAAGATCCGCCACGGAGAAATGCGATGGAAGATATCTATGTGGTTGGTGTGGGGATGACGCCATTCGGACGGCATCTGGACAAAGACATCAAGGCGCTCACACGCGAGGCCACGGCGGCTGCTTTGGCGGACGCGGGATTGGAAAAAGAAGACTTGGAAGCGGCCTTTTTTGGGAACACTTCCCAGGGGCATATGGATGGCCAGCACATGATTCGTGGGCAAATTGCGCTGCGGGCCATGGGGATTGGGCGCATTCCGGTGGTGAACGTCGAAAACGCTTGTGCAAGCGGCTCGTCGGCGTTCGTTCTAGCCTGCAATCACCTCAAGTCGGGTGCTGGCGATGTCGCTTTGGCTGTTGGTGCAGAGAAGATGTTCTCATCCGACAAGCTCAAGATGTTCTCGGTGTTTGACAGTGCCTGGGATCTCTCGCGTGCAGAAGAGATTCGTGGGGAGTTGATGAAGATGGGGCGCGACGTGGCGGTGCCCGAGGGGAGTACCTCACCCAGGCCGTACAGCGTTTTCATGGACGTGTATGCGGCGTTTGCACGATCGCACATGCGCACTTTCGGGACGACGCAGCGCCAGTTAGCCGCCGTTTCATCCAAGAACCACGCGCACTCCATGCACAACCCGCTGTCGCAGTACCGGATGGCTTACAGCATCGAAGAGGTGCTCGCCGCGCCGCCGATCACCTACCCATTGACTCTGCCCATGTGCTCCCCGGTGTCTGATGGCGCAGCAGCAGCCATCATTTGCACACGCTCGGCGCTTATGCGCTTGAACATCGATGAAAAGCGTGCCATCAAGGTGTTGGCGGCAGTAGTGCAAAGCGGTTCCGACCGGAGCGAAGACGACTACACCAACCACTGCACAGCACTGGCTTCGCGCAGGGCATATGAACTGGCAGGTGTTGGCCCAGCAGATATCTCGGTGGCCGAGGTGCACGATGCCACGGCCATGGGTGAAATCATTCAGACAGAAAACCTCGGTTTCTGTGAGTTCGGCATGGGCGGTGTGATTGCCGAGCGGGGTGATACCCGGATTGGTGGCCGCATTCCCGTTAATCCGTCCGGCGGCCTGGAGTCTAAGGGGCACCCTGTTGGGGCCACCGGTATTGCCCAAGTCCATGAGTTGGTAACTCAGCTTCGCGGGGAAGCCGGACTGCGGCAGGTGACTGACGCAAGGATTGCGCTGGCAGAAAACGGTGGCGGTCTTGAGGGCATTGAAGAAGCTGTTGCCTGTATCACCATCTTGGCGCGCTGAGCGCTGCACTCAATAAGAGACAAGAGAAACAGTATGGATGTCAAAAATACCATTGCCTTCGTCACAGGAGCTGCTTCAGGCCTGGGGCTCGCCACTTGCAAGGCATTGCTTGCGGCCGGAGCGAGCGTCATGGCGGTTGATCTGGACGAAGAGCGCCTTGCGAGCGAGGTGCTGCCGATGGGCGAGCGCGTGCGAATCCAGAAGGTTGATGTTTCGGACGAGGCCAGTGTGAAGGCTGGCGTAGACGCGGCAGTGGCGGAATTTGGTGCGCTGCATGTGGCGGTAAATTGCGCGGGAATTCTGGGTCCCTGCAAGACGCTTTCAAAGGGCGAGTTATTCCCGATGGATCTTTGGAACCGGGTGATCGCCATCAACCTGACCGGGACATTCAACGTGGTGCGCTATGCGTCGTTGGCCATGTCGCAGAACGAGCCCAATGTCGACGGTGAACGGGGGGTCATCGTGAACACGTCATCTGGTGCTGCGTGGCAGGGTCAAGTGGGCCAGGCCGCATATAGCGCCAGCAAAGCGGCGGTCATTGGAATGACGCTTCCGGTGGCGCGGGATCTTGCGCAACACGGAATCCGAGTGGTGGCCGTGGCGCCTGGTCTGTTTGAGACCGCCATGTCTGCAGGCATGCCAACGAAGGTGTCGCAAAACATTATTGACAACGTCATCCTCTTTCCTCATCGCATGGGGCAGGCACAAGAGTTCGGTGGACTGGTTCGGCACGTTGTGGAAAACGCCTATTTGAATGCCACCACGATCAGCCTGGATGCGGGTGTCCGTTGTTAGTCGTGGTCCATTGATCGCTGCGAGCATTCCCGCAAATGGATGCGTAGACCCTGCAAAGGTCTTATGAAGGAAATTCGATGGACAAAGCCAAGAATTCAGAGTGGAGGTACCAATGAATGCAGCCATTCAAAGCCAGCGGGAAGGCGTGGTGCTGACAGCCCAGAATCTGCTGCTGCAGTTCGGTGGAGTTGTGGCGCTGAATGATGTTTCGATTGATGTGCGCAAGGACGAGCTGCTGGCAATCATCGGGCCGAACGGAGCGGGAAAGTCTTCTCTGATGAACTGCCTGAGCGGGTTCTACCGCCCCAAGAAAGGCGAGATATCCCTGGCCGGGCACAACGTGCGCGACATGGCGGTTCACGACGTGGCGGCACAGGGCCTAGCGCGCACCTTTCAAGGTACGCACATTTTTTCGGGCATGACCGTTATCGAGAACCTGATGGTGGGGCGCCACATGCACATGCGGGCCAATCTCGTGCAGTCATTTTTCCATTTCGGCCCGGCAAAACGGGAAGAAGTTTTGCATCGGGAGGTGGTGGAAGAAATCATTGAATTTCTTGAAATTGAATCCATCCGGCATGCGCCGGTGGGCAGCCTCGGTTATGGGCTTCGCAAGCGCGTGGACTTGGGGCGCGCACTGGCCCAAGACCCGAAGATTCTGTTGATGGATGAGCCTATGGCCGGTATGAATACTGAAGAGAAAGAAGACTTGGCACGTTTCATTCTGGATGTGCGCGAGGCAAAGCGCATTCCTATTGTTTTGGTGGAGCACGACATGGGTGTGGTGATGGACCTGGCTGACCGCATCGCTGTGCTGGACTTTGGACGCAAGATCGCCGATGGAACGCCCAAGGAGATCCAGGCTAATCCCGCAGTGCTTAAAGCCTATCTTGGGGAGGGCGTCCAATGAAACTCGAAATCGCGACCCTTCCCCAGTTGCTGCGCAAGCATGCGCATGCTAACCCCAACCGTCTTTCCCAGCGCCATAAGCAGCGCGGCATTTGGCGGGAGTACAGCTTTGCGGATGTGCAGCGCAACGTTCGAGAGATTGCGCTGGGCATGCACCAAGCAGGCGTCAAAGCGGGTGAGACCATTGCCATCATTGGTGAGAATGAGCCGCAGCATTACTGGGCCGAGTATGCCGCGCATGCACTGGGATGCAAAGTTGTATCCATGTACCCGGACCTCACTTCGGAGGAGGTGGCCTATCTTTTGGACGACAGCGAAGCAGTCATCTTGTTCGCGCAGGACCAAGAGCAGGTTGACAAGGGCCTGGATGTCCGGAACAAGACGTTGAAGATGCGCCACATTGTGTATTGGGATGAAACGGGTATGTGGTCGTATAACGACCCCATCCTGCAAACCTTCGATGGCATGCAGCGGCAAGGGCGTGAAATCCATCAACGTAACGGAAAGATGTACGACGCGCTAGTGGATGCGGGAGCCCCCGATGACATAGCGGTTCTTTCTTACACTTCCGGCACGACGGGGCAGCCCAAGGGCGTGATCCTCACGCATCGCTTTTTGATCGACAACGCCCAGCGCTTGATCGATTCCATGGATGTGAAGCCGGGTATGGAATACCTGAGTTACATCGCGCCATCCTGGGCCACTGAACAAATATATGGCATCACCATGGGATTGGGATTGCCCATGGTAGTGAACTTCCCCGAGGGCCCGGAGCAGGTGTTGTCCAACATTCGGGAATTGGCGGTGGAAGGTATGACATTTGCTCCGCGCCAGTGGGAAAGCATGGCGTCCTCTGTGCAGGCGCACATGCTCGACGCAGGACCCATTCGACGAGGTGTCTACGAGTGGGGCATGAAGATCGGTCACACCGTTAATGTGGGGCGCTTGGATGGAAAACCCGTTGGCCTGCTGGACCGGTTGCTGTTTCCTATCGCCAATGCACTGGTTCTGCGCCCGTTGCGAGATCTGCTCGGCCTGACCCGGCTGCGCTGTGCCAGCTGCGGTGGTGCCACCATGGCACCGGATGTGTTTCGCATGTTCCATGCCATGGGTATACCTCTGCGCAACATCTATGGCTCCACCGAAACCGGGTTGCTGACATGCCACCAGGGTGACCGATTTGATCTGGAGACCGTAGGGCACTGGATGAAGGCGCATCCAGAGGCGGGCCCACCATTGGAATGGCGCTTGAGTGCGGACGGAGAGCTGCAGATTCGTGGCGGAAGCCCGTTTCTGGGCTACTACCGCAGAGAGGGTTCCGTAGAGTCGAAGGTGAAAGATGGCTGGTTCTACACGGGCGATGCCGTAACGAAAACTGAGCTAGGCGAGCTCGTGTTCCTGGAGCGGTTGTCGGACCTCAAGCGTTTGCGCAGCGGAGAAACCTTCCCGCCGCAGTTCGTCGAGACCCGCCTTCGGTTCAGTCCCTTCATCAAGGACATCATGACGGTGGGAGACGAGACGAGGGACTTCGTGGCCGCTCTCATCAATATCGACATGGCTGTTCTGTCGCGGTGGGCAGAAGACAAGCGGATCGGATTTTCAACCTTTACCGATTTGTCACAGCGGCCAGAGGTCGCAGAGTTGATCAGTCAGGAAATTACCCGTGTGAATCAGTTTTTGCCGGCGCATGCGCGGGTCAAGCGATTCGCCAATTTTCCAAAAGAGCTTGATCCGGACGAGGGCGAACTAACACGTTCGAGAAAGCTGCGGCGCGAATTCCTGGAGGTGCGATACGCCACGCTGATCAACGGTTTATATGACGGCTTGCACGCCGTGCGTATCGATATTCCTGTGACCTACCAGGACGGTCGGCGCGGCAATTTCGAGGCTCTGGTGTCCATCCATGACACGGACGCCGCAGGGTCAGACCACCTGGGCGCAGCCCGAAGCAGAGGACGGAAATGATCGATTTTATTAACTACCTGATAAACGGTGCGCTGTCAGGGCTTCTGTATGCGTTGATCGCCATGGGTTTCGTCGTGATCTATCGCGCGTCAAAGGTGTTCAACTTTGCACAAGGTGAGTTGGTGGTCTTTGGCGGCTACATGGTGTGGTGGACGATTATTCAGATGGGTCTACCGCTGTGGGTCGGATTGCCCGTGGCATTCGTTAGTGCTGCAATTTTTGGTTTCATGATTGAGCGGATATTTTTTGCCCGTCTGGTTGGGGAATCCGTCTTCTCGATGGTCATGGTGACGATCGGTCTCTTGATTCTGATCCGAGGCGTTGTGTTGGTGCTTTTTGGTCCACAGGTGCGTGCTTTTCCGATCATCTTTCCTCTGGATCCGATCATCGTTGGCGATCTCATCGTCTCCCGTTCGATGCTCTACGGTGGAATTATGACCATCTTCATCGGCGTTGGCCTCTCCTGGTTTTTCAACCGGACAAGGGCTGGCTTGACCATGACGGCCGTGGCGGAAGACCACCAGGTGGCCATGTCCATGGGCATCTCGGTGCAGCGTTCCATTGCCTTTGCGTGGGTGCTGGGATCCGTGCTTTCCACACTGGGGGCGATAGTGCATTTGAGTGGCCGCTCCATCAACATGATGAGCTCCGACATCGGCCTGGCTGCCTTGCCGGTGGCCTTGCTGGCTGGGTTGGAGTCCCTCGCAGGTTTGCTGATCGCCGGTGTTTTGGTGGGTGTGATTCAGGGTTTGGCTTCGGCCTATCTCGATCCCCTGGTGGGGGGAGCGCTGGGCTCCGTCTTTCCTTTCATCATCATGCTGGTGGTGTTGTTAATTCGTCCCACCGGCATGTTCGGGTGGAAAACCATTGAGAGGGTATGAGCATGGATCCCGCAGGTGTATTCGCGACTTCTTTCGCCAAAGACCAAGCACTAATTCGCACGCGCAGCCAGGCGGTGGCATTGGGCCTGTTTGTTATAGCGTTGTTTGCGCTGCCCCTGATCAGCGAGGTCCGCTGGGTGGCGATCATGACCTCTATGCTGATTACTGCAGTGGTGGTCATGGGGCTGCAGATCAATACTGGTCTAGCGGGTCAGATCAATTTGGGTCAAGCTGCGTTCATGGGGGTTGGTGCGTATGCAACAGCGCTCCTAGCGACGAAAGGCCACCTGCCTTTCTGGCTGGCTTTGCCCATCGGCGGGCTGTGCGCGGCGCTTTTTGGGCTGGTGTTTGGATTAACCGCAATGCGCATAAAGGGTTTTTACCTTGCCTTGACCACGATTGCTGCGCAGATTTTGTTCCACTTCTTTGTGCTCAACCTGCCTGCCAAGTGGCTGGGGGGATCTAACGGCATCACTCTGGAACCAGCACAGCTCCTTGGTTTCGTTTTCAACACCGATACCCGCATTTACTACCTGTGTCTGGTAGTGGCCTTCATCATGATTGCGGGCGCCTACGGCGTCGCACGCAGCCGCCATGGTCGAATTTTTGCGGCAGTGCGCGATGACGACGTGGCCTCAGGAATGATGGGCATCAATGTCGTGCGCACCAAGGTACTTGCCTTCTTGCTGGGTGCGTTTTACGCGGGCATCGGTGGAGGGCTCTGGGCTTACTACGTCAGGTTCGTGGCGATTGACCAGTTCACCCTGATCCACTCGATATGGTTCATCGCGATGATCATTGTGGGTGGCATGGGGTCGGTGACGGGCGCGCTGATCGGCGTGTTTGTTATCCGTACTGCCCAGGAGACGATCACCATCGTGGGCCCTTCACTGGTCGAGAACTTTTCCTTCCTGAGCGGAGATGTTGTTTTCGCAGTGATGAATATTTTCCTGGGTGGAGTCATCGCGGCCTTTCTGATCTTTGAGCCACGCGGTCTGATGCACCGGTGGAACATCGTCAAGCGGTCTTATCGCATGTGGCCTTACCCATATTGACCGCAATCCTGTTTTCTGCAGCCACCTTAGGCGCTGGGAAGGGCTGCTCCAATGCAAAGCGCTACTACAAAAGGAGACTTTTTTTATGAAAACGAATCGAGCAAAGTTGTCGGCAATGGTCAAACTGGGGCAACGCGGCGCTTTACTGGCGTCAGCCTTGTGCCTTGGCGGCATGGCACAAGCTCAGACTACTTACAACGTGGCTGGCCTGGCTGACTTCACCGGACCTTTCGCAGACATCATGAAAGATATGACGGGATGCCGCCGTGCGGTGCTCGACTGGTGGAGCGAAGAGGTCGGTAAAGCGCAGGGCGTCGCATTGCGAATCAAGGATTTCGACACCCGCTATGACGTCGCCCAAGTGGCCAGCCTCTGGCCAGGCATCAAGTCCGAGCTCAACCCGGTGGCTGTTCTGGGTGTGGGCGGTGCAGATACCAATGCGCTGCAGCAGCGCTTGCCTAGTGACAAGGTGCCTCTTGTCCAGTCGACAGCAGGATATGGATTTGCTTGGAAGGGTGATAACTGGGTGTTCAATGCCCGTGCCACTTACCCGCACGAAGCGGCTGCGTTTTATGTGTGGATGCAGAAGAAGTCGGGTTCGTCTGCTCCTCTCAAGGTGGGGGTGATTTCATCGGAAGTATCGCCGGCCTACGTGGACATCCACAAAGGTGTCGAGAAGTTCGCTAAGGACAATCCGAAGATCATTGAAGTCGTTGAAACGATTTATACCGAAGCACAGCCGACCGACCTTACCCAGCAGGTCAGCCGCCTGGTCCGCAAGGGGGCCACGGTACTGCAGGTGTTCAACAATACAGCATCGGTAGTGGCGACACGGCGCGCCCTGCAAAGCCTTGGAAAAACCAATATTCCGATAGTGGTTAGCGCTCATAACGGGTTGCTTTCGTCGGGGAAAGCGCTGGGTGACCTGAGCCAAATGGATGGAAACTATGAGGTCTATGGCATGGCCATGGCCGCCGAAGGCGCAACACCGGCACGGGACTTCTTCGAGAAACTGCGCAGCCAATACAAGTTGCAAGCCGCCTATAACTCTGCCTGCATTATGGGCATGAGCCAAGCGATGTTGACGGTTCGTGCCGTTGAAAATGTTGTCAAGGTCAAAGGTGCTGGCGGTGTGACGGGCGAAGAGGTTCGCGCTGCACTGCTGTCCACCCCCATGCCTACCGAGCGCAGTTTTGGCTTGTTGCCCAATATCAAGTTCAACAATGATGCGCCGTTCCCGACCTCGGGCACAGCCGTCAACATCGGCACCGTCGAAAAGGGAAAGTACAAACTTCTCGAGCAGAACGTTCCGGTTCCTGTGTTGAACAAGTGGTAATTGCAAATCGGCCTGGGTCTCGGGCCACCGAGACCCAGGCCACATCATCTGGAGCTACCCGTGCTTGAACTGAACAACGTTGAAGTCCTCTACAGCGACGTCATTCTTGCTGTCAAAGGCATTACCGCCAAAGTCCCCGCTGGACAGTGCGTGACCTTGCTGGGCGCCAATGGCGCTGGCAAGAGCACCACGCTCAAGGCCATCTCCAACCTGGTCAGGACAGAGGATGGTCGTGTGACGGCGGGGAGTATTCAATTTGATGGTGCGGACATCACCGGTGCCAACCCCGTCGATGTCGTTCGCAAGGGGTTGGTACATGTCATGGAAGGGCGCAAGGTTCTCCGCCACATGACAGTGGAGCAGAACCTGGTGGTGGGCGGTCATATGGGCAGCGCTGGCGATGCCAAGGAAATGCTTGATGAGGTGTATAGCCGCATCAAGCGTCTGAAAGCCTTGCGTACTCGCACAGCAGGTTACCTGTCGGGCGGCGAGCAGCAATTGCTGGTAATTGGACGGGCCCTGATGGCCAAGCCTAAGTTGGTGATGATCGACGAGCCTTCGCTCGGCTTGGCTCCGCTGATGGTCGATGAGGTCTATGGTTTGCTGAGTGACCTCAAGACCAGCGGTCTGACTCTGCTGATCGTGGAGCAAAACACCCGCGTCGCTCTGGATTTAGCCGACTACGGCTATGTGATGGAGAGCGGACGGATCGTGTTAGAGGGCCCCTCCAACAGCTTAAAGACCAACGAGGACGTTCGAGAGTTCTACCTCGGCCTGACGGTCGATGGGGAGCGCAAGAGTTTCCGCGACATGAAACATTACCGCCGCCGCAAGCGCTGGCTGGGTTGACCGCATTGGGTCAGTCGTTTTCCAAGTTTTCAAGGATGGGTTTATGAGCATCGTTTCCAATGCATTGCTGAGCGAACAAGAAGTCATTATTCGGGAGTCTGCCCGGCGTGTCGCGACTGAAGTGGTGGGTAGCACGGCCGCCGAACGTGATCGCACGGGGGCTTGGCCACACGACGAAATCAAGGCAGTTGCCGACGTAGGCTTCATGGGCATGCTCGCCCCGCCAGCATACGGCGGTTCCGGGCTTTCATTCGTGGAGTATTGCCTGGCTATTGAAGAATTCGCAGCGGCCGATGGTGGCTTCGCCACCATGATGCACGTCCACAACTCAGCTGCGCACGTGTTACGTAGTTTTGGAACCGAACAACAGATGGCCCGCCATCTGCCGGATCTGGCCAGTGGCAAGCGCATTGGTGCCTTTTTATTGTCAGAGCCCCATGCAGGCTCGGATACCGCAGCCATCCGGACCACGGCTAAGCGGGACGGCGACGTTTATGTGATCAATGGCAGCAAACAATGGATTTCCAATGGCAGTGAAGCGGGCTTTGCGCTCGTCGTGGCAGCAACTGCGGAACCAGGTGCCCGTCACCGCTTCAGCCTGTTCATCGCGGACCCCGAAGATCCAGGCTACCAATGCTTGCGTATCGAAAGGAAGCTGGGCCAGCACACGGCCCACACGGCTCAGATTCAGCTGGACAACATGCGTGTTCCAGTTCAGAACATGATCGGTGAGGAAGGGCGCGGGTATGGCAAAGCACTATCGCTGTTGTCCGATGGGCGCATCGCAATCGCCGCCCTGGCCATCGGCATTGCCCGTGCAGCGCTGGAGGCAGCCATCCGCTACGCCAAAGAGCGCGAGGCCTATGGCAAGCCACTCACCGAACTGCAGGCCATTAGCTTTGATTTGGCGGAAATGGCCATGCAGGTTGAGGTGGCGCACCAGTACATGCTGTATGCAGCTCGTCTTACGGATGCGGGCCTGCCAACCAGTAAGGAGGCCTCCGTTGCTAAACTCTATGCCAGCGAAATGGCTGAAAAGGTTTGCTCTGCGGCGCTGCAAGTGCATGGTGGCTACGGGTATGTCAACGACTTCCCGGTCGAGCGCTATTATCGCGATGTGCGCGTTACAAAGATCTACGAAGGCACTAGTCACATTCAAAAGTTGATCATTGCGCGCAGTATCTTGGCTGGCTGATGAGCACGGCCTTTCTCCGCAGGCCTATCGGCGAAAGCAGTTCGATACACTTTGCCTCAGTTAGCGATACGAATGCCCTCAAGGAAAACAACACCAATGAGTACGCCAATTGAGGCAAAGCCCAAGTCACTGACACGCAATGCTGCCAAAAGATCGGGCAAGGGCGCAAAATGGAACAATGCGGTCAGCGGCGCGGATGAGCAGTACCAGCTCAAAAAGCAAGCTGTCATTGCGGAAGCTTCGCGCGCATTTGGCCGCCATGGGTACAAGAATGTGTCCTTGGACGAGATTGCAAAAACGCTCAACGTCACCAAGCCTGCCCTCTACTACTACTTCAAGAACAAGCAGGAACTTGTCTACGAATGCCACGAGCTCGCCATGCATTTGGGAGATCGCGTCTTGCAAGACGCGATCGCTTCGGAAAATACTGGTTTCGGTCGGATCTCGGTCTTCATTAAGAACTACATCTCGTTGCTAACGGATGAAATGGGCGCACCGGCGATCCTCCAGGATTTCTCCGGTATGACTGTGGCGGATCAGAAAAAAATCACTTTGCGTCGGCGAAAGTTTGATCAAGAGCTGCGCAAAGTGCTCGAGGGGGGTGTTCAGGATGGTTCCATTGCCCCGTGCAACGTGAAATTGGCGGTGTTCTGGTTCATGGGCGCTGTTAGCTCGATTACCCAATGGATGCATATCGATGGCAGCCTTGGAAGCGACGAAGTGGCCGATATTTTTATCGGTTTTCTTGCGCATGGTATTCGTCCCAGTCAAGCGTGAATCTGGCGCAACAGGCTTGGGCTTCCGGTTGTGTTCTTCGCAGTGAGGCAATTCTGGCGGACATCGTCGTGCATGGCGGAAACCGGTGCTGGAATCAGGTCTTCAGGCTTGATCAGGATGGCAAGGTGGTCGAGTTCTTCGAGGCAGCCAATGCGAGTCTTTCTGCTTCGACGATGGGATGCTGAGAAGCTGGTCGGCCCACACGGGAATCCAAGGCGGCTTTCAAGGCGTGTGCGATGGCCCAATGAATTAGTGGGCAGTGACGCATTCAATGAATGGAGAGCACCACAATTGCGCTCAGGAATAGGCCCCGGATTGCGCGCGCAGGAGGTGGCTACGCACCAAATCCAGCCCGCCGGGTCCGCTGAGAACATCCAGTGGACGACGATGACCAAATGTCGGTGCCAATTCCAACAGCCATTGGTCAAGCCAAGCCCGCGCGTCAAAACCTACTGGTGTTCCTGATTCATCAACCATACGCTGAACAAGTGCGGAGAGGGTAGCGATATCGTCTTCGAGGGCCATGGCCCATTCTGATCTGCACGCCAGATGAATGCAATGCACACGTCCGGGCAAGGTATCTTGAATTGAAGGGAGTTCCCCGCCCTACCACCGCCTGCATGACGAACATGGAGGCGATGAACTGCAGTGGGCGATTCAGCGAATTGCTCGCTTGCTTTGGGCGGACATATGAAAACTGCCTTGGTCTTCGGCTGGGGTGCAAGAGTGTGGGGGGTATTTTGGACGTGCGAGCACCGCGCGTGCTGCTGCAACTATCGCGGCTGAGTGTTGGCGCCGATTCAAAATTGAGCCACCGTGCCGATTGAATTTTGAGCCAGGGCTAATGGCCAACCTGTGAAGGTCGGCTGTGGATAAGTGTAGTGCCTTGGGTCGGTTTTGGTCTCCTTGGTGATCGAGCTCGGTGGTCGTCCGTTGAGGGTAAGCCGCGCAGGGCGAAGCCCGTAGCGGCTTGCCCTTGAGCCGCTCAGAACGGCTCAGCCTTCTTGGCCTGTTCGCGTGCCTTGATGCGTTTCTTGGCCACGGCTGTGCTGTGCATGAACCTGTGGGACTCGTTGCCCGTCTCGACGATGTGGCAGTGGTGCGTGAGTCGATCCAGCAGTGCCGTGGTCATCTTGGCATCGCCGAACACGCTGGACCATTCCTTGAAGTCCAGGTTGGTGGTGATCATCACGCTGGTCTGCTCGTAGAGCTTGCTCAGCAGGTGGAACAGCAAGGCGCCGCCTGCCTGGCTGAAGGGCAGGTAGCCCAGCTCATCAAGGATGACCAGGTCCATGCGCTGCAAGCTCGCTGCGATGCGGCCTGCCTTGCCTTGGGCCTTCTCCTGCTCCAGTGCGTTGACCAGGTCCACCGTGGAGTAAAACCGCACGCGTGAGCCATGGCGCGTGATGCCCGCCACGCCGATGGCCGTGGCCAGATGCGTCTTGCCCGTGCCGGGGCCACCCACCAGCACCACGTTGTGCGCCTGCTCGGTGAACGCCATGCTGGCCAACTGCTCGATGAGCTTTTTGTCCACGGGCGAGCATTCGAAGTCGAAGCCCGCCAGGTCGCGGTGCACGGGGAACTTCGCCGTGTGCATCTGGTAGCTCACTGAGCGCATGGCTCTGTCCGTGACTTCCGCTTGCAGCAGGTGCTCCAGCAGCCAGCGCGAGCTCTCCAGCGTGGCGTGGCCGCCTTGCTTGACCAGGTCCTCCCAGGCCCCGGCCATGCCGTACAGGCGCAGCTCTTTGAACTCCTTGTCCAGCTCACGCATGATCGGCCTCCTGCATGTCGCTGCCAGCGCGCAGGCTGTCATAGCGCGCCGTGTCGGCCAGGGGTGTCTGGCTCACTTGCAGGTTGGTCGCAACCGTCTCGGGCAGGGGCTGCGCTTGCAGGCGGCCGAGCACGTTGATGACGTGCTCGGTGCTCACCCGCCCCGATGGCGGCGCACTCTCCAGGGCCAACTCCACCGCCACCAGCACGGCGTCCAGCCCTTGCTTGGGCACCTCGGCCAGTACCTGCGCCATCACCCTGTCGCCCCCCTCCTGGTGCAGCAAGCCTTTGCGCATGCGCTGCAATGGCTCGGGCAGGTCTGCAAAGGGCGCGCCGTTGCGCAGCGCGCCCGGCTTGCGCTCGATCAGCGGCACGTAATGCTGCCAGTCGTAGCGGGTCTGGTTGCGATCGCTCAGGCGCTCGTGCGTGGCCACCATAGCATCGCCGGCCACCACCACGATCTGCGCCGGGTACAGGTGTGTGCTGACCATTTGCCCCGCCCATTCGCAGGGCACCGAGTAGCGGTTGCGCGCCACCGTCACCAGGCAGGTGCTGCTCACCTTGGCCGGGTTCTCAACATAGCCATCAAAGGCCACCGGCATCGGCATCAGGTGGCTTTGCTCCAGCTCCAGCATCTCGGCGATGCTGAACGCTTTGTGCTGCGGGTGGCGCAGCTCTCGCCACAGAGCCCGGCAGCGCTCGCCCAGCCACGCATTGAGCTCGGTAAAGCTGCCAAAGCGCCGTTGCCCCGCCTCCACCCAGATGCGACGGCGGCTGTCTTGCACATCCTTCTCCACGCGCCCCTTCTCCCAGCCGCTGGCACGGTTGCAAAAATCAGGGTCGAACAGATAGTGCGCGCACATGGCTGCAAAGCGCGCATTGACCACGCGGCCTTTGCCCTTCTTGACTTTGTCGACCGCCGTCTTCATGTTGTCGTAGATGCCACGGCGTGCCACGCCACCCAGCGCTGCAAAGCTGCGGGTGTGCGCATCGAACAGCATCTCGTGGCCTTGGCTGGGGTAGGCCACCAGCCAGAAGGCCCCACTGGCACACAGCTTCATGTGCGAGACCTGCATGCGGTAGTACACCCCGCCCACCAGCAAGCCGTCTTCGCTCCAGTCGAACTGGAAGGCCTCGCCAAGCTCGAAAGTCAATGGCACGAAGGCCTTGCAGGCCGCCTGTTGGCCTTCACCTTGGCGCCACTTGCGGATGAAGTCCGTCACCCGCGTGTAGCCACCTTCGTAGCCCGCTGCCTTGATCTGCGTGAACAAGGCCTTGGCCGTGCGCCGCTCCTTCTTGGGCCGCTTGGCATCGGCCTTCAAGGCTTGCTTGAGCTCCGCCTCGTGCGCCGACAGCTTGGTCGCCTTCGCCGCCTCCCGGCGGTACTTGGGCTCGACCGGCTGCGCCTCGTCCAGCCACTTGGCCACCGTGTTGCGCGACAGGCCCGTGGCCCTCGATATCTCCCGCTTCGTCTTCTTGTCCCGGCGGTGCATCCGCCGTATCTTGCCAATCATGTCCATGGTGATCACCCTCTTCATTCCCTTGCTGCACAAAACAGCAGGGTAGGTAAAACACCTGGCTCAGTTTTAGGTCGGCATCACACCAAAAAGTGGCTCAGTTTTCGGTCGGCGTCAACAGATCGGGGTGTCAAAGAGGGCTTCTTCCATCGCCAGATCCGACAAGGTAAACCACTGCTGCATGCAGTGGATGCGCAGCATGGTCTCCAGGGCAAAGGGTGGGCGGCCGTTCTTGCCCTCGGGGTAGTACGGGGCAATGACATCGATCAATGCAGCCCAGGGAACCACCCGATCCATCTGGACCAGCAGTTCCTGTTTGCGGGTCTTCTTGGTGCTCAGATTCAGGTCAAGGCTGCTTTGCTTCATGGCCTGTGAGGATGCCATTGCATGCTGACATGTACCAAACACTGCGGGGGGTTTTGCAGGATTTCCCTAGATGCTTGTTTACGACTTTAATTGCGTGTTTACGACTTTAATTACCCAGAATACCGACGATGGGCCGCTATCTCCTGCGCAGATATCGGTGCTTCAGGCAGTGGCCAATGAGGATCTGCCGAAGGGGGCAGTTGTTCGCATAAGCAGTCTTTTTGCTGGAGGATGACATGCCGAAAAAGCACACCACCAACCCTTTGCTGATAGCCCGCGTCGGCTGGAGCAATGGCTCCCAGACGGTAGTGTTGCCGCCCGGATTCAGGTTTGCCGATTCCGTCCGTGAGGTGTTCATCCGCCGCGATGGCGAGAGGCTGGTGTTGACCCCGCGTCCAACCGATTGGTCTGACTTCTTTGCTTCGGGGGTGAAGACCTCGGCCGACTTCATGGCGGTGCGCGAACGCTTGCCAAATTCAGGAACGTGTGGTTTGACGTCCAGCCTGTTGAGCCCGAGGTAGTGCGTGGATTCACGACTCCTTGTCGTTCATGCGTCCGTCCGAACCGCTTCCGGTGACAGGTACCCTTGGGGCTTTATCTACAGGCTGCAGAGCTATCTTTACGACCCACAGTGCATGAGTCAAATTTGTAGAAAATTCCCACAATCGAAAAATAATTGTTGAAATCTAATTTTTATACATGAAAAAGTCCATAACTTTAGTCAATTAAGGGTTTCGCAAGAACACCCCACCCACTCACTCCACCGTCACCGATTTCGCCAGGTTCCGGGGTTTGTCCACGTCGGTTCCGCGCGCGCACGCCGTGTGGTACGCCAGCAGCTGCAGCGGCACCACATGCAGCAGCGGGCTCAAGGGGCCGTAGTGCCCGGGCATGCGGATCACGTGGATGCCTTCGCTGCTTTCGATGCGGGTGTCGGCATCGGCCAGCACATACAGCACGCCGCCGCGGGCGCGCACTTCCTGCATGTTGCTCTTGAGCTTTTCCAGCAGCGCGTCGTTGGGCGCTACCGTCACCACCGGCATGGCGCTGGTCACCAAGGCCAGCGGGCCGTGCTTGAGCTCTCCGGCCGGGTAGGCCTCGGCGTGGATGTAGCTGATTTCCTTGAGTTTGAGCGCGCCTTCCAGTGCGATCGGGTAGTGCAGGCCCCGGCCCAGAAAGAGCGCGTTTTCCATGCGGGCAAAGTCTTCGGCCCAGCTGATGATTTGTGGCTCCAGCGCCAGCACGGCCTGCAGGGCCACGGGCAGGTGGCGCATGGCCTTGAGGTGGGCGGCTTCCTGCTCCTCGCTCAGGCGTCCCTTGCATTGCGCCAGCGCCAGCGTCAGCAAGAACAGGCCCGCCAGCTGCGTGGTGAAGGCCTTGGTGCTGGCCACGCCGATCTCCACGCCTGCGCGGGTGATGTAGGCCAGCTTGCATTCGCGCACCATGGCGCTGGTGGCCACGTTGCAGATGGTGAGCGTGTGCTGCATGCCCAACGATTGGGCGTGGCGCAGCGCGGCCAGGGTGTCAGCGGTCTCGCCAGACTGGCTGATGGTGACAACCAGGGTGCGTGGGTTGGGCACGCTGGTGCGGTAGCGGTATTCGCTGGCCACTTCGACCTGCGTGGGAATGCCCGCGATGTCTTCCAGCCAGTATTTGGCGGTGCAGCCGCTGTAGTAGCTGGTGCCGCAGGCCAGGATGAGCACGCTGTCGATTTCCTTGAACACCCGCCAGGCGGCGGCGCCAGGTTCGCCATGCTGGCCCGCGCCGTCAAACAGCTCGGGCACGATGCCGGCCACGCCTTCCAGCGTGTCGGCGATGGCGCGCGGTTGCTCGAAGATTTCCTTTTGCATGTAGTGGCGGTAGGGGCCCAGCTCGGCCGCGCCGCTGTGGGCCAGCACCGTGCGCACGGGGCGCTGTTCGGGCGTGAGTGCGGCACCGTCCTTGCGCACGATCCAGTAGCGGCCCAGCTGCAGGTCCACCAGGTCACCCTCTTCCAGATAAACGATCTGGTCGGTGACACCCGCCAGGGCCATGGCATCGCTGGCCAGAAAGTGCTCTGCGCCCCCGCTTCCCACCCCCAGGATCAGCGGCGAACCAGCGCGTGCACCCACCACGCGGTGCGGTTCGTCCTTGTGCATCACGGCGATGGCGTAGGCGCCATGCAGCTCGGCCACGGTGGCCTGCACGGCTTCAAACAGGTCGCCGCTGTAGTGGCTGTCCACCAGGTGGGCGATGACTTCGGTGTCGGTCTGGCTCACAAACACATAGCCGCGTGCCTGCAGCGCCCGGCGCAGTTCTTCGTGGTTTTCAATGATGCCGTTGTGCACCAAGGCTACTCGGCCTGCGCTTTGGGCCTGCGCGTCTGCGCCAGTGCCGTGGCTGAAGTGCGGGTGGGCGTTGTGCACGGCGGGCGCGCCATGGGTGGCCCAGCGGGTGTGGGCAATGCCGGTGGCACCGTCGATGTGTTCGGTGGTCACCTGCTCCAGCAGCTCAGCCACGCGGGCGGTGCTGCGGGCGCGCTGCAGGCCTGCCGGGCGCGCTGCATCGAGGCTGGAGGCATGTACCGCCACGCCGCAGGAGTCATAGCCCCGGTATTCAAGCCGCTGCAGGCCCTGGACGAGGATGGGAACGACGTTGCGCGTAGAGACCGCGCCGACGATGCCGCACATGGTGTTTGCCCTTGGGTTGGATTCGATGGGGCGGATCGTAAGCAGCATTGAGAAAAATTATCGATTGATATTTCAATGAAATTGAACTTAAATTTCACAAAACACAATGCATGAAATTTTTATTCAATTTATAGAAGATCATGGAATCCATATCACTCGACAGCACAGACTTGCAGCTGCTCAACCTGCTGCAAACCGACGCGGCGCAGAGCAACCAATCCCTGGCCGAACAGGTACATGTCTCCCCGCCCACCTGTCTGCGCCGCGTCAAGCGCCTGCACGATGCCGGTCTGATCGAGCGCCAGGTGGCCATCCTGCAGCCCGATCGGCTTGCGGCCATTCAGGGCCACGGGCTGGCCTGCATCGTCGAGGTGTCGCTGGACCGCCAAGGCGCCGAACAGCTTGACGCGTTCGAAGCCCGCGCCGTGGCCGACGACGCCGTGCAGCAATGCTGGCGCGTATCGCCCGGGCCGGACTTTGTGCTGGTGGTGCACACACGGGACATGCCGGGGTACCTGGCGCTGTCGCAGCGCCTGTTCACGGGCGATGCCAATGTGCGCAACGTGAAGGCCTTCTTTGCAACCCGCAGGGCAAAATTTGGTACAAAAGTGCCTCTAGCGCTTGATCATAAAGCGCAAGCAGCTATTTAATTCATAGCAAATGGTTGACAGCCCCTTTGCATGCCGTTGTCCCAGTCCTCTTGCCTTCCCGCCGCATCGGCATAGAGTGGTTGGACACACAGGAGCCACGCCGCATGGAGTTCAAGGACTACTACCAGACGCTGGGGGTCAGCCCCACCGCCACGGCCGACGAGATCAAGAAGGCCTACCGCAAGCTGGCGCGCAAATACCACCCCGACGTGAGCAAGGAGCCCGACGCCGTGGCGCGCATGACGGCGGTGAACGAGGCCAACGCCGTGCTCTCCGACCCGGAAAAACGCGCCGCCTACGACCGCCTTGCGCAAGAACCGCGCATGCAGCCGGGGCAGGACTTCCGCCCGCCCCCGCACTGGGATGCGGGGTTCGAGTTTTCGGACGGCGCGGGTGGTCCGGGTGGCGCTCCGGGCGACTACAGCGACTTCTTTGAACAGCTGTTTGGCCGTGCCGCCCGGGCGCGTGGCGCCGGGCGCAGCGAACACACCAGCGGAAGACCCCCCCCCACCCAGCGCGGCGCAGACCACCACGCCCGCATCGAGCTGGACCTGACCGACGCCTACCAGGGCGCCGAACGCACCCTCACGCTGCAAAGCGCGCACCAGGCCGATGACGGATCGCTGGTGCGCGACGAGCGCCATCTGGCCGTCAAGATCCCGCAGGGCGTGCGCGAAGGCCAGCTCATCCGCCTGGCTGGCCAGGGCAGCCCGGGCTGGGGTGGCGCACCGGCGGGCGATTTGTTTCTGGAGGTGCTGTTCAAGCCCGACCCGCGCTGGCGCGCGGAGGGCCGCGATGTCTACCAGCCGCTGGTGGTGGCCCCCTGGGAGGCAGCCCTGGGCGCCTCGGTCGAGGTGGGCACGCCGGGCGGCTCGGTCATCGAGGTGGCGGTGCCCGCAGGCTGGAAGGCGGGGCGCAAGCTGCGCCTCAAGGGCCGGGGCATCCCGGGCACACCACCGGGCGACCTCTATCTGGAACTGCACATGGCCCTGCCGCCGGCCACCACCGATGCCGAACGCGCTGCGTACGCCGCGCTGGCCCAGGCCTTTCCCCACTACAACCCGCGCGCTGCGCAAGGAGCCCAGCCATGAGCGCCCACTCCCCCACGCCCCCCGCAGAACTGCTCGACGATGGCAGCGCCGCCCTCACGCTGGACGCCCTGGCCCGCGCCTGCCGCATGGATGCCGACTGGGTGGCAGCGCGGCTGCAGGAGGGGTTGCTGCAGGCTGGCACCGAAGGCGACCGCTCGGCCTGGCGCTTCAGCGGGGCCACCGTGGTGCGCGCCCGGCGCATTGCCCACCTGGAACTCACCTTCGACGCCGATCCGCACCTGGCGGCGCTCACGGCCGACCTGATCGAAGAAGTCACGGCCCTGCGCCAGCAGCTGCGGCACCTGAAAGGCCGTTGAACGCAACTGGACACGGCGAACACGGCGAACACCGTGGAGCCGCGCGGCAGAACACATGGTCATTTCGTGCTGGCATCGCCCCACGGGGGCATGTAAGCTCCCCCCAGCCCTTCGCGAGCCCGCCCCCACCGGAGCGCAGCACCGGCGGCACCACCCCAACTCTCCATGCCCACACCCCGCCGCCAGATGCCCCGCCGTATCTACCCCCTGCGCATTCTGGGCATGGGGCTCGGTGGCATGGTGGTGGGCGTGGTGCTGTGGGAGCGCCACGCCAGCGCCGCCGCGTGGGCGGCCATGGTGCTGCCCGCGTTTGTGTGGCCGCACGTGGCCTACCTGATCACGCGGCGCAGCAAAGACCCGTACCGCGCCGAAACCCGCAACCTGCTTATCGACTCCGCCATGGCGGCGAGCTTTGTGCCGCTGATGCACTTCAACCTGCTGCCCAGCGTGCTGCTGGTCACGCTGACCCTGGTGGACAAGATCACCACCGGCATCCGCGGGCTCTGGGCACGCTCGATCCCGGCCATGCTGGGCGGAGGGCTGGTGGGCATGCTGCTGGCGGGCCTGCACTGGGCGCCCGACACCTCCATGCGCGTCATCGTGGCGTGCCTGCCCGTGATGGCACTGCACACGATCTCGGTCAGCGTCGTGAGCTACCAGCTCATCCGCAAGACGGCCCACCAGAACCAGCTGCTGGATGAGCTGCGGCGCGTGGACGCGCTCACCGGACTTTTCGTGCGTGGCCACTGGCAGGAACAGGCCGAGGCTGCACTGCGCCGCCACCACACCACCAACGAGCCCGCCTGCATGCTGATGCTGGACATTGACCATTTCAAGCAGATCAACGACCAGCATGGCCACACGGTGGGCGACGAGGTGATCCGCGCACTGGCCCATGTGGTGCGCGGCAACGTGCGCGCGGGCGACTGCGCGGGGCGCTATGGCGGCGATGAATTTGCCATCGTGCTGCCCGGCATGCAGGCCAGGGACGCACTGGCCCTTGCCCACCGCATCCGCGAGCAGACCGAGGGCGTGCGCCTGCGCAGCCTGCCTGACGTACGCATCACCAGCAGCATTGGCGTGGCCCCGGCCGACCACCGCCACAGCAACCTGCGCGCCTGGATCGACGCGGCCGACGCCGCACTGTATGTCGCCAAGAACGGCGGGCGCAACCGCGTGGCGGGCAGCATCGAACCCGCCCTGGCGCCTGCGGTGTAACACACCTGCCGAGGGGGCCGCGCCCCCGAAAAATATATAGAAAAAGTGGCTCTCTTCCGTTTCGGGTGGAACGCTACAGTTCAAATAAATCCCTTGACACCCGTTAAACAGGAGCCATCCCGATGCAAGAAGCACTGTTTTGTCAGGCATTGGGGCTGGCCGCCCCCTGGGCGGTAGAGCGTGTTGCACTGGACTTGGAGCGCAGCCGTATCGACCTGTACGTGGTCTGGCAATCAGGCCATGCAACCTGCCCCGTTTGCGAAGCTGCCCAGCAGAAGCTGCATGACCACCGCCAGCGCAGCTGGCGGCATCTGGATTTCTTTCAGTTTGAAGCCTACGTGCACTGCGCGCTGCCTCGGGTGTCGTGTAGCGCCTGCGGATCTACTGCCCAGCTGAACGTGCCCTGGGCGCGAGAGGGCAGCCGCTTTACGCTCATGTTCGAGGCCTTGGCCCTCACGCTGGCCCGCGAGATGCCGGTGGCCGCGTGTGGGCGCATTCTGCGCTGCGCGGACAACGCCTTGTGGCGCCAGATCGATGCCCATGTCAGCTTGGCACGGGCCAAGGAGAGCTATGCGGATGTGGCGGTCATTGGCATCGATGAGACCAGCTGCGCCAAAGGCCACAGCTACATCACCCTGGTGCACGACCTGCAGCGGGCGCGCCTGATCTACGCCACGCCCGGCAAGGATGCCAGCACGGTGCAAAGGTTTACCGAGGACTTCAAGAGCCACCAAGGTCAGACGCAGGCCATCCAGGTGGTGTGCATGGACATGTCCAAGGCCTTCATCGCAGGTGTTGGCCAGCACTTGCCCCAGGCGGCCATTGCCTTCGACGGATTCCATGTGGTGCAGATGGCCAACCGGGCAGTGGACGCTGTGCGGCGCGAAGAGGCCAGGGGCGAACGCTGGCTCAAGAAGACCCGCTGGTGCTGGCTCAAAGACAAAGCCAAGTGGACGGACAAAGAGCAGGCCAACATGGATTGGCTGCCCCACACCCGATTGAAGACCGCCAGGGCGTGGCGGATGAAGGAAGGGCTGCGCGATATCTACAGGGATTCACACGCAGATGCAGCTCGCAGTGCGCAGGCCCTCAAGAAATGGCTGCACTGGGCGCAACGCAGCCGCCTGCAGCCATTCAAGGAATTGGCCAAGACAATCAAGCAACACTGGGCAGGAATACTCAAAGCGTTTGATGCCTCCCATCTGCATACTGGCTATGTGGAGGCGGTGAACTCGCTACTGCAAGCGAGCAAGGCCAAGGCGCGTGGCTATGCAACCACCGAGCACTTCGTAGCCATGGCGTTCCTGATCGCTGGCAAGCTCACTCACTTGCCGGGCAATCCTTTGCAAAAGGCAAGGGCCTGACCATGGTCCCGGTGGGGGATGTGGGGTTCCACCCGAAACGGAAGAGAGCCGAAAAAGTGCCTGTAGCGCTTATCCAGCAAGCGCGAACAGCTATATTTTTAGCAGCAACTTGAAGCGCTGTTCAAGCCGGCCAGCCCACCCGCACCGTACAGCCCCCGCCCGGCACCGCGGTGGCACGGATCTGCGCCCCATGGCGCTGCGCAATCGCGCGGCACAGCGCCAGGCCGGTGCCCACACCGTCAAACTCGGTCTCTCGGTGCAGGCGCTGGAACACGCCGAACAGGCTACCCGCGCGCGCCGGGTCAAAACCCACGCCGTTGTCCTGCACGGTAAAGGCGATCTGCCCCGCAGGTGCCGCATCGGCCTGCACCGTGATGCACGCCTGCGCCACCGGCCGGGTGAACTTGAGGGCATTGCCCAGCAGTTGCACCAGCAGCTCCTGCAGCAGTGTGGGGTCGGCCTGCAGCGTGGGCAGGTCTGACGCAATGCGCCACTCCACGCCCCGCCCGGCCTCGGCAGCGGCCAGCGCGGCGCGCGCCTGCACAACGGCGTCGGCCAGCGGCACGGCCTGCAGATGCAGCGGCGTGCGGCTGGCGCGCACCAGGGCCTGCAGGCCGTCGATCATGAGCCCCATGCGCCGGGCCGACTGGTCCATGGTGGCCAGAAAACCCAGCGCCTCCTGCACCTCGGCGCCCTGCGCCACCTCGGGCGGCAAGTCGCCCAGCACCTCGCGCACCAGCGTGCCGTACGACGTGACGTGCCGCAGCGGCGCGCGCAGGTCGTGCGACACGGCGCGCAAGAACTCCTCCTGCGCAGCGGCCATGTCGGCCACCTGCTGCTGGCTGCGGGCCAGCTCGGCGCGCAGTTGCTCGACCTCGGCAGGGCTTGCGGGCTGCGTCATGGCTGCATCACGCCTTGGGCAACTTGGCAGGGCGGTGCCAGTTTTCTTTGGTGATCTGCTTGCCCCGCGCCACGCTGAGCGCACCGGGCGGCGTGCTCTTGCTGATGGTGCTGCCACCACCCACCGTGCCGCCTGCACCAATGGTCACGGGCGCCACCAGCACGCAGTTGCTGCCGATGTGCACGTCGGCCTCGATCACGGTGCGGTGCTTGTTGGCGCCGTCGTAGTTGGCGGTGATGCTGCCTGCGCCGTAGTTCACGCGCTCGCCCACCGTGGCATCGCCCAGGTAGGCCAGGTGGTTGGCCTTGGCGCCGTCAGCCAGGGTGGAATTTTTCACTTCCACAAAGTTGCCGATGTGCACCTCGCGGCCCAGTTGCGCGCCGGGGCGCAGGCGGGCAAAGGGGCCGATCAGCGCGCCCTCGCCCACGGTGGCTCCCGCCTTTTCGCCGTCGATGTGCGTGAAGGGGTGGATCACGGCGCCGGGCGCGATGCGCGCGTTGGCAATGCAGCAGTTGGCGCCGATGGTGACGCCCTCGCCCAGCTCCACGCGGCCAGTGAAAACGCAGTTCACGTCGATCTCCACGTCCTGCCCGCACACCAGTTCGCCGCGCACGCCGGTGCGGGTGTCGTCGCGCACATCAAAGCGCGCCGGGTCGGCCAGGCGCACGCCCTGCTCCATCAGGCTGCGCGCTGTGCGCAGCTGGTGCGCGCGCTCCAGCTCGGCCAGCTGCAGCGGGCTGTTGACGCCCGCCACCTGCAGCGCATCGGTGATGCGGTGGGCCACCACGGGCACGCCGCCCTGCACGGCCATGGCGACGATGTCGGTCAGGTAGTACTCGCCCTGGGCGTTGTGGTTGGTCAGCCGCGCCAGCCAGGGCGTGAGCAGGCGCGCGGGCACGGCCATGATGCCGCTGTAGACCTCGGTGATGGCGCGCTGGGCGTCGGTGGCGTCCTTGTGTTCGACGATGCCTTGCACGGCGCCGTCGGCATTGCGCACGATGCGGCCGTAGCCGGTGGGGTCGGGCAGGGTCACCGTCAGCAGGGCCAGCTTGCCACCTTCGCCGGCAGCCACCAGGGCGCGCAGCGTGTCGGCCTGGGTCAGCGGCACATCGCCCGACAGCACCACCACCGTGCCATCTTCGCGCAGGTGCGGCACAGCCTGCTGCACGGCGTGGCCGGTGCCCAGTTGCGGCTCCTGCCGGGCAAATTTCAGGTCAAAACCGGCTCCAGCGCTTGCTGCACCTGCGCAAGCAGCTTCTACTTCTGTAGCACCGTGGCCCGTGATGACGATGGCGCTGCGCGCCTGCAGGTGCGCCGCCTGGTCCAGCACATGGTGCAGCAGCGGGCGCCCGGCCAGGCGCTGCAGCACTTTGGGGATGCGGCTTTTCATGCGCGTGCCCTTGCCGGCCGCCATGATGAGGATGTCGAGTGAGGTCATGAAAATGAGGGTTGGGGTGCGCAACAAAGCCCGGCGCGCGGGCATGGAGAGGATTATGGGCTTGCGCCCGCAGGGTGCAAGACGCTATTCAAACCATAGCTGCTAGCGCTTGATCCATAAGCGCTGGGGCTCAGTTAGCCCATATTTCTACCGCCACCGCGCGGCTACAGCAGCGGCATGAGCCGGGGCGGTGTGTCGTAGTACTCGGCAATGCGCGCCAGCGCGCGCGTGTTCAGCAGGCGCAGGCGCCCGTTCTTGAGCTCGTGCAGACCCAGCAGGGCCAGGCGCCGCAGCGTCTTGTTGGTGTGCACCAGCGACAACCCCAGCGCATCGGCAATGTGCTGCTGGTTGAGCGGGAACGCCACCGCGCCGTCCTCCACCAGCCCGATGCGGTCGAGCCGGCGGTACAGGTGCATGAGCAGCATGGCCACGCGCTCGGTGGCGTTGCGGCGGCCGGTGGTGAGCAGGTTTTCGTCCAGGTGGCCTTCCTCGTGCGCCGCCAGCCAGGTGATGTCGTAGCCCAGGCGCGGGTGCTCGCGAAACAGCGCCCACAGGCTGTCGTTTTCAAACACGCACAGCGAGCAGTCCGTCAGCGCCTCGATGCCGTGGGTGGACACCTCGCCAAACTCCTGCTGCAGCCCCACCAGATCGCCGGGCAGCAGAAAATTCAGGATCTGGCGGCGCCCGTCGCTCAGCGTCTTGTAACGGAATGCCCAGCCTGAATACAGGGTGAAGAGTTTGGCGTTGGGCTCGCTCTCGCGCACCAGCGCACCCCCGGCCTGCACGGCCATCGTGTCTTTGCGAAAACCCTCGATGAACGCCAGAACCTCGGGCTTCACGGGCGTGAAGGCGCCGGTTTTTCTGAGCCTGCACGCATCGCAGGATGGCGGGCAGGTGTGGGGCGGCAAAGTGGCGTTCATGGTGCGCGATTCTAGGCACGCAAGCGCCTTGCTCACATCTGGTAACAACATTGCAGCGCCAGTGCGGGCACGATGGCGGGCCGTATGTCTTTTGACATTGCGCAACCCCTGTGGGCCCCCTACATTGGGCCGCACCTATGAAAATTTGCACTGCCCTGTATGAGGTTCTCTATGTGAGCACCCTCGCGCCCGACCAGCCCCTGAGCGTGGTGGCCGAGATTGCCGGGCGCGCGCGCCAGGTGAACGCGGAGCTGGATGTGACAGGACTGCTGATTTTCGACGGCCAGCGCTTTTGCCAGCAACTCGAAGGCCCGCAAAAGGCCGTGCTCAAGCTCATTGAGCGCATCCGCAACGACCCGCGCCATATCAACGTCGAAGTCATCCACCACGGCCCGCTGGCGGGGCGGCGGTTTCAACAGTTCAGCCTGGCCTTCAGCACCGTGGAAGACGTGGATGCGCTGGCGCGCATGGAGCAGTTGGACGGCGATGCGGCCATTGCCGCGTTCGAGACCGTGCGGGGCGAGCTGATGCTCTGACCTGGCTGATCGGGGTGCTGTGCGAGGACTCACGCCAGCCACCTGGCGCACCCGTCCACTCACTATCAAAAAAATAGCTGCTCGCGCTTGATGGTAGAGCGCTAGCAGCCATTTTGACTAAAAATACTGTCCCCATCGGGGTGGCCGGGCCGGCCCCCCGCCCGCCCAGGTCAGGCGCAGCAGGCGTCGCCCCAGGCGGGTGCGCCGTTGCCCACGGACGCGCGGCGCCACCACGATGCAGGGCGGGCACCGGCGGCATCGCCGTCCACCCAGCGGTATTGCAGGCGGCGGCCGCCCAGGGGCTCGACCACCACCGATTGGCCTGCAGCCACCGGCACCGACTGACCGGCGCACAGGATGAGGTCATCGCGCTCGCCGTTGCCCAGCGTGACCCAGGCCTGGCCCTCGGCCACACGCAGCACCATGGCCGCCTTGGGCACCAGGGTCGCCGCAGCGCCTGCCGCGACGGTGCCGGTGGCGCTGGAAGATGCACCCAAAGCGCGGGAAGGCGCGAAGGAAAACAGTGGGAAAGTGTGAGTGGTTGTCATGGTGAACTCCGGGTAAACCCTAATAAGACCGTATGGTGCGCGGGTTGCAGAACAACGTCCAATGAAAAGCACGGCACCCATTGATGCCTTTTCTGCATGACAGCCTCAAACAGGCCTGCGATGCAGGGGTGCTGCTATCCGATAGAGAGCAAAACGCACGGCACCGGCCGCCAGTCGCCCGCCCGCGCCGGCCACATCCAGCGCTGCCGATCCCACGGCCCGCCCGCCCAGGCCCAGCGCCCGGAGCAGGTCCCGCAGAGGCTGTACCACGCCGCATTCCCAGTCGCAGGCCGCAGTGCGGGTGACGCAGGTGGCGGGCAGGCTGGCCGGCGGCACATCCCAGCGGAACGCCATGGCGTCGGCACGCCCGGGCGGGCTCCAGGCCTCCAGCACCACATGCTGCCCGGGCGCAATGGCCAGCTCGTCGCCAGCGCGCAGCACGTGGTCCACCCCGGTGCCCGGGCATCCCGCACCGGGGCCTTGCACCGTCACCCAGGCCCGCCCGCAGGCAATGGCGAGCACGCCCGACGCGGCCGGGTGCAGCGACAGGGCACGGCCCGCGCCCAGCGTCCAGCTGCCGGCCGCAGATCGGCCAGCGCTGGAGGCGGGCACGGATTGTTGCGATTCCAGAACGGGGCGGTGCGACATGACGGGCTCCTTGGCGTGGTTGAAAGCGAGTACGGTGAATGAATGGTGCCGTTTGCGCCACACACAGTCCAATGAAAACGCGCTACGCTATTCATTCCGTCAACGCATGAATCACGCTCAGCAGGAATGCCGCCATGACCTCTGCCGAATACTCCCCCGCCGTCTTGCGCACCCGGCCCGTGGCCACCGGCCACTGGCGTGCCTTTCTGGCCGTGGCCAAGCACCTGAACTTTCGCGCCGCCGCCGATGAGCTGGCGCTGACGCAATCTGCCGTGAGCCGCCAGATCCAGGCGCTGGAAGAAGAAGTGGGCGTGCCCCTGTTTTTGCGCCACACCCGCGCGGTGGAGCTGACGAGCGCGGGCGCGCAGTTGCAGCGCGCCGTGGGTCCGGCGCTGGAGCGCATGGACGCCGCCGTGCGCCTGGTGCGCCAGACGGCCGGGCGCCGCAGCGTGGCCATTACCACCTGGGCCAGTTTTGCGTCGATGTGGCTGATCCCGCGCATGGAGGAGTTCCAGCGCGACAACCCGGGCATCGACATCCGCATTGATGCAAGCGACGCGCAGGTCGATCTGGACACCTCGGACGTGGACCTGGCCCTGCGCTACGCCATGCCGGGCGGCGCCACCCAGGGGGGCGTGCGCCTGTTTGGCGAGCAACTGGCCGTGGTGGCCAGCCCCTGGCTGCTCAAGAGCGGCAAGCCGCTGCGCACCCCGGCCGATGTGGCGCAGTTCACCCTGATCGAGGCCGGCGACGCCCACCGCACGCACTATCTGGAGTACCTGAGCTGGCGCCGCTGGTTCGACAGCCGCGACCTGGCCAAGCTGCAGCCCCAGCGCTGGCTGTACTTCAACTACGCCCACCAGATCGTGCAGGCCGCGCTGGCCGGCCAGGGCCTGGCACTGGCGCGCATGCCACTGATTGCCGATGCCCTGGCGGCAGGCGACCTGGTGGAGGTGCTGCCCGGCCACCGCATCGACTCGCCCCTGGCCTACTGGCTCATGGTGGGGCCGCGCAGCGCGCAACGGCCGGAGATCAAGGCGTTTTGCGCCTGGTTGCAGGTGCAGGCCGAGGCCACCCGCCAGGCGATTGGCGATGTGCCCGATCCGGATTTGAACGACAACCTGGACGGCGCATGAAAAAAGCGCTGGACCCCAAGGCCTCAGCGCTTTCAAATTGATAGCTGCCAGCGCTTATCCATCAAGCGGTAGCGGCCAATTTCATATCAAAATCATGACAGGGTGACCCGCGCAAACTTGCGCTTGCCCACCTGCACCACGTAGGTACCCGCTTCGAGCTTCAGGCCCTTGTCGCTGACCACGCTGCCCTCCACGCGCACGCCGCCGCCGTCGATCAGGCGATTGGCCTCGCTGCCGGACGGCGCCAGGTTGGCCTGCTTGAGCAGCGCACCAATGCCCAGCGGCGCGCCCGACAGGGACAGTTCCGGGATCTCATCCGGCACCCCGCCCTTGCTGCGGTTGATGAAGTCCTGCTCGGCCGCATCGGCCGCGGCGGCACTGTGGAACCGTGTGGTGATCTCCTTGGCCAGCATCACCTTGGCGTCCTTGGGGTTGCGCCCGCTGGCGATCTCGGCCTTGAGCGCGGCGATGTCGGCCAGGCTCTTGAACGACAGCAGCGTGTACCAGTCCCACATCAGGGTGTCGCTGATCGACAGCACCTTGGCAAACATGGTGTTGGCGTCTTCGGTGATGCCGATGTAGTTGTTCTTGGACTTGGACATCTTGTCCACGCCGTCCAGGCCCACCAGCAGCGGCATGGTGAGCACACACTGCGGCTCCTGGCCGTATTCCTGCTGCAGGTGGCGGCCCATGAGCAGGTTGAACTTCTGGTCGGTGCCGCCCAGCTCCAGATCGCTCTTGAGCGCCACCGAGTCGTAACCCTGCATCAGCGGGTACAGAAACTCGTGTACCGAGATCGACTGGCCGGTGGTGAAGCGCTTGTGAAAGTCATCGCGCTCCATCATGCGCGCCACGGTGTAGCGGGAAGCCAGTTGAATCATGCCGCTCGCACCCAGGGGCTCGCTCCACTCGCTGTTGTAGCGGATCTCGGTCCTGGCCGGGTCCAGCACCATGCTGGCCTGCTTGTAATAAGTCTCGGCATTCACCTTGATCTGCTCGGGCGTGAGCGGCGGGCGCGTGCTGTTGCGGCCGGACGGGTCGCCGATCAGGCTGGTGAAGTCGCCGATCAGGAAGATCACCTGGTGGCCCAGATCTTGCAACTGCCGCATCTTGTTCAACACCACCGTGTGGCCGATGTGGATGTCCGGCGCGGTAGGGTCGAGCCCCAGCTTGATGCGCAGCGGCTGCCCCGTGGCCTCAGAGCGCACCAGCTTCTTGACCCATTCGTCCTGTGGCAGCAGCTCCTGCACACCGCGCAGAGAAATTTCAAGGGCCCGTCCTACACCATCAGAGACCGGGGTTGTTGTAACAGCAGATTGATTCATAAGGGTTTTTTTGGATGTCTAGACAGCATGCACCGCTATACTTCAGCCCACATTGCGTAAGGCGGATTCTAGTAGGCCCGCTGTTTCGACCTGTTTTTCACCATTCTGTCGAATGCTTGCAGCCTGACAGTCTGTGCTCCAGGCCCCTTCCCGTACCTGTGACGGGTGCGCGTCCTGGAACCACACTCACCCTGGGGATAGACCTTTGATTCACGGCTTGACCACCGCCAGCTCGGCTTTGCTTGACCGGCTGTCCCGCACGATCCAACAACATCCCAAACGCATCACCGCCGCCGTCGCAGCCATCCTGCTGACGGGTGGTGGGGGCGCATTCGCTGTGGCGTCTTTTGCGCCCGACCCGGCCGAGCTGCCGGTGCGCATGGTGACCTACCCCGTTGAATCGCTGGCAGAAAACCTCGTGCTGGGGGAACTGGAAGCGCCGGGTTTTTCGCTGTTCCGCTCCGAGCAGGTGCGCAGCAGCGACACCCCTGAATCGCTGCTTCAGCGCCTGGGCGTGGCCGACCCGGCCGCTGCCGCCTTCATGCGCAGTGACACTCCTGTCCGACAAAATGTGCTCGGCCGCACGGGCCGCATCGTTTCGGCAGAAACCACCGATGACCACCGCCTGACCCGCCTGACCGTGCGCTGGGTGCCCGATGACAGCGGCGACTTCCGGCGTCTCGTGGTGGAGCGTGTGGGCGACAAGTTCAGTTCGCGCATCGAAACCGCCAAGCTGACCACCAGCAGCCGTCTGGCCGGCGGCATCATCCACAGCTCGCTGTTTGCTGCGACCGACGCGTCCAACATCCCCGACGCCGTAGCCGTCCAGATGGCCGAACTTTTCTCCGGCAACATCGATTTCCGTCGCGCCCTGCGCAAGGGTGACCGTTTCTCGGTGGTGTATGAAACCCGCGAGGCAGATGGCGAGCCCTTGTCCAGCGGCCGGGTGCTGAGTGCCGAGTTCCTGAACAACGGCAAGAAGCACGAAGCCATCTGGTTCCAGGAACCCGGTGCCGCCAAGGGTGCCTACTACACCCTCGACGGCGAGAGCATGCGCCGCGCCTATCTGACATCGCCCGTGGAGTTCTCGCGCGTGACCAGCGGCTTCAAGATGCGGATGCACCCCATCCTGAAAACATGGCGCGCCCACCTGGGCACCGATTTCGCGGCCCCCACCGGCACGCCCGTACGTACCGTGGGCGATGGCGTGGTGGAGTTCGCAGGCGTGCAGAACGGCTTCGGCAATGTGGTCTTCGTCAAGCACCGCAACCAGCACGTGACTGTGTACGCCCACCTCAGCCGCATCGATGTGCGCCAGGGCCAATCGGTGGAACAGGGCGAGACACTGGGCGCCGTGGGTGCCACCGGCTGGGCCACAGGGCCCCACCTGCACTTCGAGTTCCGGGTGAACGGCGTCCACCAGGACCCGCAGACCATCGTGGCCCAGAGTGAGGCAGCAGCCCCCGTCTCGGCCGCTGCGCGCCCGGCATTCGACCGTCTGGCCTCCAGCATGCGCATCCAGCTCTCGGCAGCTGCGCTGATCGAGCAAGCCAGCGCGGAGTGAAGTGAAGCCCCCCCTGAGCCGCTTCGCGCCTTCCCCCCACGGGCGGACGCCGCCAGCGCACGCAAGCGAAGCGCCGCCTACGCGGCGCGGCGGCCCTTGCGCGGCAGCCACTGGCCTCGGCCGCGCCGCTTGCCTGGGCTTCAGGGCCCCTGGACCTAAGGCTCTTCCGTCCACGCCTTCACAGTCCACACGGCTCCTGTGAGCGCATCCGAGCTGTACATCGGCCTGATGTCGGGCACCTCGCTCGATGGCATCGACGGTGTGCTGGCCGATTTTTCTGGCTCGCACTGCGTCGTCACCCACCATGCCAGCGCGCCCTTCGCGCCCGAACTGCGGGCCGAACTGATGGCCCTCAACACTTCGGGCACTGACGAATTGCACCGCGCCGCGCTGGCAGGCAACGCCCTGTCGCGGGCCTACGCGCAGATTGTGCAAACGCTACTCAAGCGTAGCGGGCAGCCAGCATCCTCCATCCGCGCCATCGGCGCCCATGGGCAGACGGTGCGCCACCGCCCCCAGGAATTTGACGGCACGGGCTATACCCTGCAGCTGGGCAACCCAGCCCTGCTGGCTGAGCGCACCGGCATCACCGTGGTGGCCGATTTCCGCAGCCGTGACGTGGCGGCAGGTGGACAGGGTGCACCCTTGGTGCCAGCGTTTCACCAAGGGGTTTTTGGCCGCGCGGGTGAAACCGTGCTGGTGCTCAACATCGGCGGCATCTCCAATCTCAGCGTGCTGGGCGCCGACGGCAGCGTGCTGGGCTTTGACTGCGGCCCCGGCAACGCGCTGATGGACTACTGGTGCCAACGGCATACCGGCCAGGCCTTCGATGCGGGGGGGGCATGGGCCGCCACGGGTCAGGTACTGCCAGCCTTGCTGGCATCGTTGCTGGATGAGCCGTTTTTGCACAAGCCACCCCCCAAGAGCACGGGGCGCGATCTGTTCAACCCTGCGTGGCTTGCCCGCCACCTGCAGCGTTTTGGTGCAGCAAACCCGGCGGACGTGCAAGCCACATTGACGGAATATACCGCCAGCGCTTGCTCCATAAGCGCCAAAAGCTACAAAATACATAGCAACTACATGGCAGTGTGCGGCGGAGGTGCCCTCAACACCCATCTCATGGCAAGGTTGCAGGCCGCCTGCCCCGGCATCCGGGTGGTTCCCACTGATGCGCTGGGCCTGCCCGCACTGCAGGTGGAGGCGGCAGCTTTTGCCTGGCTGGCCCACCGGACGGTGCATGGGCTTTCCGGAAATCTGGCCAGCGTGACCGGCGCCGCAGGCGCCCGGGTGCTGGGCGCCGTTTACCCGGCCTGAAAAACAAAAGCCGCCCCTGGGGGCGGCAAATGCAATGCACTGGCACGGCGAGCGGCTTAAACCGCCCGGCTCAGCGAAGACCCATCTCAGGCAGAAAAGCTGGAACCACAACCGCAGGTGGTCGTGGCGTTCGGGTTCTTGATGACGAACTGGGCGCCCTGCAGGTCTTCCTTGTAGTCGATCTCTGCACCCACCAGGTACTGATAACTCATGGCATCGATCAACAGCGACACACCATTCTTGGTCATGGTGGTGTCGTCTTCGTTGGTGATTTCATCAAACGTGAAACCATACTGAAAACCCGAGCAACCGCCGCCTTGCACAAAAACGCGCAGCTTCAGGTCTGGGTTGCCCTCTTCGGCAATCAGGTCCGCCACCTTGGCCGCCGCACTGTCCGTGAACAGGATGGGGGCAGGCATTTCGGTCTGGATGTTTTCAGCAACAGCGCTCATGAGGTACTCCGGGTTCAATGTTTGCAGTGAATAGTACTGCACACCGCTCGGGAATTCAGATCACTGGCCGTTTGACGCTAACTTCAGTGGGGGCTTTTCCTCCACCAGCACCGCCACAGGACACATCTGCCCAGCGATCGTCGCGCCCTGGTGCATCTCCAGCGCCTTGTAATGCACGTTGCCGGTGATCTTCGCCTTGGGTTGCAGCTCCAGCAACTCGGCGGCATGCACAGGCCCCATGACCTGGCCGTTGATGATCACGTGGTCCGCATGCACCGCCCCCTCCACCCGCGCCGTCTCGGAGATCACGAGGATGCTGGGCTGCTCCGAACCCGCACGGATGTCCCCTACCACCTCGCCATCAATGCGCATGCCCTCGGCAAAGTGCACATCGCCCTCGATCCGGGTGCCCTGGGCGATCAGGCTTTTGATCGGTGGCTGCTTTTTTCGGGAAAACATGGGATGAGAACTCCTCAAAGTGCGCGGTTTGGTACCGGGCACACGAATACAGAATGGCGCGGAAGGCTGCAGTTGCCTCAGGCACCGTTGAGAGGGCTGCTGGCGCCCGAATTGCAGCGCCCTCGATTTCCCCCGCACCCGCGTTCACAGGTCAATCGAGGGGCATGGCCTGAACGGCTCGAACCGTCGTACCTTCCAGCACGCGGGCCGTCACGGTTTTTACCACGACGCCGGGTGGCAAATCGAGAACGCCATCAATACGCCGGTACTGGCGCACTTGCAGCGGCTGTCCCTGCGCGGGGCGGGTCTGGGTCCAGGGCGACCCGTCCTGTGTGCCCGTGAGCACCAACTCCAGCCGTCCATTGAACTCCGGGGCATTGCGGGCGGCCTGGATCACCAGCACCTGCCAGCGCAGTTGCATTCCTCCCAGCACCTCGGCCTGCAAGCTGCGAATGGACAAGCCTTCCGCCCTGGCGGCCGGGATCAGCTTCTCAAAGAATCCAAGATCCTCCCGCAACGCCCGGTTGTCCGCCTCGAGCTGGCGGACCTGCGCCATCAGACTCTCCTTGACGGCACGTTCGGCCACCAGCAAGCTCTCCGCCGTGTGTGCCACCGTCTGCTGCTCCTGGCCTTCCGCGCGCAAACGTTCCAGCTCCGAGCGCAACTGGAGCATCTCGTCACGGGACACCGTGTCCAGCCCGGCAATGGACCTCCCGAACTCGAAAGCCCACAGTGCGACGGCAGCACAGAAGCCGAAAACCACTGCCAGCGCCAGCCAGCGCAATGGCCAGGGCAGCGCACTGCGTATGGCCACGCGCGGGGCGCTGATGGTCAGCCGGCGGCGGAGCAGGCGAAAGCGCATAGGGTCAACTGGCGATTCATCGGGCAAACCATCTCTGTAAAAACCGCACCATAAACGAAAAAACCGCCCGGAGGCGGTTTTTCCCGGCAAAGCACGCTGTACAGAGCAGGGTGCTTTGCAGCGGATGCTGCCCGGGGGCAACATCCTGCAGTGCCACGCTTTAACGCTTGGAGAACTGCTTGGCGCGGCGTGCAGAGTGCAGACCGACCTTCTTACGCTCGACTTCACGGGCATCACGCGTCACGAAGCCAGCTTGGCTCAGGACGGGCTTCAACGATGCGTCGTAGTCGATCAGAGCGCGGGTGATACCGTGGCGCGCAGCGCCGGCCTGGCCGGACTCACCACCACCGTGCACGTTGATCTGGATGTCGAAGGTTTCGACATGGTTGGTCAACGCCAGGGGTTGCTTGGCAATCATGATCGAGGTTTCGCGGCCGAAGTAGGACTGGATGTCCTTGCCGTTCACCGTGATCTTGCCGGAGCCTTTTTTCAGAAACACGCGGGCGACGCTGGACTTGCGACGGCCGGTGCCATTGTTCCATTCACCAATCATCTCAAGGCTCCTTAGATTTCCAGCACTTTGGGCTGCTGGGCGGTGTGGGGATGCTCGGCACCGCCATACACCTTGAGTTTCTTGATCATCGCGTAGCCAAGGGGGCCCTTGGGCAGCATGCCCTTGACAGCCTTTTCCAGCGCGCGGCCGGGGTGCTTAGCTTGCATGTCGCGGAAGTTCGTGGCCGTGATACCGCCGGGGTAACCCGAGTGGCGGTAGTACACCTTGTCCAAGGACTTGGTGCCGGTGACCTTGAGCTGGGCGGCGTTGATGATGACGATGAAGTCACCGGTATCGACGTGAGGCGTGTAAATGGCCTTGTGTTTGCCGCGCAAACGGAGAGCAACTTCGCTGGCTACTCGTCCGAGGACCTTGTCGGTCGCGTCAATCACAAACCACTCGTGCACAACCTCAGCGGGCTTTGCGCTGAAAGTAGTAGTCATGAGTTTTCTCTTGGAAAGAGGGTTTGGCGGGTCCTTTTCCACGGTCGGTGCTTCTCTGAAGGAAGCCTCTTAGGTGGCGTGAAAGCCTTCGCCGCGGGACCACAAAAGCGCTGCGAAGCCCGCGATTATACGAATTTGGCTGCCCACTGTGCAAGTTCAGGAACAGAAGGTGCCACACAAAGCATTTCAAAAGCCCTTTCAGTTGGTCGCCTGGCGACGTTTTTGTTCTTCAGCTTCGTAACGGCGGCGGTTTTCCACACAGATCGGCTGGCTGGCCTGGGATGGCTTCTGACATTCCTGGTGAATGCACATGGGGCGCGCCAGAAAACTTGCATCCGCACAGACTTGCTGAGGGCTGGGTGCACGCGGTGGCGCGGGGCGCGGTTTTGGCTCGGGCACAACAACCGGCGGGGGTGGGGGAGCCGGCTCGTCCTGCACCACCACCACGGGCGCCGCACGGCGGGCCGTGCGGGGGGCCGCACGGGGAGCGGACGCCACTACCGATGCCTGCGCCGGGACAGAGGCCGCAGCCGCAGGCTCGCTCGCCACGGTGTCGGCCACCAAGGCGGCAGACGCACTCACCACCGGATCTGCGGGGGGCACAACAGTTGCCACCTCTGCAGAGGCCGGTGCAGCGGGCGATTCTGCGATCTCCGTGATGATGTCGTCCCGGGGAGCCTTGGTGCTTTGGGCCCAGCGCAGTCCGGCCGCGGAGGCCACAACGGCAAAAACCGCAACGCCCAGCCACACCAGCAGGGGCGTCCGCCGCCCCGCTTTCACAGCCTTGCTGGACGGCCGACCACTCTCACGCTCCGGTTTGCGCGCCCGATGAACAGACGCCTTGCCTGCAGATGGCCCGTCTTTGCCATCCCCGGCAGGGTCGTCAAAGCGCGAGTCATCGATCGCAACCGTGTCGCCAGCGTCAATGAAGACCGTATCCCCCGCTTCCATGTTGACGGTGTCTGGCCCTTCCATCATCACCGTGTCGGCACCGAGATCTGCTGCCTCCGGAGCCCGCAGCCTGTGAGCACCCTCACGCAGAGAGTCATCTCCCGACACCCTCTGAACGGGCACATGGATCCCCGACACCGCACTGGCGGCAGATGTCACGTCCACTGTGGGAGTCACCAGCCCAGGGCCAGGCTGATCAGCAGGCTCCACCCAGATATCCCCCAGCTCGCTGCGAAAATCGAAGGTCTCTGTGCCCTCCGGCGCTGAGCTCATGTCCATGAGCTGCAAGAACGCGTCGATGCTTTGCGGCCGGTCTTCGGGTTTGAGCGACAGCGACTGGGCGATCGCTGCCACAAAAGCAGCGGAATACTCCACCCCAAACTGGCGCTTGACGGTTCTTGCCACGCGCGAAAACGACACCATGCGGTCCCGGATGGAGCGCAACGTGGCAGGCAGCGGCGTGTCGTTGCACAGGCAGCCGTGCACTACTGCGGCCAGGGAATAGAGGTCGCTCCATGGGCCCTGCCGCAGATCTTCATCGCCATCGGAGTACTGCTCGATGGGCGCATAGTTGACCTTGAGGACGGCGGTGTGTTTTCGGTCCTGATCGTTGATGGCATGGCGGGCAGCGCCCAGATCCAGCAGCACCGGGGGACCGTTGTCCTGCAGAAAAATGTTGTCGGGCGAGATGTCCCGGTGCAGCGTTTTGCCATCATGCAACACACGCAGCGCGCTCAGGACCGACCACAGCACCTTGCGCAGCCAGATTTCCGGTGGGGGCGTGCGCATCTGGGCACGGGCCTGCTTGAAGGTCATTCCGCTGTAAAGCGGCATGACCATGTAAGCGGTGTTGTTTGCCTCCCAGAAGCGGAACACCTTCACCAGCGAGGGGTGGTCAAACTGCGCCAGCAGGCGCGCCTCGCCCACAAACGAGGCCAATCCGGCTTGAAAGGTGTGCTGGTCCGACGACGATCGGACCCACAGCGACTGCCCCTGTGCCCGACCCGCCAGTGCCGAAGGCATGTATTCCTTGATCGCCACCGCCCTGTGCAACGAATGGTCGAACGCCTTGTAGACCATGCCAAACCCGCCCACTCCGAGGAGGGCCAGGATCTCGAATTCAGCAAGGCGAGTGCCCGGTGGCAGCGCATCGACATGGCTGACACCGTTGGCAGGGGCTGGACTGAGACTTGCGTTCATGGTGAAAAGGCCGTGGCGTACGTGCTTGCTTCGACGGAGGGCTGTGTGCATTCAGGCGCCAAGGCCCGGCAGTCGCGATCATGATGCATGCCAGACGGTGTAACAGATACAAAAGGCTTCCTGTCTGCCAAAAACATCACGCGCCCTGGTCAGAGAAGCCCCGATTGTGCCGCGCCCAAGGTACTGGCACCACCCGGGGCGGCCATGCCCCAGAGCGCAGTCGTTACCATAGGGCCATGTTCAGTTATCGCCACGCCTTCCACGCAGGCAACCATGCCGATGTGCTCAAGCACACCGTTTTGATCGCCGCCCTGCAACACCTCACCGAGAAAGACGCGGCCCTTACCGTGCTGGACACCCATGCGGGCGCGGGTCTCTACCGGCTCGACGGCGACTATGCGAGCACCAGCGGCGAAGCCGCAGACGGCATCGCGCGCCTGTTGGCACCGACGACACCAGCCCTCACGCCGGCGCTGCAGGCGTATGTGGACATGGTGCGTGACTTCAACCAGGGCAGCGCGCTACGGGTTTACCCGGGCTCCCCGTTCATCATCCAGCGCCTGTTGCGCGACCACGACAAGCTCAAGCTGTTTGAACTGCACCCTACCGACCTGCGTGCCCTGGCAGGCAACGTGGCCCAGCTCGAAGCGGGCCGCCAGGTGGCCGTGCTGCACGAAGACGGATTCGAGGGAATCAAGAAGTTTTTACCTCCACCGGCCCGCCGCGCTTTGGTGCTGTGCGATCCCAGCTATGAAATCAAGAGCGACTACGCCAAGGTGCTGGACATGGCGGCCGATTCGCTCAAGCGCTTTGCCACGGGCACCTATGCATTCTGGTACCCCATCATCCCCCGCCCCGAAGCCCACGACCTCCCCCGGCGCCTGAAGACCCTGGCCACCAAGGCGGGCAAAGGCTGGCTGCACGCCACGCTCACTGTCAAATCCAGCAAGATCACAGAAACGGCTGCGGGCGACGTCAAGCGGCCCGGCCTGCCCGCCAGTGGCATGTTCCTGATCAACCCGCCCTTCACTCTGAAGGCGGCACTGAAAACCGCTCTGCCCCAAATGGCGGAGATGCTGGCGCAGGACAAACACGCCACACACACGCTGGAATCTGGCGGCTGAACCGCCACAAAAGCCTGGTTTACGGCACCGGGCAGTCACGCTCTCCCTCGGCCAGGGCAAACAGTTCGACGGGCTTGAGCCCCAGTCCGATCATGCCCAGCTCTTGGGCTGCAGCACGGCTCAGGTCAATGATGCGGCTGCGCGTGTGGGGGCCCCGGTCATTGATACGCACGATCACAGAGCGTCCGTTGACCGTGCTGCGGACGCAGACCAAGGAGCCAAACGGCAGCGTGGGGTGGGCCGCAGTCAGTGCCCGCATGTCGAACAGTTCGCCGCTGGCAGTGCGACGCCGATGGAACTTGCCGCCGTACCAGGACGCCAGCCCCACCTGGTCGGCCGTGGCAGGCAGTGGCGAAGTGGATGGGGCTGGAGTCGCCGGGGCACCCGGGTCTGCCTCGTCGACTTCGGCGACCTTGGCACTTGCCGGTTCGGCGGGTGGCGACTTCGCAGGCGCACCCAACCGCTGCGAGCGTGCTGCCACTTTGGGTTCCGTCGCTGTAGCTTGTGCGACTCCACTCGTCGGGAGGTCTACCGGGGTGCGCTCGCCAGTCGCGCAGCCCGCCACGATCACACAGGTGGCAACGGCCGCCGCGAGCCAGCCGGGGCAACCTGCGGGGCAACCTGCTACCCGCTTCGTCGTAACCGGGTGAGCTGCAGTCACGCCGACCCGCCTCGACATCAAACCCCCAGCCGACGGCAAATTTCGAGCGTCGCCGCGCTCTGGTTCATGGTGTAGAAGTGCAGCGCGGGCACCCCGGCGCTGCGCAACTGGTCGCACAGGTCGGTCACCACGTCCAGCCCGAAGGCCTTGATGCTGGCCGTGTCGTCGCCGAACGCCTGCAGCCGCAGCCGGATCCAGCGCGGAATTTCAGCGCCGCAGGCGTCCGAAAAACGCATCAGCTGGGTGGAGCTGCCGATGGGCATGATGCCGGGTACCACGGGCACGCTGGCCCCCAGCCGCTGCGTATCCTCCAGAAAGCGGAAATACGCGTCGCTGTTGTAGAAATACTGGGTGATGGCGGAGTCTGCACCCGCCTGCACCTTGGCGATGTAGGCCTTGATATCCGCCTCGGGCGACCTTGCCTGGGGATGCACCTCGGGGTACGCGGCCACTTCGATGTGGAAATCCCGGCCCGTCTCCGCGCGGATGAAGGCCACCAGGTCGCTGGCGTAGTGGAACTCCCCGCCCGCGCCATAGCCGCTGGGCAGATCGCCCCGCAGCGCCACCAGCCGCTTGACGCCCATGCCCTTGAGCGTGGCCAGCTGCTCGCGCACAGACTGGCGCGTAGCACCAATGCACGAGAAGTGCGAAGCGGCACTCACGCCTTCGGCCAGGATCTCGCGCACGGTGCCGAATGTGCCCTCCTGCGTGGAGCCGCCGGCACCGTAAGTCACCGAACAAAAATCCGGCCGCAGTGCATAGAGCTGCTGACGGGCCGCGCGCAGCTTGTCGGCGCCCTCGGGCGTCTTGGGTGGAAAAAATTCGAAACTGACCGGGAACCCGGTCCGCTGGTTGCTCGCCACGGTCATGCGGCTCTCCTTGCAAAAACAAAAAACTCCCGGTTTCCATCACCCCCCTGGATGGGGCTGTCCAGCCAGGCCAGAACGGTGAAACCCAGGTCTGCGCAGCAGTCGCGGATGCGTTTTTCGACCACGGCATAGAGCGCCGCATCCCGCACCACGCCCCCCTTTCCCACCTGGCCCGGCTGCAGTTCGAACTGCGGCTTGACCAGCATCAGCAGACGCCCTTCGGGCTTGAGCAGCGAAACGATGGCGGGCAACACCAGGGTCAGGGAGATGAAGGAAAGGTCGCCGGTGATCACATCGAACACCGGGGTGGTTTCCACCTGGGCGCATTCCGGGCGGCGCCTGCGCTGCACGGGCAATGTGCCCAGCTTGCGGGCCTCCGCACGCTGGGCGCGTTCGGACTTGAAGGCTTCGATGTCCTGTTCCTTGGCGTCGCCGCTGTCGTCGTAGGCGTCGTCCACCACGCCGCCGTTGCGCATCCAGCTGTAGGGTGCTTCGGGCTGGGTTTCGTTGTCTTCGTCTGCCTCGACCACTTCCGAGAGCGCATCCTCACACGCCTGCTGAAGGGTCTCGGCAGTCACCGACCGTGCGTTCACCCCTTCCACGCAGACGACCCGCAGATCATTGCGCAGGCGGTCGTGCAGCTGGCCATGGCCCACATCCATGCCTATGACCTGCGCGGCGCCATGCTGCAGCAAGCAGTCGGTGAAGCCGCCAGTGCTCTGCCCCACGTCCAGGCAGCGCAGCCCGGCCACAGACAACCCTGTGGCCTGCAAGGCGCCTTCAAGCTTGAGGCCGCCGCGCGAGATGTACTTGGCCTCGGCATCGTCCAGCAACTTCACCTCGGCCACCGCCGGGATGTCATCGCCGTTCTTCGCCACCTTCTGCCAGGGCGCCAGGGGCGACAGGCGCCACTCGACCCCGGCGGCAATCAGCCGCTGCGCCTGCGAGCGCGTGGCCGCATGGCCCGCTTCCACCAGAAAAACATCGGCACGCATGGCGCTCATCCTTTAGGGTTCAAATCAGCCGCTAACGCTTATGTATAAAGCGCCATCAGCTATAGTAAAAATAGCAAACAGAATCCCGCTACCCAAGGGGCCGCACACCCGGCATGGCCGGGCACCCGAGAAAAGGCGCGCAGCGCCCCGGGGAGGAAATCAATACCGGTAGGTATCGGGCTTGTAGGGGCCCTGCTTGGGCACGCCAATGTAGGCGGCCTGCTCATCCGTCAGCTCCGAAAGCATGGCACCCACCTTCTTGAGGTGAAGGCGTGCTACCTTTTCGTCCAGGTGCTTGGGCAGCACATAGACCTTGCCATTCTCGTAGTAGTCGCTGTGTGTGAACAGCTCGATCTGGGCGATGGTCTGGTTGGCGAAGCTCGAAGACATCACAAAGCTCGGGTGGCCGGTGCCGCAGCCCAGGTTCACCAGGCGGCCCTTGGCCAGCAGGATGATGCGCTTGCCGTCGGCAAAGATCACATGGTCCACCTGGGGCTTGATCTCTTCCCACTGGCAGTGCTCTTCAAGCTTGGCTACCTGGATTTCGTTGTCGAAGTGGCCGATGTTGCAGACGATGGCCTGGTCTTTCATGGCCTGCATGTGCTCGAAGGTGATCACGTCGCGGTTGCCGGTGGTGGTCACAAAGATATCGGCCTTGTCTGCCGCATATTCCATCGTGACGACGCGGTAGCCTTCCATCGCGGCCTGCAGGGCGTTGATGGGGTCGATCTCGGTCACCCACACCTGGGCGCTCAGGGCGCGCAGCGCCTGGGCGCTGCCCTTGCCCACGTCGCCGTACCCCGCCACCACAGCCACCTTGCCGGCAATCATCACATCGGTGGCGCGCTTGATGCCATCCACCAGCGACTCGCGGCAGCCATACAGGTTGTCGAACTTGCTCTTGGTCACCGAGTCGTTCACGTTGATGGCGCGGAACATCAGGTTGCCCTTGGCCGACATCTCCTTGAGGCGGTGCACGCCGGTGGTGGTTTCTTCGGTCACGCCGATGATCTGGGCGCTCTTGCGGCTGTACCAGGTGGCGTCCTCGGCCAGCTTGGCCTTGATGGCGGCAAACAGGATGCGCTCTTCTTCGCTGCCGGGGTTAGCGAGCACGCCGGGGTTCTTCTCGGCCTGCTTGCCCAGGTGCATCAGCAGCGTGGCATCGCCACCGTCGTCCAGAATCAGGTTGGGGCCTTCGCCTTCGGTGCCTGCGGGGCCGAAATCAAAGATGCGGTGGGTGTAGTCCCAGTAATCCACCAGGGTCTCGCCCTTGATGGCAAACACCGGCGTGCCCGCAGCAGCGATGGCTGCCGCAGCGTGGTCCTGTGTGGAGAAGATGTTGCACGAGGCCCAGCGCACCTCGGCGCCCAGCGCTTGCAGGGTTTCGATCAGCACTGCAGTCTGGATCGTCATGTGCAGCGAGCCCGTGATGCGCGCGCCCTTGAGCGACTGCTTGGGCGCGAATTCCTCGCGGATGGCCATCAGGCCGGGCATCTCGGTTTCGGCGATGCGGATTTCCTTGCGGCCCCATTCGGCCAGACCGATGTCGGCAATGATGCAGTCGGTATTGACGGGGGCGTTGACACGTGCGTTCATGGTGTGCTCCAAAGCATGTTTGAAAAGCCACTGGACGCGGGGAGACAGGTAGCGCTCACCACACGATCAGTGGATGAGCGTCGTTGCTTGATGACTCCGAGCCTCACGCCCCGCCTGTGCTGGGGACGCTGCAACGCTCCTCGGAAGCCGCGCATTTTACACGCACATGCTCAATCACGTTGCATTCCCCCTTGCAGCGTGGGCGTCCTGCCGACCGCGCAAATGCCGCGCTTCCTACAGGCTGCAAACACAAGACGCCGTGAAATCCATACCGTGCTTCCGCGTTCGCCGAACCGGACCGCCATCATCAACCCATAGAGAAAGTGACACCCATCATGAACAAGCTGATCGCTATTGGTATCGTTTCTGTCGGCCTCGCAACCCTTGCCGCCTGCGACGTGCGTAAAACCCAGGAAGGCAACGTGACGCTGCCCAAATACGAGGTGGAAAAAACCCAATCGGGCGACGTGACACTACCCAAGTACGACGTCAAGACACCGGACGTGAACGTCACCACGGAAGAAAAGGTCATCGAGGTGCCCAAGATCGAAGTCACACCTGCGAAGTAACCCCTGTGGGATGCACTGCATGCATTGATCGGGTGCATCCCGCACATTCCGCAGGCCACTCTTCCTGCAATAGGGATAATCGCGCGGTTCCCATTTTTTCCCAGCGCCGCGCACCCCCCGTGCGGCCACCGCCCGAATGTCCGCACCGTTCCTTGCCGAAACCCGGCGCCGCCGAACCTTTGCCATCATCTCCCACCCCGACGCCGGTAAGACGACGTTGACGGAAAAGCTGCTGCTGTTCTCGGGCGCGATCCAGATCGCCGGCGCCGTCAAGGGACGCAAGGCCAGCCGCCATGCCACGTCGGACTGGATGGAGATCGAAAAACAGCGTGGTATTTCGGTGGCCTCGTCGGTGATGCAGATGCTCTACCGCGAGCATGTGATCAACCTGCTCGACACCCCCGGCCACAAGGACTTCTCGGAAGACACCTACCGTGTGCTGACAGCAGTGGATTCGGCCCTGATGGTGATCGATGCCGCCAACGGGGTGGAGTCGCAGACACGCCGCCTGATCGAGGTCTGCCGTCAGCGCGACACCCCCATCATCACTTTCGTGAACAAGATGGACCGCGAAGTGCGCGACCCGCTGGACATCCTTGACGAGGTGGAGCGCGAGCTGGGCATGCCCTGCTGCCCCATCACCTGGCCCGTAGGCCAGGGCAAAAGTTTTGGCGGCATCATCAACCTGCGTACGCAGGCCATGACGGTCTTCACACCCGGCAGCGACCGCGGCCCCAAGGATTTTGAAGTGATCCCGCTGACCGAGGCGGACCGACTTCGCCAGCGGTTCGGCAAGGCGTTTGATGATGCGCTGGAGAGCATGGAGCTCGCGGTGGGTGCCTCGGCCCCGTGGAGCCACGAAGACTTTCTGGCCGGCAAACTGACACCGGTGTTCTTCGGCTCGGGCGTGAACAATTTCGGGGTCATGGAAGTGCTCGACGCCGTGGTCGACATGTCTCCACCTCCCGGGCCGCGTACCAGTACCCTGCAGGTCAACAAGCAACCCGTGGTCAAGACCATTCAGCCTGAGGACGAGGGCTTTTCCGGCGTGGTGTTCAAGGTGCAAGCCAACATGGACGCCAACCACCGCGACCGCATCGCCTTCGTGCGCGTGGCCTCGGGCAAGTACACACCCGGCATGAAACTCAAGGTGCAACGCACCGCCAAGGAACTGCGGCCCACTAGCGTGGTGACTTTCATGTCCCAGCGCCGCGAGGCTGTGGAAGAAGCCTACGCGGGCGACATCATTGGCTTTACCACGCACGGCGGCGTGCAGCTGGGCGACACCATCACGGATGGCTCCAGTCTGCAGTTCACCGGCCTGCCCTTCTTCGCGCCCGAGATGTTCATGACCGTAGTACTCAAGAACCCCCTGCGCACCAAGCAGCTGCAACAAGGCCTGGCCCAGCTGGGCGAGGAAGGCGCCATCCAGGTCTTCAAGCCCGACGCCGGCGGCAACATGCTTCTGGGTGCCGTGGGCCAGCTGCAGTTTGAAGTGGTGCAGCACCGCCTGAAGGCCGAATACGACGCCGATGTGCGGCTGGAAGGCTGCCAGTACACGGGGGCGCGGTGGATCACCGCCGACAACACCGCCGACCTGCGCGCCTTCACCGACGCGTATCCGCTGAGATTGGCGCACGATGCGGCGGACACGCTGGCATATCTTTGCACGTCACCGTATGACGTACGGCTGGCGCAGGAGCGGTTTCCGAAGATTCACTTTCATCCGCTGCGGGAGCATGCGGGGTTGGCGCTGCAGCAATGCCCACTGATCCCGCTGCTGCACCATCACGCGGCCCACGCGCCCGCCAGACATTTGTAGGGTTCTTTAGTGCTCTGACGCTCGTGTATGGAGTGTGGCTATTGGTTTTTTGGCCGGGCGTTCTGGGGCAAGATAGCTTGGCAGTCCTGCTGGAAATCGAAGCTCCTGACAAGTTCCATTCCGGCAAGACTGACTTGTGGTACGAGTTCGTCCGAATTTTGTATGCACACACCGGACATGTGGAGGTACCGATCGCGGTCTTGATGATGGCAACCGTGGCGGTTTTTTCACGCATATTGACCTGGCAATGGTGTTCAGGTTTCTACCGAACTACATTGGCGCTGATGGTGTTCATATGCGCGGCACCTCACATGATTTATTTTGCAGGCACGCTTTATCCTGACGGCATATTCGCTGTGGCCATCACCGGTTTGCTCTTTGAGCTGTGGCGTGCTCTCAAGGTGGGCCGCGTCGGGGGCGTGGGCCTAATGTTCATTGCGCTGACCTTGCCTTTCGCCGCCTTTGCGCGCCCGAACGGTTTGATCTTTCTAGTTCCCGTCGTTGTGGCAGCGTGGTGGTTTAACGGCCGGGAGCGCGCGCTTTTGTTGCTAATTACATTAGCTTCAATAGGGCTGAATCTGGCGGCAGGCTCTAGCAGATTGCCCGCTGGCTCCCATGGCGTTCTGTTTCCACTAGCGATATTCGAGACAGCCAATTTCCTGCAACCCCGTCCGATGAACCTACAGCCCCATTCGCCTCGGCTGACCCCAGAAACGATTGAGCTGCTGCAACGGAACGACATGCTGGAAAAACTCGTTAGTCACTATGATCCCGACTATTGGGATCCACTGGTATTTAAGCCCAGTGGACCTCAGGTGATGAGCTTGCCGCAACAGGATCGCAATGTAATTGTGAAACAGTTTTTCACGTATAACCTATGGCACAACCTGCCCAAATTTGCGGGAAGCAGACTCAATGTGTTTCTAGTTGCAGCGTTTGCGCAAGGTGGTCTGCCGGGTCATGGCTATGCTAGGAACGTTCTCGAACAGACGAACTCCAAATCGAAGTTCCGTGTCATGGGGTGGGTGACCGCAGAGACGCGGCTGTTCTCTTTATACGAGTTATCCGCCCGATGGCGCTGGCTTCTATGGACGCCTTTTTTCGGCATTGGACTCACAATTTGGGCAGTCACTGCAGGATGGGCAAGGCGTGACCATGCCCTGCTGATCATAAGCGTTCCTATGGTGGTGCAACTTGGGGCAATTGTGACATTCTCTATCGCTGGAGAATATCGCTACTTGCTACCCTTCTTTATCCTTCCCGTGGCGCTAGTACCAGCATTTTTGAATCCTCCGACATCGCACGCTCCACATCCACACTGAATCTCCCAGGCGGCAACGACCTTCTACTAAATGTCCCCGACTACTTTCGCTGCCACTATCGCCTGTGTCTTTGGCATATCGCTGGGCCAAGTACTCTTCAGAAAAGCGGCCCTCAGCCTGTCTGTGACGCCGAGTGCCAGTGAATGGTTGTTCAATACATGGCTGATTGCAGCTTTGGTTCTCTATGCGATCACGACAGTAGGGTGGGTCTGGGTCTTGCGGCACGCCCCCTTGTCGATGGCTTACCCTGTTATGGGTTTGGCATTCTTGATCGTCCCTTGCCTTAGTTGGTTGTTCTTGGGAGAGCCTATTCGCGTCCCGACGTTGATTGGTGGCGCACTCATACTGGCGGGGATTGCTTTAACAGCTCAAGGCCAATGACATCTCTTTTGAACTCCCGTATGAAGATCGCAGTCGCAATCCCTTGCTTTCAAGTTACTCGACATGTTCTTGACGTGATCGCAGCTATCGGGCCCGAGGTTGCCGCAATCTACGCAGTAGACGATGCGTGCCCCGACAACAGTGGTCAGTACGTTCTTGACAACCAGTGCGATCCCCGGGTGCGGGTTCTGTTTCATCCCAAAAATTTGGGTGTAGGAGGAGCAGTTGTTACAGCGTATCGGGCCGCGATGAGGGATGGTATGGATATCGTCGTCAAGATCGATGGCGATGGACAGATGCCCCCACACCTCCTACCTCTCTTTGTGCGACCGTTGGTGCGAGGGGAGGCGGACTACACGAAAGGCAACCGGTTCTTCCGCCCGGAATCGGTACGAGGCATGCCTCCACTAAGGCTGCTTGGCAACGCAACGCTCTCGTTTATGACCAAGCTAAGCTGCGGTTATTGGAACATCATGGACCCGACCAACGGCTACACAGCAGCACGCACATGTGTGCTGGCTGAACTGCCCCTGGATAAGCTTGAACCGCGTTATTTCTTCGAGACAGACATGTTGTTTCGTCTAAATACGCTACGTGCAGTTGTGCGGGACATTCCGATGGACGCGGTTTATGCTGACGAGCAATCTCATCTGCGCATAGGTAAGATTCTTCCAGAGTTTCTGCGAAAACATGCCTCGCGCCTTTGGCGCCGTTACGTATACAACTATTTGGTACGAGACTTCAACATTGGTACTTTGTATAGCGTCTTCGGGCTCATCTTGGTCTTGGCAGGTACTGTATTTGGTGCGGCTCACTGGCTCGACAGTACCCGATCACATAACCCTGCAACGAGTGGAACCGTGATGCTTGCTGCACTGCCGATACTGATCGGCATTCAGTGTCTGATTGCATTCCTGCACTACGACGTGCAGAACGTACCGGTCCTCCCCATCAGCGATGCCCTAGACAGTGCACCTCGAGATTCGGGGGCAGCAATTTGCCAGCATCCCGCGAAATAAAGCCAGATGCTTGAGGCCCCAAAGGCGCACAAATTGCCCATTTCAAATTGGGTCATCACGCAACTACGTGGCCGACCCCACCTGCTTCGTAGCGCAGCGATCCTCACACTACTGATTTGCGTATACGGCATTTGGCTGTTCACCTTCTGGCCCGGGGTTCTCGGCGAAGACAGTGTCGCCATTCTCAGGGAGGTACACAACCCCGAACAATTTCGGTCCGGCAAAACAGTGGTTTGGTACTTCTTTGTCAAGTTGCTATACGGCACGTCTGGACGGGTAGAGATCTCGATTGCGACATCGATGTTGTTATGTGCAATTTTCCTCTCGAGAATGCTCGCTTGGTATTGGGCTCAGGGGATGCACAGGGCGTTCGCACTGGGTGTTCTATTTGTAGCGCTCGCGCCGCATATGATCTATTTCATAGGAACCCTATACCCCGATGGCCTCTTCGCGATCTCCTCAGTCGCCCTACTTTTCGAAATCTGGTTGTGCACAAAAAGACGCCAGGTCACGAATGTATCCTTGGTCATTCTGATCTTGACCTTGCCTTTTGCAGTGTTTTTGAGGCCAAATGGCATAGTATTGCTTGCACCGGCCCTCATGTGCTCGATCTGGCTCGATGCGCGCTCTCGCAAACGGTGGTTGGCAGCGGTTGGAGCATGGTGCGCTATTGTCTTATTGGCACAGCAGGCACATCGCACTACAACACAGGAGACACAATTTCCTCTGGCAATTTTTGAAACGGCAGGATTCCTACAAAAGCGGGCCATGAACGACCTCTGGTCGCTTTATCCCCATATGAATGACCCTTGGGTGTTACAAAAGCCGAAGGTTACTCAAGCGACACTGGATGCACTACAGCGGAACCAAGTTATCGACAAGTTACAGCAATACCGGGATCCTGCGTATTGGGACATGCTTGTATTCCACCCCGAGGGTCCGCAGGTGGGCAGCATGTCGCCTGAAGACAAGCAAACGATTGTCCGTGAATTCTGGGGGTGGAATCTTTGGCGTAACCTCCCAGATTTTTTGGGTAGTCGGATCAACGTTTTTTTTAGTGCTGCTCTCGCACAAGGTGGATTTCCCGCCTTGACGTATGCGTCCAACGTTTTGCCCCGTGTTACTACCGCGTCTCAGTTTCGACATTGGGGTTGGGACCAAGCAGAGAGTGTATGGCGATGGATGCACGTTTTTAGCTATGAATGGCGGTGGATCCTGTGGACTCCTTGGCTGGGGCTTGTACTACTGATCCGGGCAAGCGTTACCGGGCTCCGCAATCGGGATTGGCCCATACTGCTCGTGTCAATACCCATGCTAGTGCAGTTGGTAGGAATTTTCATGTTCTCAATTGCCGGCGAATACCGCTACCTGCTCCCATTTTTTGTCTTACCTATGGCACTGTGGCCGGCACTATCGGCGCAGCCAGAGCGAAAACCTCACAAATAGCGCAACCCTCTGCAGCGTGCGCTGTACGGTCCTCAGGATATGTCAATTAGATTTAATGCGTCCATTGCCGCGTGCGCGGCAATTGCATTTGGTTCGCTCCCCGGGTATTTAGCCTCGGCCCAAAATAATGCCTCGCCTGAGGAAGAGGCTCGGCGTCCTCCGTTCATAGTTGCTCCGGTCATCGAGGGCCAGCACCTCTGCGACGAGGCTGCACTGGACCTGAAGGTGTTGGATGTTTACGCGGCGGAGAATCAGTGCAGACGTATGAAGATCAGCGGGGCCGCTGCACTGAATCGGTTACTGGATGCACTCGAACCAGGTGGCCCAAAGGGTCAGGTTCAGATTGGGTTTACTGCAACGCTGCCCTTGCTTGGTCTATACCATGGCACTCGCGCAGGCTGGAGAATTAACGAGGCGCAACTTGACAATTTCCTGCGACTCATCCAGCAAGTTAAACGACCGGTTGTGTTGTATTTGGCGGCAGACCACTTCGACTCTTTTGGACCATTGGCGCGAGAGCTGCAAAGGGACCCAAGAAATCTAATGCAATTGCGTGACGGAAAGCCGCTTGATTTGAGCTACTTCGGCTATCACGTTATCCCTTACACGCTCCAAACCGACGCACGCATTCCCGTCAACCGATATCGATATGCAGCATTGAACCACGTGGCGAGAAAGCTTCGGGAACTGCCTGCTGATGTTCAGGCGCGCATCATCGCCATCACATTTCTCGGTGAACTCCATCACATGTTTCCAGATTTCGAAAACGGAATGGGGGCTTTCACCGACATAAGGACTACAGATTACAGTCCCGCGTCAGTGGACGGATTCAGATCTTGGCTACGGCGCAAATTTGGCACTATTGGTCAGCTTAACGCTGAGACTGGGCAACAGTACGCGTCATTTTCAAAGATCAACGCTCCTGCAAAGGACATTCGCAAAGAGTCGGTCACCCATATCGGGGAGCACTTTGACGCCTACGCTGGCGGGATATTGCCCTTCGCAGGCTGGCTCTGGGATCCTAGACACTTGGTCGAACGCCTAGATCTTTATGTCAACGGCAAGATGGTGGGCCCCATGGAACGCGACCTGAACAGGCTCGACGTATACCGGGCGGTCGACTCTGTCACCAGCCCTAACGTGGGCTTCCGGTTTAACTACGATTTTTCATATCTTCCTCCCGGTCGCCACCACGCCCAAGTGATTGCAACTTCAAAAAACCGCCAGTACCTGGTTGGTGAAACCACCTTCTCGGTCGTAGTTCAAGACCAAGTACCGCGAAAGGTGAACTCCGTGCAAATGCCGGAATTTCTCCCCTCGGCGACTAAGCACCTGCCCGAACTAAAAGCCTGGATGGACCTGCCGGGTAAGCAGATAGATGTGTACTTCAACCCCGTGGCAAGACTGTGGAACGAGTACCGGGAGTGGCAGGTGCAACAACTCATGCGCGAGTTTCACTCTCGAGCAGTGAAGGCCGGCTTACCTGCGGCAAAGCTTTTCTCACACCAGATCATGCCCCGCGTAAATTCCTCTTGGAACAGCCAGCTCTTGGCGGCCGATTCAACGCTCACCGGGGCCATGCCGTGGAACCAAGGAATCAACCTCTACGGCGGTGCTACCAACAGCCCTTGGATACGGAATTATCTCGCCACAGAACGGATTTCAACCTACGGTGTGCCCGAGTTTCATCCGCAGCAATGGAAAATCCCAGCAGCGCACGCCGATGCACTGCAGTCCCACTATCGCCAAGGCGCTCGCTTTGTAAGTCCTTACTACTTTTCACTCATACCTGGACGATTCAAAGGTAAGGAAAACGATGTCAACCGACTGGAAATAAGTCCTGACAACCACCAGGACGGATCGAGCCAACTATACCGAGCCGTGGTTGATTTCGCGAAAAGATAGGCCTGCGACCACCCTAACGACCATTTGCTTTCCCTATGCCCGACACCGCGTGCGCCAAAAAACAATGGCTGAACCCAATTGCCACATGGCCTGCCCCCTCTAACATCTTGGGGCTACTCACTGACATCGACGACACCCTGACTACAGACGGCGCCATCACCGCCGATGCGCTAACGTCCTTGGCAGAGCTGCAGTCCGCCGGGCTGCATATCGTACCCATCACTGGCCGCCCGGTGGGGTGGAGTGAACCCTTCGCGTTGGCCTGGCCAGTGAATGCCATCGTGGCGGAGAACGGGGCCGTGGCTTTGATCCGGCAGTCCGATGGAACCCTTCTCAAGCGGTATCAGCAGGATGGGGCCACCCGCGCGTCCAACTTCGCTCGCATGCAGGAAGTTCTTGCACATATCGAGCGTGAAGTGCCTGGCGCACGGCGCGCTACCGACTCTCCCGGGCGCGAGACAGACATCGCGATTGACCACAGCGAATTCACCCATCTGCCGCAGGAGTCGATCGACCATGCAGTGCGCATCATGCGAGCGGCGGGGATGAACGCCACGGTGAGCAGCATTCACATTAACGGCTGGTACGGCGCACACAACAAGCTGGAAGGTGCGCGGTGGATTGTGCGGGAGCTGTTCAAACGAGACCTGGACACCGAGATCGAGCGATGGGTTTACGTGGGGGATTCCACCAATGACCAGCTCATGTTTGAACACTTCCCACACAGCGTGGGCGTTGCCAACATCGCGCGCTTTGTGCCGCATCTTACGCACCTGCCGCGCTATGTGACGGCGGGTGAGCGCGGCGCGGGGTTTGCGGAACTGGCACGGTTGATTTTGAGCAGAAACAGCCGCTAGCGCTTGCTGACAAAGCGCCATCAGCTATTATTCAGATAGCAATCATCGCTGATGGCCGTGCGGGTTGCCCGGCAACGCTTACCCGGCGGATTTGGCAGCCGGTTTGCGAGGCCGGCTGCGCGGGCGTGCGGGTGCGGATGCCGGGGTGGAGGCTCCGGCATCGACCTCAGCGGCTGAGGCCTCCGACGGAGTGATGGGCAGCTCTACGCCAGCATTTGCAGCATCTCCCGCGTCCACCGCGGCAAGCGTGCTGCTCGCACGGGGCGCGGCTGTCTTGCGCACTGCGGGCTTACGTGGCCTGGATCCTGCCTCGGAGTCACCTCCACTGCGGGCGCGGCTGCGGCGGGGGGCTGCGGGCTCGATGCCTTCGATGTCGCCGAGCGCCCCGCGTTCCGGCGTGTCCGTGTTGTCCTGGCGGGGCATGGCATCGATCCCACCCTCGGGCGACGCGACCTGGGGCTCTGAGGGCTGGCTGAAATAGCGGCTGGCCGGGCGCTCGGCAGGCGCATCGGCCTGCCCGGGGTCGGGCTGTTCGCTGCGCAATGCCGGGCGAAGTTCGGTGCGGTCCGCCTCTTCGCTGCGGCGGCCTCTTTGACGCCCGGAGGTGCCGGGTGCGTCCGCGTTGTCCGAGCGTGCGTCGGGCGCTATCGCGACCGCATGGAAATCATGGCGCGACACACCGCCATGGCTGCCGCGTTCTGCGGCTCCATCAGGCAGTGCGAGTGCCGCAGCCCCGCCGGGCGCACCCAGGCTGCGGTACACATACGCACCCGATTTTTCATCGCGCCCAAACTCCAGCAGCCCGCGCGCCTGCGCTTCTTCGAGCAGGTTGCCAAACGTGCGGAAGCCATAGCGGCCTTCGCTGAAATCGGGCTTGCGGCGCTTGATGGCCTCCTTGAGCACCGAGGCCCAGATCTTGCCCGAATCGCCGCGCTCCAGCAGCAGGGCCTCGAAGGTCTCGGCGGCCAGTTCCACGCCCTGGGTGCGGCGTGCGTCCTGGCTTTCCTTGCGATTGCGTTCCTCTTCGGGGCTGCGGCGGGGGGCGGCTGACGGAGTGCTGCCCGGGCTCTGGCGCCGGGCCTGCGCGCGCTGGTTCTCCCGCACCAGGTCGTCATAAAAGATGAACTCGTCGCAGTTCGCGATCAAGAGGTCAGAAGTGGACTGCTTCACGCCCACACCGATCACCTGCTTGTTGTTCTCGCGTAACTTGGACACCAGCGGCGAAAAGTCCGAGTCCCCGCTGATGATGACGAAGGTGTTGACGTGCGACTTGGTGTAGCAGAGGTCCAGCGCGTCCACCACCAGGCGGATGTCGGCCGAATTTTTGCCCGACTGGCGCACATGGGGGATTTCGATCAGCTCGAAATTCGCCTCGTGCATGGTGGCCTTGAAGCCCTTGTAGCGCTCCCAGTCGCAATAGGCCTTTTTGACCACGATGGAGCCCTTGAGCAGCAGGCGCTCCAGGATGGGCTTGATGTCGAATTTTTCGTACTGCGCATCGCGCACGCCCAGGGCGACGTTTTCAAAGTCGCAGAACAGGGCCATGCTGATGCTGTCGGAGGAGGATGCCATATCGTGTGCGAGTTCCGTTCAATGCTGCGGATCATCACACGGAACGGGCATGCCCCCTGCCGGATCCCCGCCTTACACCGGTTTGGCCAACCCCAGCTTTTCCACCAGCGCCTTCTCACGCGCAAAGGTGTCTTCGGCAAATTTCTTGTACTCGCTGGTGCTCATGTACATCGGCACCATGTCGTACCGCGCCAATGCGGTCCGATAGCTCTCCTGCTCCATGGCCTGCTTGAACGCGTCGTGCAGGCGCTTGACCACCGCATCGGGTGTGCCCTTGGGCGCACCGATGCCAAACGGCGAGTTCTGCACCAGGTTGAGACCCAGTTCCTTGAGCGTGGGCGCGTCGGGGAACTTGGCCAGGCGCTCGGCGCCCCAGGTGTTGAGCACGCGCAGCTTGCCGGCCTCCACCTGCGGAGCAAAACCGGTGGAGTCAGCCGCCGCCATGATCTGCCCGCCCAGGATGGACTGCATCAGGTCGGCACTGCCCTTGTAGGGTACGTGCAGCAGCTCCAGGCCCAGCTGCTGGGCGATGAGTTCCATGGTGAGGTGCGGGCTGGTCATGGTGCCGGTGGAGCCGTAGCTCAGCTTGCCGGGGTTGGCCTTGGCCCAGGCCACGAAGTGCGTCCAGGTTTTCAGCGGGGAATCTGCGGGAACCACCAGCCCAAACGCGTACCCGGTGACGTTGAGCACGTAGCTGATGTCCTTGATCGGATCCCAGTTGATTTTGGTGGTGTAGGGCAGCCGGAACACTCCCAGCGGAATCTGCGCAACGGTGTAGCCGTCGGCCGGGGAGGTCTGCAGCGTCTGGGCGGGCAATGTGCCGCCAGCGCCGGGCTTGTTCTCAACGATGACCGTCTGGCCCAGGATCTTGCTGGCGTTGTCGGCCAGAGCGCGCATGGTGATGTCGGTGGGGCCACCTGCGGGGAAGGCGATCACGAGCTTGATGGGCTTGCTGGGAAAGCTCTGGGCCTGCGCCATGAATGCTGGGGCGGCGAGGCTGGCGGCTCCCCATTGAATGATGCGGCGACGTTGCATGGCGGGCTCCTTGTCATAAAAAACGCAATTTGACTGCGCCTGTGCCGCTGCAGCATCAATACAAGCCCTTACCTGCTGTCGCGCAGGTGGCAGTGAAAGAGCAGCACAAGCCCCGCTGCGCCGCAGCGCAGCGCACCTCTGGAAAACCCGCAGCACGGTAGCCGCCCTCGCTCGGGTGCTGTACCCTGCCCTGGCCGCACAGCCCTTTTCAACCCATGGAGAACGCCCCGATTCCTCCCATATCGCTCTGGCGCGCGGAGTTCACGGACCCTGCCACGGAGCGCGCGTACCGGGCTGACATCCAGCACCGCATGGCCCGGCAGTTGCGCCTGGCGCTGTACGTGTGGGCCGCATTGCTGCTGTTGTTTGGCCTGCCGGACTACCAGGCCTTGGGCGGCAGCACCGTGTTCTGGACCTTGATGGGCTACCGGATGGGCACTGCGGCGCTGCTGCTGGTCGCTGCGACGGCCCTGCGGTCACGGCCGCACCTGGCGCCCGAAGGCCGCCTGGTGTTGTGGCTTCAGCTGGCGGGTTTCCCATTTTTCTTCCTGTTTCTGCTTTTGCGACCGGAGATGCGCGCATGGACGATCGGCATGGTCATGATCGTCAACCTGAGCCTCTTCATCTTCATTCCCGGGCGCGTGGCCCTTTGCGCGTGGGTGGCGCTGGTGGGTACCGCCGGCACCGTGGCCACGCTGGTCACCACGGGCACCGCGCCCACACTGGCCCCGGGGCTTGCCTTGCTGTTGACCCTGCCCGCAGTGGTGGGCTTTATCTCGGCCAACCGCCTCCAGCGGGTGCAGCGGCAGGAGTTCATCGTGCGCACCCGCCTGCTACAGGCCAACGCAGACCTGACGGCCGAAATCGCCCGCCGCACCGAACTGCAGGCCGAGCTGCAGCGCCAGGCCACCACCGACCCTTTGACAGGCCTGCTCAACCGGCGGGAGTTTGCGCAGCGCTTTGCGCTGGATCTGGCCCGTGCCGAGCGGGACCGCAGCCCGCTCTCTGTGGTGCTGCTCGATCTGGACCACTTCAAGAAGATCAACGACCAGTTCGGCCATGCCGCTGGCGACGAGGTTCTGCGCCAGGTGGCCCGGCTGTGCCAGCAGTGCTTTCGCAGCATCGACAGCATCGGGCGCCTGGGTGGGGAGGAGTTCGCGGTGCTGCTGCCCGGCGCCAGCCTTGACGGCGCGGCCGCCGTGGCGCAGCGGCTGGGGCAGCAGCTTGCGGCAACCCCAGTGGAGTTCGGCGCGCACACCATCCCGCTGAGTGCCACCATGGGCGTGGCCGAACGCCTGCCCCACGAAAAAACGCTGGATGCCGTCTTGCAGCGCGCTGACCTGGGCCTGTACGCCGGAAAGCAGGCGGGCCGCGGCCGGGTGATGGTGTCCCGGCCTGACGGGCAGATCGTGCAACATGCGGACGCAGTCGCGCCACCGGTATCGTCGCCCGCCCCCGGCGCGAGCGGGGCTCAGACCTTGTAGGTTGACAGCAGGATACTGGTCTCGGTATTGGCAATGCCGGGCGTGAGCCGGATGCGGCCAAGCGCGGCATCAAAGGCCTCCAGGCTCTCGGCGCGCACCTCGGCCACGATATCCCAGCGGCCATTGGTGGTATGCAGCGTGCCCACGGTGGGCTCGCCGCGCAGGGTGCGGATGACGGCCGGGGCGGCATTGCCCTCGACCGCAATGCTCATCCAAGCACGGATGCGCTGGGGCTCCGAGTCAGGTCGCAGGCGCACGGTGTAGCCGGTGATGACGCCACTTTCCTCCATCTTGTGCAGCCGGTTCTGCACCGTGCCGCGCGAGACGCGCAGCTTTTGCGCCAGAGTGGCCACCGGCGTGCGGGCGTCTGCACGCAGGATGCTGATAATTTCGCGGTCAGTGTCGTCAAGTTTGGTCATAGCGTTCAGAGTATCTGTCTATTCGCCAATTTTCCATTCAATTTGTACATATTGAGAACTATGGGGTAACTGTGACTGTGCAGAGAATTCTCCGCACCCTCCACCCACACCAATCCTCGCCATGTTCACCCCTTCCGTCCAAGCCCCCAACGCCGTGGTGATGGTGCGCCCCCACCGGTTCCACCCCAACCCCCAGACCGCCGCCGACAACGCCTTTCAGGCGCGCACGGCGCAGCATGCTCCCGACGAGACTGCGCTTCGCGCCTATGCCGAGGTCACGGCCGCCGCCGCCTGCCTGCAGGATGCCGGCGTGCGCGTGCACTTGTTTGAAGACACCGGCGAGCGCAACACCCCCGATGCGGTGTTCCCCAACAACTGGTTCTCCACCCACCCCGGGGGCCATGTGGCGATCTATCCGATGTACGCCGAAAACCGGCGGCGCGAGCGGCGCAGCGACGTAATCGAGATGTTCAAATCCGAGTACCGCGTGCAGGACGTGATCGACTACTCCGGGCTCGAGGCCGACGGCATGTTTCTGGAAGGCACGGGCGCCATGGTGCTCGACCACCTGGGCCGCATCGCCTACACCGCGCAATCGAACCGCGCCGACCCGGTAGCCCTGGAGCGCTTTTGCACGCATTTCAACTACGAACCCATGGCGTTTGCCACGGCCGATGCACAAGGCCGCCCTTGCTACCACACCAACGTGATGCTGTGCGTGGGCACCGCGTTCGCCCTGGGTGGCTTCCACATGATCACCGACCCGAAACGGCGCAGCGCCGTGCGGGAACGCCTGCTTGAAACGGGCCGTGAGGTGATCGAGCTGAGCGCCTGGCAGCTCGGCGAGTACGCGGGCAACGCGCTCGAACTCACGGGCACCCAGGGCCGGGTGCTGGCACTGTCGGCCCGCGCAGCCGCCAGCCTCACCGCCGAGCAGCGCGCCGCCATTGAACGCAGCGCACGCCTGTTGCCGCTGTCGGTCCCCACCATCGAGCAGGCCGGCGGATCCGTGCGCTGCATGCTGGCGGGGGTACACCTGGCGCGGCGGGGCGCCCCGGAACCAAAAATACAACACTACTGTCCGGTAAATTTTCTTGATGCATCAGAATAGCTCCGTCTGATGCTGTCCTTACTCAATCTCATCTCCGGTGAGTGCGTTGGTCACCATCTGTGCCAGGGTGACCTTCTCGAACATGTTGACCTCCGCCAGATGCAGGAAGTTGCGCAATGAAATCCGCGCATGAAACGGCTTGTGGGCGATCAAGGCCATGAGATAGGTACATACCGCAATCCAGATTTGCGAGCGCACCGCGTTCAGTGAGTTGCCGAAGAAGTGTTTGACGTTCAAGTTCTGCTTAAGCCACTTGAAGAACAACTCAACCTGCCAACGCTGCTTGTAGATCGTGGCGATGGTCAGGGCCGATAAGTCCAGGCGATTGCTCAGAAACACCAACTCCAGGCAGCTCACGGCGTCATAAAAGCGTACCCGACGCAAAGGCTGTGGGTAGCCCTTCTTGGAGCGCTCGCCGGTCAGCACAATCGTCTGGTCTGACCAGACTCCTGCCTTGGCGTCGGTGGGGTGCGCTTCAGTGCAATGAAAACTCAAGTTGCCTTTGGCGCGCACCACAAAACTGCATTCCTGCTGCACCAGCAGGTACAGCCGGGCAAAGTCCACATAGCCCCGATCCAGCACTACGATGGAGCCCTTTGGCAGAGCCAAATTGTCCAGCAGGCTCACATCACTGACCTTGCCCGTGGTGATGGTAAGCATGACCGGAATCGCGCCACGCAAGTCGATTACGGTGTGGGCTTTGATGCCTGCTTTAGTAGATCGAAAGTCAGCCCAAGGAAACAGGCTCAGGCACAAATCAATGGTGGTGGAGTCCATGGCATACAACGGCTCCTTAAGGCCCAATCCAATGTCATGGTCTTGGTACAAAGCCAGCGCCATCTCTGTCAGACGATGCCCCAGTGCTTCAAACAATGCCGAGTCGCGCCGCTCGTTGGCATCGGCCAAGGTGGAGCGTGACACCCGCTGGCGCAGGCCCAGGTGATAGAGCTTGCTGCTCTGAGAATTCAAGCACGCGATCAGGTCACGCAAACCCTCTCTGCGGGTGAACTGCGCGTAGGCCATGCAGATGAAGTGACTCCATGCGGTGAAGTCGCGCGTCCATCGGTTGGCTTGGTATTTGTCAACAAGGTGTTCAAAGTGGCTAAACGGCACGACCCCCAGCAGTTGTGCGAAAACCGTGCGCCCAGTGTTCATGGTGTAGACCCCAAAAATGAGGCCACGGTACGCCACGGGCGTGGATCGCGTTTCAAATCGCCGGAATCGAGAATCCTCTGGGAACCCGCGCCCGGCCTATGTCTGAGCTAATTTGCCGGGAGATTTACCGGACAGTAGTGAAAATACAAGCAAAAATGGCCTCCAGCGCTTTATCAGCAAGCGCCAACAGCTATATTTTTAATAGCAAATGATTCACAGGCCACCGTCGGGGTCCTGCCCCTGCAGTGGATGAATCTCCAGCGGAGCATCGCAGCCCACCCCCGAGGCAATCCACCGCCGGGCCAGCGCAGCAAGCACGGGCTGGGCCCAAGGATGAGTGAGCCCGGTCACACCGCCCGGGTCTGCCACCATGCCACACCAGTACCGCTGGTCCGCTTCGCTCCAGCGCAGGGCTGCGCAGGCGCCCGTGCGGCGGCGCGATACCAGCATCCCCAGCGGGCAGGGCTCGGCCAGGCAGCACACGCCACACCCATTGCATGGCGCGCCCAGGGCAGGCTGCATGGGGGCCTCGGGGTGCCGCCACACCACGACTTGGTGCTCAGGGGGTTTTACGGGCATGGAAGCAGAGGCGCCCCGCAACGGGGGCACAAGGTCGCATTGTGGCCCCGTGCCACGCGTCGTGTACGGGGCCCGCAGCCAGCGGCCGAAAAAAACCCCGCGGCGAACCAGCGGGGTCAAACCGGCCGAAGGACCGGGAGGGAGACAATGCAATCGGTGCGGCGAGCGCGTGTCTGTAACGGCGGCCGGTCAGCAACCCGAAGGGCGATTCGGCCGCATGGGCACCACGCCCGACACGCGCAAGGTATTGGCAGAGCCATCGGTGGCGGTGAGGGTCGTGCGGTTGAAACGCACCTGGTCGCTTTCACGCACCACGGCGGTGTCCGTGGGTTGATCGCTGCCGTATTCCTTGCCGTCAAACGTCAGGAACACCTTGTAGAGCTCTCCTGCATCCGGGCGGTAACGAATGTCGCCAAACGCAGTGGCGGGCGAGCCCACCTTGTTGGCCCCGTCGAAGTTGAATGCACACACCTCGGGTGCCGAGCCGATGGGGTTGTTCTTCTCCACATCGGTCAGGTTGATCGCGCCGTTGCCGTACACGCCATTGAGGTCCGACAAACTGGCGCTGGTCACGGTCAGCACACCGGGCTCGTTGCTGGGCGTGGGGTCGTCATCATTGCCGCCGCCGCCACAGGCGACCAGCAACACCGAAGAAGCCGCAATGGCAGACCAGGTCTTGAGAAGATGGAAAGCGTTCATGGTCAGGGGATCCTGAAGGGTTTGGGTAGGGTGAAAAGGCGGGGAAGGTCATCCCCTGCAAACCCATCGTAGGAAACCCTGACGGCGCCACACGTGCTCCAATTTCCGCGCCGCGCGTAGGACAGCGCCCGGCGCACTCACGCGCGTGGCGCGCCAATACGCCCGCCCCCGATCCAACTCAGCGCGCCAGCACCGGCGCCAGCGCCTTGCCCGTGTGCGTACCTGCCGCCACCACGTCCTCGGGCGTCGCGGCTGCCACGATGCGCCCGCCTGCGTTGCCGCCCTCGGGCCCCAGGTCCAGGATCCAGTCGGCCTCGGCGATCACATCCAGGTCATGCTCGATCACGATCACGCTGTGGCCGCCGTCCACCAGGCGGTGCAGCACGCGGATGAGCTTGTCGACATCGGCCATGTGCAGCCCCACCGTGGGCTCGTCCAGCACGTACAGCGTGTGCGGCGCCTTCTGGCCCCGGCGGCCGACCTCGTCGCGCACCTTGGTCAGCTCGGTCACGAGCTTGATGCGCTGCGCCTCGCCGCCGCTCAATGTGGGCGAGGGCTGGCCCAGCGTCAGGTAACCCAGGCCCACGTCCTGCAGCAGTTGCAGCGGGTGCGCAATGCTGGGCATGGTGGCAAAGAAGCCCACGGCCTCATCCACCTCCATCTGCAGCACATCGCCAATGCTCTTGCCGCGCCACGTCACGGCCAGCGTTTCGGGGTTGAAGCGCGCGCCGTGGCAGGTTTCGCAGGGCACTTTCACATCGGGCAAGAAGCTCATCTCGATGGTGCGCACGCCCGCGCCTTCGCAGCCGGGGCAGCGGCCTTCGCCGGTGTTGAAGCTGAAGCGCCCGGCAGCGTAGCCCCGGGCCTTGGCTTCCAGCGTCTCCGCAAACAGCTTGCGGATGGTGTCCCAAAAGCCGATGTAAGTGGCGGGGCAGCTGCGCGGCGTTTTGCCAATCGGCGTCTGGTCCACTTCGAGCACGCGATCGATGCTCTCGAAGCCTGACAGCCCCGAGCAGCCCACCAGTGGCGGCGACTTGCCCGCGTCCATGGCATCGCGCCCGGCCTTGGTACTGCGCTGCTGCACCCAGGCCTGCACATTGGCCAGCAGCACGTCGCGCGCCAGGGTGGACTTGCCTGAACCGCTCACGCCCGTCACGGCCACCAGGCGGTGCAGCGGTACGGTAGCGGTCACGTTCTGCAGGTTGTGCAGCTGCGCACCATGCACCGTGAGCCAGCGCATGGCGGCACGTTCCTTGGCCTCGGTCAGCGCGTCTGCTGCCAGCGATGCGGCCTGGGCCGCACGCTTCTTGACGGTGGCGCTCTGTCGGCCGGTGGGCGCTGCGGCTTCGGCCCGCGCAAAGGCGGCTGTGGCCTCGGCGCTGACCTCGGTGGCCGCCATGCTGCGGCGCAGCTGCAGCGGGTGCTTCATGGCGTGCAGCAGGTAGCGGCCAGTTTGCGAGTCGGCCGCGCCGGTGATGTCATCCACCGTGCCCTGCGCCACCAGGCGCCCGCCACGCTTGCCCGCGCTGGGGCCGATGTCGATGATGTGGTCGGCACGGCGAATGGTGTCTTCGTCGTGCTCCACCACCACCAGCGTGTTGCCCTTGTCGCCCAGCTTGTGCAGGGCGTTGAGCAAAATCTGGTTGTCGCGCGCATGCAGGCCGATGGTGGGCTCGTCGAGCACGTAGCACACGCCCTGCAGGTTGCTGCCCAGCTGCGCGGCCAGGCGGATGCGCTGGGCCTCACCACCGCTGAGCGTGGGCGCACCCCGGTCCAGCGTGAGGTAGCCCAGGCCCACTTCTTCGAGGAATTCGAGGCGGCCCTGGATCTCGGGCACCAGGTCGCGGGCGATGTCGCCTTCGCGCTGGGTCATGCCGCCCTCAATGCGCAGGGTTTCGATCCAGCGGCGCACATCCGTCACCGACAGCGCGGCGATTTCGGTGATGCCCACGCCAGCAAACTTCACAGCGCGGGCCGTGGCGTTCAGACGCGTGCCGTGGCATGTGGGGCAAGCGGTGTCCTGCAAATCTTCCACCTCGGGCTCGGCAAAGGTCTGCTCGCGGCCCTTTTCCTTGTCGTCCTGCACCGAGTCGTCAAACACCTTGCGCTGGTCCCTGGTGAGCTTGACGCCGGTGCCCACGCAGTCGGGGCACCAGCCATGCTTGCTGTTGTACGAGAACAGGCGCGGGTCCAGCTCGGCATAGCTGGTGGCGCACACCGGGCAGGCGCGCTTGGTCGAAAAGGCTTGCAGATGGCCAATACCGGCCGTGGGCAAGCCGCCCTCCATGGCCGCAGCCAGCGTGTCGATGCTGCTCAGCACATGCACCACGCCCTTGCCGTGCGTGAGCGCGTCGGCCAGCGCCTTGCGGAGCTGGCCTTCGTTCTCGGGCGACACATCCAGGCTGGCAACAGGCAGCTCAATGGTGTGCTCCTTGAAGCGGTCGATGCGCGGGAAGTTGGTAGTGGGCAGGAAGTTGCCATCCACGCGCAGATGCGTAAAGCCGCGCGGGCGCGCCCAGTCCGCCAGCTCGGTGTACACGCCCTTGCGGTTCATCACCAGCGGCGCAAGCAGGCCAATGTGCTGGCCGCGAAACTGCGTGAGCAATTGCGCGGCGATGCTCTCGGGCGTTTGCGGCTGCACGGCGGCACCGTCCTTCACGCAGTGCTGGGTGCCCAGCTTGACGTACAGCAGACGCAAGAAGTGCCATACCTCGGTGGTGGTGCCCACGGTGGACTTGCGGCCCCCGCGCGACAGGCGCTGCTCAATGGCGACGGTGGGCGGGATGCCGTACACCGCATCCACCTCGGGCCGACCAGCGGGCTGCACGATGGACCGCGCGTAGGCATTGAGCGATTCGAGATAGCGGCGCTGGCCTTCGTTGAACAGGATGTCGAACGCCAGCGTGGACTTGCCCGAGCCGCTGACGCCAGTGACCACATTGAACTTGCCACGTGGAATGTCCACGCTCAGGTTCTTGAGGTTGTGTTCCTTCGCGTTGACGATTTGTATGACGTTTTTGGCCTCTAGCGCTTTACCAGAAAGCGCTACAAGCTCTCTTTTTCGTAGCACTGCAGCTTTCTCGTGCACCGAATGGCCGCCGATGCCCAGCGTGAGTTCGTAGTCGCGCAGCGCCTGGCCGGTGTGCGAAGTGGCGTGCTGGCGAACGTCCTCGGGCGTGCCCTCCGCCACGATGAGGCCGCCGGCGTAGCCGCCTTCGGGGCCCAGGTCAATGAGCCAGTCGCTGGCGCGGATCACGTCCAGGTTGTGCTCGATGACGATGAGCGAGTGCCCCGCGTCGATGAGCTTGCGCAGCGCGCGCATGAGCTTGGCAATGTCGTCAAAGTGCAGGCCGGTGGTGGGCTCGTCGAACAGGAACAGCGTGCCCTTGCGTGCCACCGTCTGGCGCGATTTGCTTTGCACGCGAGCCGCTTCCGCAAGGAAGCCTGCCAATTTCAGGCGCTGCGCCTCGCCGCCCGACAGTGTGGGCACCGGCTGACCCAGCGCCACGTATTCGAGCCCCACATCCACGATGGGCTGCAGCGCGCGGATCACATCGCGGTCATTGGCAAACAGGTCTGCGGCCTCGGCCACCGTGAGGGCCAACACGTCGGCCACATTCAACGTCCGACCACCACGCTCGATGGTGATTTCCAGAATCTCGGGGCGATAGCGTTTGCCGTCGCAGTCTGGGCAGCGCAGGTACACGTCGCTCAGAAATTGCATCTCCACATGCTCAAAGCCCGAGCCGCCACAGGTCGGGCAGCGCCCATCGCCGCTGTTGAAGCTGAACTTGCTGGCGGTGTAGCTGCGCTGCTTCGACAGCGGCGCCACGGCAAACAGTTCGCGGATGCTGTCCCACGCGCCCACGTAGCTCACGGGGTTGGATCGGGCGGTTTTTCCGATGGGGGATTGATCGACAAACACAACATCCGACAAATGGTCGGCGCCCAGCATGCGGTCGTGCGCGCCCGGCGTGTCGGTGGCCTTGCCAAAGTGGCGCAGCAGCGCGGGGGCCAGCACGTCCTGGATCAGGCTCGACTTGCCCGAGCCACTGACACCGGTCACGGTGACCAGGCGCTGTAGCGGGAACTCCACCGACACGTTCTGCAGGTTGTGCTCGCGTGCGCCCTCCAGAATGAGGCGAGGCGTCGATTCCGTCACCATGCGCTTGAACCCAAAACCCACGTGCTTGCGCCCACCCAGGTAGGCGCCGGTCAGCGTGTCGGCGTTGCGCAAATCGGCCGTGGTGCCGTCAAACACGATCTGACCGCCCAGGCGGCCGGGGCCGGGGCCCATGTCGATCATGCGGTCAGCCGCCAGCATCACGGCCGGGTCGTGCTCCACCACCACCAGCGTGTTGCCCGCGTCGCGCAGGCGCAGCATGGCCTCGGTGATGCGGTGCATGTCGCGCGGGTGCAGGCCGATACTGGGCTCGTCGAGCACGAACAGCGTGTTGACGAGGCTGGTGCCCAGCGCGGTGGTGAGGTTGATGCGCTGCACCTCGCCACCGCTGAGCGTACGGCTTTGCCGGTCTAGGGTGAGGTAGCCGATGCCCACGTCGCACAGGTAGCGAAGGCGCGTGGTGATTTCTTCGTGCAGCAGCTTGAGCGCTTGCGCATCGCCGCCCTTGGCGTCGTCGCCCACCGGTAGCTGCATGCGGTCAAAGAACTGGCGCAGTCGGTCAATGGGCAGCAGCATCAGATCGTGCAGGCACAGGCCGGGCAGCGCCTCCAGCTGCTCGCGCGACCATTGCACAGCCTCGGGCATGAAGCGTTTGCCGGGCTCCAGCACCGCGTCAGCATCCTCCTTGCGGCCAATGCGCCAGAGCAGGCTTTCGGTCTTAAGCCGCGCACCCGCGCAGGTGGGGCATGGCGTGTAGCTGCGGTACTTGGACAAGAGCACGCGGATGTGCATCTTGTAGGCCTTGCTTTCGAGGTACTCAAAAAAGCGCTTGATGCCGTACCACTGCTTGCTCCATTGCCCGTCCTTGTAGCCGGGGGCGCCGCCGATCACCCATTTCTTCTGATCGTCCGTGAGCTTGTTCCAGGGCGTGTCGCGCGGGATGCCTGCCGCCTCTGCGTGGCGCATGAGGTCGTCCTGCGCTTCCTTCCATGCAGGCGTCTGGATGGTCTTGATGGCACCGGCGCGCAGGGTGAGCTTGTCGTTGGGGATGACCAGGCCGTAGTCCACGCCGATCACGCGGCCAAAGCCCCGGCAGCTGTCGCATGCGCCCACGGCGGAGTTGAACGAGAAGGCCGAGGGGATGGGGTCGCTGTAGCGCAGGTCGCTATCGGGGCAGTGCAGGCCGGTGGAGAAGCGCCAGAGTTCTGGCGCTACCGTGACTGACTCCGTTCGCGTTGAGCCTGTCGAAACGCTTTCCCGGCCTTCGACAGGCTCAGGCTGAACGGGCTGGGGGATGACATAGACGTTCAAACGACCCGTGCCACGTTTCAGCGCCACTTCAATCGCCTCAATGACCCGCGCTTTTTCGGCATTGCCCAGGCGGAAGCGGTCTGCCACTACATCCAGCACCTTGCGCGGGCCGGTGGGCGTGGCCACCTCGCGCTCGGCCTGCACTTTGGTGAAGCCACTGGCGGACAGCCATTGCTCGACCTGCTCGGCCGATGTATTGGCGGGCAGTTCGACCGGGAAGGTCAACACGATGCGTGGATCACCCGATGCAGCGCAGCGCGCAGCCAGCTCGGCATAGATGGTCTCCGGCGTGTCATGCCGCACCGACTGCCCCGTCTGCTTGTCAAACAACTGACCTGCACGCGCAAACAAGAGCTTCAGGTGGTCGTTCAGCTCCGTCATCGTGCCCACGGTGGAGCGGCTGGAGCGCACGGGGTTGGTCTGGTCGATGGCAATGGCGGGCGGCACGCCCTCGACCTTGTCCACGGCGGGCTTGTCCATGCGGTCGAGGAACTGGCGGGCGTAGGCGCTGAAGGTCTCCACGTAGCGGCGCTGGCCCTCGGCATAGAGCGTGTCAAACACCAGGCTGGATTTGCCCGAGCCGCTGGGCCCCGTGACCACCGTGAGTTCGCCGGTGCGGATGTCCAGATCCAGGTTCTTGAGGTTGTGCTGGCGTGCGCCGCGGATACGGATCAGTCCCTGGGTCATGAAGGCGGTCTTTCAGGTGTGAGGCCGAATATTCTAGGGATGCAGGGGTCGGTCTGCGCCGCGTCGGGCCATTACCCCTCCCGGTTGCGCTGAGGCGCAGCCAGATGCTGCAGACGCGGGCTGCGTCCACCCCGGGGCAGAGGTTACACATGCTTACAGCGCATGGTTTTAGACTGCATTTTTTACAAGAGAGGAGTCGGCCGTGAAGCAGTGGCAAAAAGCAGGGGTAGGCATCGCACTCTGGATCTCGGCGCTTTCAATGGCGCAGGCGCAGATTCTGGTCGGCCAGACAGCCGGGTTTTCCGGGCAGGTGGCTGCGGGCGTGAAGGAGACTACCGACGGCGCGCTGCTGTACATCGACGCCGTCAACGCCAAGGGCGGCGTGAATGGCCAGAAGATCGAACTGACGTCGCTGGACGACAAGTTCGACCCCAAACTCGCTGCCGAGAACGCGCGCCAGCTGATCGAGGAGCAGAACGTTGCCGCCATGTTCCTCACGCGCGGCACCCCCCACACCGAGGCCATCATTCCGCTGCTTGAAAAGCACGGCGTGGCACTGGTAGGGCCGTCCACGGGGGCCATGGTGCTCCACCAGCCGGTGCGCAAATACATCTTCAACGTGCGCGCCACTTACCAGCGCGAAGCCGAAAAGGCCATGACCCACCTGGCATCGATGGGCATCACCCGCATCGCGCTGATGTATGCGGATGACAGCTTTGGCGCCGACGGCGTGGCGGGCGCGCAAAAGGGGCTGGCAGCAGCCAAGCTCACTCCCGTCGTCCTGGAGAAGTTTGACCGGGCCAAGCCCGATTTCGCCCCCATCGTCGCCAAGATCGCCAAGGCGGATGCCCAGGCCGTGCTGATGGTGGCATCCGGATCGGCGGTGGTGGACGCGGGGGCGGCCCTGCGTGCAGCGGGGTCTGGGGCACAGATCGTGACGCTGTCCAACAATGCGTCGGGCGGGTTCATCAAGAGCCTGGGGCCCAACGCGCGCGGCGTGATCGTGACCCAGGTGTATCCCAACGAGCGCGCGGTGACCTATGCCATGGTGAAAGAGGCGCAGGAGCTGGCGAAAGCCAAGGGCCTTTCCGAAATCACCCCCGCCATGCTCGAAGGTTTCGCCGCAGCGAAGGTGCTGGTCGAGGGGCTCAAGCGCGCAGGCCCCAAGCCCAGCCGCGACAAAATCCATGCCGCACTGGAAAGCATCCGCAAGTTCGACCTCGGTGGACTGGAGGTGTCCTACGCCGCTGACGACCACACCGGCCTGGACTTCGCCGACCTGTCCATCATTGGCACCGACGGCAAGTTCCGCCGCTGAGCCCCGCACCACCCCGGGCGGGGTTGCTCCCCCTTCCACCAAATTCGTAGACCCGGTTTAGCCGGGTCTACGCGTTTTTACGGATTCCCCGTCACATATCTTCACTATATTTGCGCCTCCACACTTCTAGCATCAAGGCACACGCATGAGATTCACACCCTGGCTCCGACGAGCCGCAGCCCTGGCAGCTTTCAGTACCCTCAGCTGGGCGCATGCGCAAATCCTCATCGGCCAGACAGTGGGCATCACGGGCTCGGCAGCAGCCACCGTGGCCGAATCCATGAAGGGCGCTGCGCTCTACATCGATCACATCAACGCACGCGGAGGGGTGGGCGGCCAGAAGGTGGAAATTGTGTCCCTCGACGACAAATTCGACCCCAAACTCACCCTCGACAACACCCGCATCCTGATCGAGGAAAAAGGGGTCATCGGCCTCTTCATGACGCGCGGCACCCCGCACACCCAGGGCATCATGCCGCTGCTGGACCAGCATGGCGTGCCCCTCGTAGGCCCTTCCACCGGCGCCATTGCACTGCACAAGCCGGTGCACAAATACATCTTCAACGTGCGTGCGCCGTACCAGCGCGAGGTGGAGAAAGCCATCACGCACCTCAACACCCTGGGCGTCAAACGCATTGGCGTCGTGCATGTGGACGACACCTTTGGCGCCGACGGCCTGGCGGGCGCACAGCTGGGCTTCAAGGCGAACAGCCTGGAGGCGCTGTTTGTCGAAAAGTTTGACCGGGCCAAGCCCGACTTCAGCGCCATCGCTCCGCGGGTGGCCACCAAGGAACCGCAGGCCGTCATCTTCATCGGCACCGGCGCCGCGGTGGTGGACGGCATCAAGGCGCTGCGCGGCGCCGGTGTCACCGGGCAGATCGTCACGCTGTCCAACAACGCCTCGGGCGGGTTCGTGAAGGCACTGGGCGATCAGGCCCGTGGGGTGGTGGTGACACAGGTTTTCCCGTCAGAGAGATCGCTGAACCACGCCGTCATCAAAGAGGCCATGGATCTGGCGCGCGCCCGGAATGCGGGTGAACTGACACCTGCCATGGTGGAAGGCTTCGTGAGCGCCAAGGTGTTGGTCGAAGGCCTCAAACGCGCGGGCGCCAAGCCCGATCGGGCCAAGCTGCATGCCGGGCTGGAGAGCATCAAGAACTGGGATCTGGGCGGGATGGAGCTGAGCTACAGCGCCACGGACCACAGTGGCCTCACGTTTTCCGACCTTGCCATCATTGGCCCGGACGGCCGGTTCCGGCGATAACCGCGCAGCGGGGCACGGCCCCTGACTTCAGCAACTACAGCACGGCGAACAGCTTTTCGCGCAGCTCGGGAAGCCGCTTCTTGCCTGCGGCGTTGCCTTCCATGGCCTGCGCCCACGATACATACACACGGCGCAGATCTTCGCTGGTCTGGCAGGCATGGATCGCCTCGATCAGCGAAATGCGGTTGTGGTGCCCGAAGATGGTGTTGACCGTGTTGGTCATGAAGTTGCGGGCCATCTCCACATCCTTGGCGGACCTGGTTTGCGCAGGCGGCAGGTTGGCCAGCTCCGCGTTGGCCACAGCGGGTTGCGCGGGTGCGGCCGCAGGCGGGGCTGCAGCGGAAGACACCGGGGCAATGCATTCACGGGAGAGCAATTCCTCCAGCAGATTCAGGATGTCGCTCCCCGCGACAAAGGCCCCGAGGTCTTTGCCTGTCCTGTGGCCATCCACCAGAATCAGCACGCGCCGGGCCAACACGCTCAAGCCCAGCGACCGGGTTTGAACCTCCAGCATTCCCTGCGGGGTCTTGGCGAATGGTGTGAGCAGGTAGGTCAATTCGTCGGCCATGGTGTGATGAGGATCGAGGTGGTGATGTGTGTGAGACAACGCATCAGAAAACTGAACTGCAATGCTGCATCAGGTGATGGCACGGAGCGATGGGTTTGATCGACCAGGGGCTTGGTGTTTTCCCTGAAGCCAGCCGACCCCAGCGTGTCTGTAACGCCATGTGACTGCTGGAGTTTTGATGGGCAGCGGCCGCGTGCCAATGGTGTTTTCACCAACACCCCGAGATGACAACGGCACGACACAACGCATCCCCTCAGTGTTTTCCCTTGAGTCGTAAAACTCGCGTCAGCTTCGTCAATTTCATCAGTTCGCTGTAAGGAAGCGTCGCCACAGTCACCCTCGCAATCCCGTGGCCTGCCCGCGGAATGTGCAGGGGCAGCGGGGGTTCCTCGCTGCGTTTCTGTTCTCAAACATGAGGGGACTTCATGAAGCAAGACACCAGCAGTCATGCCTACTGGAAAGCCACGCTCGCGCTACTCACCAAGATTCTGATCATCTGGTTTTTAGTGTCGTTCGGCGCGGGGATCCTGTTCGTTGACTTGTTCAACAAGATCAGTCTCGGCGGTTATCCGCTCGGGTTCTGGTTTGCCCAGCAGGGCTCCATCTACATCTTCATTGCGCTGATTTTTTATTACGCCAAGAAGATGGGCGACATCGACCGTCAGTTCGACGTGCATGAAGACTGAGGGCTGACATCATGGATCTTCAAACCACCATCTACCTCTTTGTCGGTCTGAGTTTTGCGCTCTACATCGGCATTGCTGTGTGGGCCCGCGCGGGTTCCACCAGCGAGTTCTACGCTGCGGGCGGCAGCGTCCACCCCATTACCAACGGCATGGCCACCGCGGCCGACTGGATGAGCGCTGCCTCGTTCATCTCCATGGCCGGCCTGATCTCCACCATGGGCTACGGCGGTGCGCTGTTCCTCATGGGCTGGACAGGCGGGTATGTGCTGCTGGCCATGCTGCTGGCACCCTACCTGCGCAAGTTCGGCAAGTTCACGGTGCCCCAGTTCATTGGTGACCGCTTCTACTCCAAGAGCGCAAGCACCATCGCCGTGATCTGCCTGCTGGTCGCATCGATCACCTACATCATTGGTCAGATGACCGGTGTGGGCATTGCGTTCTCGCGCTTCCTCGGTGTGTCCAGTGACACGGGCATCTATGTGGGCATGGCCATCGTGTTTGCCTACGCCGTGTTTGGCGGCATGAAGGGCATCACCTACACCCAGGTGGCGCAGTACATCGTGCTGATCCTGGCTTACACCGTGCCTGCCGTGTTCATCTCGCTGCAGCTCACGGGCAACCCGCTACCTCAACTGGGCCTGGGTGGTACCTATGTGGGCACCGACATGTCCCTGCTCGCCAAGCTGGACCAGGTGATCACCGAGCTGGGCTTTGGCAAGTACACCACGCAACTGCCGGGCAGCACGCTGAACATGTTCATGTACACGCTGTCGCTGATGATCGGTACCGCCGGTCTGCCCCACGTCATCATGCGATTCTTTACCGTGCCCTCGGTGAAGGATGCCCGCAGCTCGGCGGGCTGGGCACTGGTGTTCATCGCCATCCTGTACACCACGGCACCTGCCGTGGCGGCCATGGCCAAGCTGAACCTGCACTCCACGGTGAATTCCGCGGTCAAGACGGGTGGCGATCTGTATGCGCCTGAAGCCAGCCTGGTGAACGAACAGCGTCCCGACTGGATGAAGCGCTGGGAAAAGACGGGCCTGCTGAAGTGGACCGACAAGAACGGTGACGGCCGCATCCAGTACTACAACGACAAGACCACCAATGCCGACGCCAAGGCCAAGGCAGAGGCTGCCGGCTGGAAGGGCAGCGAACTGGACGTGAACGTGGACATCATCGTGATGGCCAATCCCGAAATCGCGCTGCTGCCCAACTGGGTGATCGCGCTGGTGGCGGCGGGTGGTCTGGCTGCGGCGCTGTCCACGGCGGCCGGTCTGCTGATGGCCATTTCGTCGGCTGTGTCGCATGACCTGGTCAAGGGCGTGTTCAACCCCAACATCAGCGAGAAGAACGAACTGCTGGCGGGCAAAGTGTCCATGGCCGTGGCGATCGTGGTGGCGGGCTATCTGGGGCTGAACCCGCCGGGCTTCGCGGCCGGTACGGTGGCGCTGGCCTTCGGTATTGCCGCCAGCTCGCTGTTCCCCGCCATCATGATGGGTATTTTCAGCAAGAAGATGAACAAGGAAGGCGCCATGGCCGGCATGCTGGCAGGCCTGTTCTTCACGCTGTTCTATGTGTTCGCACACAAGGGCATCTTCTTCATCAAGGGCACGGAATACCTGGGCCTGATCGGCGGCGCCAACAGCTTCTTCGGTATCACGCCAGAAGCCATCGGTGCAGTCGGTGCCATGGTGAACTTCCTGGTTGCCTTCCTGGTGGACAAGGTCACCAAGGAGCCGCCAGCGCACATCCAGGCCATGGTGGAAGCAGTGCGTGTTCCACGCGGCTCCAAGCTGGTGGATGGTGCACACTGATGAGTAAGGTGCCAGGTACAAGCCCTGTCACCGTATAAACCCACTGTTCGCTGCAACGCAGCACGGTGACAATGTAGGCCCTGCCGGCTGCGCTGGCAGGGCCTTTTTACTGAATGATGGGGTCGGTGCTGCGCCACGCGCACCGCCCACGAGGGGAGCCTTGCATGGTTTTCGATGTCAGCGTCGCTTTGACGTGGATTCTGTATCTGGCGCTGTTCCCGATGGCGTTTTTCTGGTTCCGCCGCGCCTGGCGCATTGTGGTCAAGCGCGATTTTTCCGAGGTGGCCTTGAAGCGCGGCCTGCCGCCGCCGAACCCCGAAAAGTTTGCGCCGTTCGAAATGATCATCAACCTGATCGCAGGCACTGTGGCCACGGTGGTCATCGTCAGCGTGGCGCTGGGCCAGCTCGACTACAACACCTGGACAGCCATTGCAGGCAGCACCATCTGGTGCAAGTTCTTCCTCAGCTTTGCACTGTCTCGCCAGGCCCATGCCAGCGTGCCCCGGGCCAAGCCCGAACCCAAAGCCTGACTGCGCCAGTCAATAAGTAAGACCGAGGTAAGTGCCAAGCGCACAATGCAGGGCAGAGAGGCGTGGAGACCTCTCGCCAGGAGACCGCTGTGCACAAAGGACTCGGCTCCCAACGCCTGGTTGCGCTGTTTGCCGGCGGCTGGGTGTTGTTCAATTTCCCCCTGCTGGGGCTTTGGGACCGTGATGCCACGGTATGGGGCGTACCCGCGTTCCCCGCCGCACTGTTTCTGCTGTGGCTGGCGCTGATTGTTGCGCTGGCCTGGCTGGTAGACCGGCCCTCGGTACGGGATGACGACGTAACGCCCTCCAGCGCGCCTGCGGCGTCTTCGGTGCCCGCTCAGACGCCCCCCGCCACTGCGCAGCCCCCTGGGGGGCCCTTGCCCCCACAGGCCTGACCCACCATGCTGTCGCCTGCACTGGTCATCTCGGCCTCCCTGGGTTACCTGCTGATCCTGTTCGCCGTGGCTTACTGGGCCGACTGGCGCGGTCGGCAGGGCCGCTCGGTGATTGCCAACCCCTGGGTCTATGCACTGTCGCTGGCGGTGTACTGCACGGCCTGGACCTACTTTGGCAGCGTGGGGCGTGCCGCAACCGGCGGGGTGTGGTTTCTGCCCATCTACCTGGGGCCCACGCTGGCCATGGTGCTGGGCTGGCTGGTGGTGCGCAAGATGATCCGCATCGCCAAGGCCTACCGCATCACCTCGATTGCCGACTTCATTGCCAGCCGCTATGGCAAAAGCCCGCTGCTGGCGGGGCTGGTGACGCTGATTGCGGTGGTGGGCATCGTTCCGTACATCGCGCTGCAACTCAAGGCCGTATCGGCAGGCTATGCACTGCTGACCGCACAGGCCGGAGATGTGGCGCACGCGCCCGTGCACTGGAGCCAGGACAGCGCGTTCTACGTGGCGCTGGTGCTGGCCGGATTCACCATGGTGTTTGGCGCCCGGCACCTCGATACCACCGAGCGGCACGAGGGCATGGTGGCTGCCATTGCGTTCGAGTCGGTGGTCAAGCTGGTGGCGTTCCTGTCGGTGGGCCTGTTTGTGGTCTACAGCCTGTTCGACGGCCTGCCGGACCTGTTTGCCAGGGCGCAGGCCGTGCCCGCACTGCAGCAGTTGCTGCGGCTGGAACAGGGGGGGCAATTTGCCTGGGCACAGTGGTTTGCACTCACGCTGCTATCGATGCTTTCGGTGGTTTTTCTGCCCCGGCAGTTCCAGGTGATGGTGGTGGAGAACGTGCGCGAGTCGCACCTGCGCCGCGCGGTGTGGGTGTTTCCGCTGTACCTGCTGCTCATCAACCTGCTGGTGCTGCCCATTGCGCTGGGGGGGCTGCTGTACTTTGGCGGTGGCGCGGCCATGAACGCCGAGAACTTTGTGTTGTCGCTGCCCCTGGCAGCAGGCCAGAATGCGCTGGCGCTGTTTGTGTTCATTGGCGGGCTGTCGGCCGCCACGGGCATGGTGATTGTGGAGACCATTGCGGTGTCCACCATGGTGAGCAACGAACTGGTGCTTCCCCTGCTGCTGCGCTGGCGGCATCTGCGTAGCGGTGCGGGGCAGGATCTGTCGCGCCTGCTGCTGGGCATTCGCCGCGCCGCCATTCTGGGCGTGCTGGTGCTGGGCTATGTGTACTTTCACCTTGCGGGGGAAGCGTATGCCCTGGTCAGCATCGGGCTCATCAGCTTTGCCGCCGTGGCCCAGTTTGCCCCGGTGATGCTGGGCGGCATGTACTGGAAGGGCGGCACCCGGCGCGGCGCGCTGGCAGGCCTGTTGCTCGGCTTTGCCATGTGGGCCTACACGCTCATGCTGCCCTCCATTGCCAAGTCGGGCTGGCTCGATGCGGGCTTTCTGGCCCACGGGCCCTGGGGCATCGGCTGGCTGCGGCCCGAGCAGTTGCTGGGGCTCAGCGGTTTTGATGGGCTGACCCATTCGCTGTTCTGGAGCCTGTTGGCCAACATCGTTGCCTACGTGGGGGTCTCGCTGTGGCGCGCGCCGTCGGGCCGCGAAGCCAGCCAAGCGCTGCTGTTTGTGGATGTTTTCGAGCGCACGGCGATCTCCAGCCCGGTGTTCTGGCGCGGGCGGGCCCGCACGGCCGACCTGCTGCAGCTGTGCGAACGCTTTCTGGGCGCTGCCAAGGCAGAGGCGCTGTTTGCCCAGTACGCCCGGCAAATGGGGTTGCGGCAGGCCGACGCCATCCGGCCCGACGCACGATTTGTGCAGTTTGTGGAAACGCAGCTGGCCGGGGCCGTGGGCAGTGCATCGGCCCGGGTGCTGGTGGCGTCGGTGGCCGACGAAGAAACCCTCAGCCCCGACGATGTGCTGCGCATCCTCGATGAAACCTCGCAGATACGCGCGTATTCGCGGGCGCTGGAAGACAAGTCGCGGTCACTGGAGCAGGCCACCGCCGAACTGCGCGAGGCCAACAACCAGCTGCAAAGCCTGGACCGCCTGAAGGACGACTTCATGTCGTCGGTCACGCACGAGCTGCGCACACCCCTTACCTCCATCCGCGCGCTGGCCGAGCTGATGCGGGACAACGCGGACATGCCTGCAGCCCAGCGCCAGCAGTTCATCGGCATCATCGTGGCCGAGACCGAGCGCCTGACGCGCCTCGTGAACCAGGTGCTGGACATGGCCAAGATCGAAGCCGGCCATGCCGACTGGCACGTGGCGGCTGTCGACCTGCGCGCACTGGTCGAACAGGCCGTGGCGACCACCGCCGAGGTGTTCCGCGAACGCGCAGCCAAGGTGTCTGTGCGCATGCCCGCCAGCCTGCCCGTGCTGCAGGCCGACCCCGACCGGCTGATGCAGGTGCTGCTCAACCTGCTGTCCAACGCCGCCAAGTTCGTGCCGCAGACCGGCGGCCAGGTGGTGGTGGACGTACAGTCTGACAACGACGGCATCACCGTCTCGGTGCAGGACAACGGGCCGGGCGTAGACCCGGCCCAGGCGCAGCTGGTGTTCGACCGCTTTCACCAGGCCAGCGACGCCGGGCAACGCCCCCAGGGCACTGGCCTGGGCCTGCCCATCAGCCGCCACATCATTGAACATTTCGGCGGGCGCCTGTGGCTGGAGCCACCGCCGCCGCCCCCTGCAACCGGCGCATGCTTTCGCTTCTGGCTGCCGCTGCGCCCCCACTCTGACAACACCTCTGCACTGCCATGACCGCCAAGATCCTGATCGCCGACGACGAGCCCAACATCGTGATCTCGCTCGAATACCTGCTGCAGCGCGAAGGCTACGCTGTAGTGATTGCCCGTGATGGCAATGAGGCCCTGGAGAGCATCGCCCGTGAACGCCCCGACCTGGTGCTGCTGGACGTGATGATGCCGCACAAGACGGGCTTCGAGGTGTGCCAGGCGGTGCGCGCCGACACCGCACTGCAGGCGACCAAGATCCTCATGCTCACCGCCAAAGGCCGGGAAACGGATGTCGCCAAGGGCCTGGCGCTGGGCGCCAATGCCTACATGACCAAACCCTTCTCCACCCGCGAGCTGGTGCAAAAAGTGGCCGACCTGCTGGGGCGCCCCTCCGAAGGCGCGGCATGAAAAAGGTCGACCCGCGCCTGCTGCTGGCGGTGGCCCTTGCCGGGCTGGTCATGGCAGCCTGGCTGTTGCTGATGGGCATTGTGGTGTGGTCCACCCTGGAGCCCGGCGAACGCGACGCGGTGGGCGATGTACTGGCCCCGCGCATGGCCCTGGTGGCGCTGGGATGGCTGGCAGGCCTGGCCGTGGTGGGCGGTGCGCTGCACATGCTGTACCGGCGCTACGTGGGCGCACCCGCCCGGTTGCTGGAAGAGACACGCGTCGTGCTGACGGCCGCCACACCGCAGCGGCTCAAGCCCCGCGGCACCACAGAAATGCAGAACCTCGCCGCTGCCGTGAACGAACTGGCCGCGCAGCGCGACGGCCTGCGCGCGGACATGGACGCGCAGGTGGCCCGTGCCAGCCACAACGTGCAGCAGGAGAAAAACCGCCTGGCCGCGCTGATGGCCGAGCTGAACCAGAGCGTGGTGGTGTGCAACCGCGACGGCCGCATCCTGCTGTACAACCAGCGCGCGCGCCAGCTGTTTCGCACGCTCACCCAGGGGCACAGCGGCCCCGCAGCCGCAGGGGCCGAGCTGATCGGCATCGGGCGCTCGGTGTATGCCGTGTTCGACCGGCAGGTGTTTGCCCATGCGCTGGAACGCATCCACCAGGCCATGGCCCGCGGGGCGGCCAGCCCGTCGGCCCAGTTTGTGACCACGGCGCAAGGCGGGCAGCTGCTGCGCGTGCAGGTGGCGCCTGTGCGCATGGCCCAGGAAGCTGCGGACGCCCCCGGGGCTGGCGCTGCGGCAGGGGTGCAAATCAGCGGCTTTGTGCTGATGCTTGAAAACGTCACCCAGAGCGTGGAGGAAGAGTCCGAGCGGGACCAGCTGCTGCATGGACTGACCGAAGGCAGCCGCGCATCGCTGGCCAACATCCAGGCCGCCGTGGACATGCTGGGCTACGCCGACCTGGAACCCGCCATGCGCGAAAAATTCCTCGCCGTGGTGCGCGACGAGGTGGGTGCCATGGGGCGGCGCGTCAACGACCTGGCGCAGCGTGCCACCCAGCGGCTCAAAACCCGCTGGCCGCTCGAAAACATGCTGGGCGCAGATCTGGCCAACGCTGCGCAGCGGCAGATCACGTCCGTGTGCGAGCGCCCCGTCACCCTGGACGAGGTGGACACCAGCCTCTGGCTCAAGGTGGACAGCTACACCCTGCTGCAGGCGCTGAGCTACCTGGCCCACCGCCTGGTTGACGAATTCGAGGTGCGCTTCCTGCAGCTGCGCCTGCAGCCCGTGGGCGCCCATGCCCAGCTCGACCTGGTCTGGGCCGGCCAGGCCATGAGCAACGAAACCGTGATGAGCTGGGAGATGGATGGCATGCGCTTCGGGGCCGAGCGCACGCCCCTTTCGGTGCGCGATGTGGTCGAACGCCACGGCGGCGAGATGTGGTTTGAACGCGATCGCGTGCGCCACCAGGCGTTCTTCCGCTTTTTGCTGCCACTGGCCAGCGTGCAGGGCCCGGTGGAGATCGCCGTGGGCGACAGCAGCGGCTACAGCCGCCCCGAGTACTACGACTTTGACCTGTTCCAAATGGACGAGCAGGGCAGCGCACTCGACGACCGGCCGCTGGCCGAACTGGCCTACACCGTGTTCGACACGGAGACCACGGGGCTGAACCCCGCCGGAGGCGACGCCATCATCCAGCTGGGGGCTGCCCGCATCGTCAACGGCAAGCTGCTGCGCCAGGAAACCTTCGAACAGCTGGTGGACCCTGGCCGGCCCATCCCGCAGGCATCGATCCCGATCCACGGCATTTCGCAGGACATGGTGGCGGGCAAACCCCGCATTGCCGACGTGCTGCCCGTGTTCCATGCCTACGCGCAGGACACGGTGCTGGTGGCGCACAACGCGGCGTTCGACATGCGCTTCCTGCAGCTCCAGGAAGCGGCCACGGGCATCGCCTTCCATCAGCCGGTACTGGACACCTTGCTGCTGTCGGCGGTGGTGCACCCGCACCAGGAGTCGCACCGGCTCGAAGCCATTGCCGAGCGCTTCAACATCACCGTGCTCGGCCGGCACACCGCACTGGGCGATGCGCTGGTGACGGCCGAGATCTGGCTGCGGCTGATTCCGCTGTTGCAGGAGCAGGGCATCCACACCCTGCGCCAGGCGCGCGAGGCGGCGCAAAAGACGTATTACGCGCGGCTGAAGTATTGAGGTGGGGCGATGGTGCTGTGGTTCAGGATGTGGCGGCCCAGTTTTTGGTTTTTTTGGGCTCTGGCGCTTATTGACAGAGCGCTTATAGCTATTATTTTCATAGCTTCAAACCCCCCCCAGTTCGGGCTGAGCTGTCGAAGCAAGGGCTTGTGCGCTGGTTTGATGGCGTGCCTGTTTTAAGCGCGGAGGCCGGGGTGTGCGCCCGGCGGCGCAGTAACTTTCTCTTGCGTCGCCAAGAGAAAGTCACCAAAGAGAAGGCGACCCTACACGCTGCGTCCCTTCGCTTCGCTGCGGGCAACCTGCGGTGCTCGCGTCCAGCGGGGTCTCGCTCCAACTCGCTCCACTGCGTTGCGCTCAAACAATCGCGAGCCCTGATCCGCTGGCCGCTGCGCTCCTCGGCGCATCCTGAAGGGAACCCGGGGTGCGGACATCCACACGGGCCATTGCTTCGCTGCGCTGCGCTCGGCCCAGCCTGCGCAGCGCAGCGAAGCAAAGGCCCGTGCGGCTGCTCGGCTGTTTGGCTCCCCACCCCTGCTGGCTGCGCCTGCGGCGGGGCGGTTGCGGGGTGAGCATGGGCGTCGGAGCGCCCATGCCTCGTGCTCTGACTCGCCGTGGTTGTCCGAGCGGCGATGCGCAGCAGCAAAGCGAGTTCCACGGCGCACCCCGCACCCGCCCCGTCGCAGGTTTGCCCCCACGCACCGCGTGGGGGTCGCAGACTGGGGGTCGCCTTTTCTTTGGTGACTTTCTTTTGGCGACCCAAAAGAAAGTTACTCGCACGCCGGGCGACTCCCGGCCTCCGCCCTCAACCCCAGCACACCTCTCAAACCAGCACGCCCCGGCCTGGACAGCTCAGTCCGAACGGATGTTGGTGGCGCGAAGGCCAGGAGGTTGCGCGCCGCGTGGCGCTTGTCTCAGTAACGCCCCGTCTGGTACCGCTGCCCCAGCACGCCCTGCAGCGTCTGCACCACCGAGAACGCTTCCTTGAGGTGGCTGCGCTCGAAGTTGGACAGCTCTTCGAGCGCCAAGAAGTTGTCCGGCGCCTCCCCCCGCCCCATCTGCCGCGCCTGGTGCGCGATGCGCAGCTTGGAGAGGAATTCCAGCGCATCACGCAGGTCGCGCGCGCTTTGGGCACTGACCTCGCCGGCCATCGATGCCACCTCCAGCCGGTCGTGTGTGTTGACCGCAGCAATGCCACCGGCCAGCGCGTACACCCGTGCCAGATCGACGATGGGCACGATGCCGCTGTGCTTGAGGTCGATGGTGCCTGCGTTCTCGCCACCGCGGATGCGGGCGATGGAGCCAAACAGCCCGAGCGGCGGCCGGTGCTTGAGTGCATTGCCCACCATGTGCGCCAGAAACAGGCTGTTGCCGCGCGTGCGCTGCAGCACCTGGGTGCGCAGGGATTCAAGCAGCTCGGCCTTGCCATGGATGGCACGCAGATCGAAAAACACGCAGGTCAGCATCAGCGCCATGGGCTCGGGCTTGTCCACCCACTGGCGGAAGTACGCGGCCCAGCGGCTGTGGGGCTGGCGCCACTTGTCGGTCATGGCCATGATGCCGCCGGGGCAGTGGATGTAGCCGCAGGCGGCGAGCCCGTCGCACACCAGGCGTGACAGGGCGCCAAAGTACTCGCCGTGCAGCGCCTCGTCATAGCGGTCGTCCAGCACCAGGCAGTTGTCCTGGTCGGACTTGGCCGTCTGCTCGCTGCGCGCCTGCGAACCGGCGGCCACCCACACGTAGTCCACCGGGGGCGGGCCCAGCTGCGCCTCGGCCAGCTGGATGAGCCGCACGGTAAGCGCGTCGGTGATGGTGGTGACGATGTGCCCGGTGCTGTAGGCGCTGGCGTCGGCCGCCGCCAGGTGCTGCTGCAAGAGCTTGACCTTGGCGCTGGCGCGCACCAGCCCGTCCAGCGCCGTCTGCTTGTACACATCGCCGGCCAGGTAGACGGCCGAGGAGCTGTGCTGCTCGGTCAGGTCGGTGGCGGTGATCATGCCGATGACCCTGTCGCCGTCCATCACCGGCACATGGTGCACGTTGTGGCGGGCCATCAGCAGCAGGGCGTCAAACGCCGGGCTCTGCGCCTGCAGCGTCATGGGGGCCAGCGTGGCAATGTCGGACATCGGGCGGTCGATGTCGAGGCCCTGGGCCACCACGCGGTTGCGCAGATCCCGGTCGGTCACCAGCCCGAACAGATGGCCCTGCTCCACCAGCAGCACCGACGACACCCGCAGCTCACGCATCTGCTGCGCCCCCGCGCGGATGCTGGTGTGCGGCGGCAACGCGATGGGGTCGCGCTTGATCAGCGTGCGCACGGGAGAGTTCAGCAGCGTCAGCACGCCCTGGGAATCGCGTTCGGTCGTGACGAGCGATGCCGGGGCGGGCAGCGACGGAAAGTGGTACGTCAGCGCGGCGTGGTCGCGGCACACCGCCACCACGGCCGCCGTGTCCAGCCAGGCCACGACGCCATCGGCCGCCACGGTGGCCTGCAGGGTGTTCAGGTGCTGCGAGGGTGTGGCCCCAAAGCCGAACATGTCGGACGGGTGCAGGTGCACGAGGATGTCCAGGTCGGGGTCGGACAAATCCACCCCGCCCTCCACCACCAGGCCCAGCCGGCTGTGCAGGCGCCCCTGGGACAGCAGGCGCTCGCCCTGCCGCATGGGCTCGACGCGCCACTGCGCCGCCAGGGACTGCAGCGCGCCCGTGTCCAGCTGGCCCCAGATGCGATGGCCGGCCAGCAGGGTCTGCATGCGGGGGCGGAGGTCAGGGGACGGTGTCATGGCAAGGGTCCGTGCAAGCTTTGGCAGCGCCCATTGTTGCAGCCCCGCAGGGTGCGCGCGACAGGGTTGTTACCTGCCCGACCTGTGTGGGCCGTGGGGCCGGTCGGACGCGTGGATGTCCACGTTCCGCGTTTCGCGCAGCAGCAAGGTTCCACACAGCGCCGTCAGCCCGGCGATGACGACCGGGTACCACAGACCGCTGTAGATGTCGCCCGTCTGCGCCGCAATGGCGAACGACATCGGGGGCAGCAGGCCGCCAAACCAGCCGTTGCCCAGGTGGTAGGGCAGGCTCATCGAGGTGTAGCGGATGCGGGTTGGAAACATTTCCACCAGCATGGCGGCCAGGGGGCCATAGACCATGGCCACCAGCACCATGAGGTAGCTGAGGATGGCCACCACCAGCGGCGCGTGGATGCGCTCCGGGTCGGCCTGCGTGGGGTATCCGTGCAGGGCCAGCGCGCGGTCTACCGCCTGGCGGAAGCTGGCGGCCGCGCGCCGGGCCTCGTCGGGCGCCAGGCCTTGCGCAGGTGGCACGGGGATGTCAGTGGCGCCGATGCGGACCACGGCCTGCCCGGGCTGGCCGGTGGGGTCAGTCTGGTAGCTCACCGAGTAGCTGGCGAGGATGCGCTTGGCCATGTCGCAAGGGGTGGTGAACCGCGATGCGCCGGTGGGGTTGAACTGGAACGAGCAGCCCTGCGGGTCTGCCACCACCACCACACTGCTGCGGGCCTGCGCATCAACCAGTGCAGGATTGGCCGCCCAGGCCAGCGCCTTGAACGCCGGAAAATAGGTGGCCGCCGCCAGCACGCAGCCCAGCATGATGATGGGTTTGCGCCCCCACCGGTCGGACAGCGCGCCAAAAACGATGAAGAACGGCATGCCGATGACGAGTGCCGCAGCCACCATGAGCTGCGCCGTGGTGGCATCGACCTGCAGTTGCTGTGTCAGAAAGAACAGCGCATAGAACTGCCCGGTGTACCAGACCACTGCCTGCCCCGCCGTCAGCCCCACCAGCGCCAGCAGCGCCACCCGCAGGTTCGCCCAGCGGCCAAACGATTCCGACACCGGCGCCACCGAGGTGCGCCCCTGCGCCTTCATGCGCCGGAAGGCGGGCGACTCGTCCAGCGACAGCCGTATCCACACCGACACGCCCAGCAGCACGATCGACACCAGAAACGGTATGCGCCAGCCCCACTGCGCGAAAGCGCCTTCGCCCACCAGCGTGCGGGTGCCCAGAATCACCAGCAACGACATCAGCAGCCCCAGCGTGGCCGTGGTCTGGATCCACGCGGTGTAGGCACCGCGCCGTCCGTGCGGCGCATGCTCGGCCACATAGATCGCAGCGCCCGTGTACTCCCCGCCCATCGCCAGGCCCTGCAGCAGCCGCAGGCCGATCAGGATGACGGGCGCGGCCACGCCGATGCTGTCGTAGGTCGGAAGGATGCCCACGATGAACGTGGACAGCCCCATGATGAGCATGGTGACCAGGAAGGTGTACTTGCGCCCGATGATGTCGCCCAGCCACCCGAACAGCAGCGCCCCGAAAGGCCGCACGATAAAGCCCGCAGCAAACGCCAGCAACGCAAAGATGAACGCCGAGCCCGCATCGAGCGGGCTGAAGAACTGCCGCGCAATGATGGCCGCCAGCGCGCCATACAGGTAGAAGTCATACCACTCGAACACGGTGCCGAGCGACGACGCGAAGACGACTTTTCTTTCCTCCCGCGTCATGGCGCGGGCGGAGGCGGCGTCGGCCATGGCGGTTTGTCTCCGGAAAGGGGCGATCTGTTGTTGTGATCGGAGCCACCTCACCGGGCACGGGGCCCGGTGGTGCACACCGACGTCCGCCCATTCTTGGAGCGCTCACTGACCCTGTTCTGACAGCGGCACACCGCGACCGCAGACGACACAGCCAAAGCCCGGCGGTGCGGCTTGCGCACCACGCCGCCCGAAGACGGCAGCAGGTGGCGCGTCAGCCCGCCTTGGGCGCAAGCCCGGAGGGCACGCGCGGCGCGCTGTCCCAGTCGCTGCCGGCAAACCAGGCGTCACGCTCCAGGTACGCGCGCAGCATGGGCAGGCCGTCGAGCCCCCAGAACAATTTGCCGTCCACCGCAAAAGCGGGCACGCCAAACACGCCGCCGGCCTGCGCGGCTTCGGTGTTGGCCCGCAACAGGGCCTTGGGCGCGTCGCTGTTCGCGTCTTGCCCGGGCCGGATCTGCTCGGCCAGCTCCGTGGCAAGCTCGGCCAGCCGCTGGGCGTCGAGCGCGTCGTGCCCACCCTGCCAGACATGGCGCAGCACCGTGCCCGCCACAAACCGGTTGATGGAACCGTCGTCGCTGCAGGCCAGGGCCTGGCGCAACAAGGGCAGCGGGTTGAACGGGTGGCGCGCGGGCATCTGCAGCGGCGTGCCTTGCGCATGGCCCAGCCAGGTGACGTGGCGGTAGGTCCAGTCGCGTTTCGGCGCAATGCCCGCCGGGCCCGGGTTGCCATGCTGCTGCAGCAAAGCCCCCAGCAGCACGGGCTGGTAGGCCACGCTGTAGCTCAGGCCCTCCAGCACCTCGGGAAGCCGCTCGAACGCCAGCCACGCATAGGGCGAGACAAAATCGAGATAGAACGTGATGTGTTTCATGAAGGGTCCTTCTCCATCGGCAAGGCGATGCCCGCCCGGTTCAGCAGCTGCTGCCAGATGCCGCGGCGCTGGTGGGCGTCGGCACCGGACCAGATGCGGATCTCGTCCAGCGACCGGAAGCAGCCTTCGCAGTGGCTGCGGTCGGGCGACATGCGGCACACCGAGATGCACGGCGAGGGTACCGCCAGGTCGCTTTCAGCATCAAAATGGCCCTCAGCGCTTATCTGTAAAGCGCGAGCAGCTAGCAAATCAATAGCATTCATGCCGCTGGCCCGTTCGCAGGCACCTGCACCACATCCACCACAGGTGCGCCCGTGAGCCGCTGCAGATCGCTGGGGTGCAGTGCAAACACGCCGTGGGGGTGCCCTGCGGCCGCCCACACCACGTCAAAGCGCAGCAGGTCCTGGTCGATCAGCGTGACGGGCGGCGTGGCATGCGCCAGGGGCGCCACGCCGCCAATGGAAAAGCCCGTGCGGCTTTTCACAAACTCGGCATCGGCGCGGCCGATCTTGCTGCCCACATGGGCCTCGACCTTCTTCTCGTCCACCCGCCGGTCGCCCGAGGTGACCACCAGCACGGCCACATCGTCGGCCTTGCGGCGAAAGATGATGCTCTTGGCGATCTGCCCCACGGCAATGCCCAGCGCATCGGCCGCCTGCTGGGCAGTGCGCGCGGCGTCGTCCAGCATCTGCGGGCGGTGCGGGTGGCCCAGCGATTCCAGCGCCGCGGCCACGCGTTGCACGCCTTCGGGCAGGGGTTTCAGTTCAGCTCCACACACGGTGTTTTCTCCTGCGCCGGACGGGTTCACCCGGCGCGCTTTGTGAGCAGCGCATTGGCTGCCCGGGAATGGGGTTTGCGGCCGAGGAAATCGCTGATGTACGCGCCCGCATCGATGAGCTTATCAAGGTCGATGCCCGTGTCGATGCCCATGCCCTGCAGCATGTACACCACGTCTTCGGTGGCCACGTTACCCGTCGCGCCCTTGGCGTACGGGCAGCCGCCCAGCCCGGCCACGGACGACTGGTAGTTCCACACCCCCAGCTCCAGCGCCGCCAGCGTGTTCGAAAGCGCCTGGCCATAGGTGTCGTGGAAGTGGCCCGACACATCGTCGATACCAAAGTGCTGCAGCGTGGCCTCCAGCGCCTTCTGCACCTTGCGCGGCGTGCCCACGCCAATCGTGTCGGCCACATCCACGCGCTGCACGCCAATGCCCTTGAGCAGGCTGGCCAGGTAGGCCACGCGCTCGGGCGCGATCTCGCCTTCGTACGGGCAGCCCACCGTGCAGCTCATGGCCCCGCGCACGCGGATGCCTGCGGCCAGCGCGGCTTGCACCACAGGCGCGAAGCGCTCGATGCTCTCGGCAATGCTGCAGTTGATGTTGCGCTGGCTGAAGGCCTCGCTGGCCGAGCCGAACACCACGATTTCGTCGGGCTTGTCGAGCACGGCCGCTTCAAAACCCTTGAGGTTGGGCGTGAGCACCGAGTAGGCCACGCCGCTCTGGCGCGCAATGCCCGCCATCACCTCATGGTTGTCGGCCATCTGCGGCACCCACTTCGGGCTCACGTAACTGGTGACCTCGATCTCTTTGAGCCCCGCCTGCTGCAGGCGGTGCACCAGCTCGACCTTGACGGCGGCGGGCACCGGGGTCTTTTCATTCTGCAGACCGTCGCGGGGGCCGACGTCGATGAGGTGTACGCGGGAAGGAATGCTGCTGGTCATGGGACTGCTTTCGTCAAAAGATGAGGCTGGGCAATGCGCCCTGTCAATCGGAGGTGGCATGGGCCGCAACGGCGCCGGCCTTGCTTCGCAAGCGCAACAGCAGCCAGCCCACCAGGACGCCAACGCCGCTGAACAGCAGCAGCACGCCGCCGCCCAGCACTTTAAAGGTGGTGGAACTGCCGATCTCGGCGCGAGACGGATCCTTGGCGTCGTAGCGCACGGTGACGGTCTCGCCGATGTCGTGCACCGCCTGGCCCTGCCGCCCCACGCCGTCGGTAAAACGGTGCGTGCGCCCATCGCTGGTGGCAAATTCAACGATGCTTTGCCGGGCAAGGCTGCGGCGGCCTTGCGAGCCCGTTCTCACCTCCTGGTGCGCGACCACACGCCCCGTGGCCGTGTGCGTGCCACCCAGCATGCCCAGGCCCGAGGACAGCATCCACGCAGCGCCCAGCGCCGTCAGCGCGCTGGGGACCAGAAGAATCCAGCCGAGAAGGCCAAAGAAACGCCGAACGGTCGAAGTGCTGATGGTGGTGGCGGTCATATGCCTGCGATTGTCCGTGCAGCCTGGGGGCGCTGCGCCTTCAGTAGCCGCGCCCAGCGTCCACCACGCCCGCAACCGCCTCGCCCCGCTGCAGCGCGGCGATCTTGCGCGCGATCTGGGCAATGCTTTCGTCGCGCAGCGTGCGCGCCGAGGTGTGCGGGGTGATGGTGATGCGCGGGTGGTTCCAGAAGGCATGGCCAGCGGGCAGCGGCTCGGTGCGGAACACATCGAGCGTGGCACCGGCCACATGACCGCTGTCGATGGCGGCCAGCAAATGCTCGTCCACCAGGTGCGCGCCGCGTGCCACGTTGATCACATAGGCGCCCGGCTGAAGTCGCGCGAGGGAGTCCTTGTTGATCACGTTGGCCGTGTCGGGCGTGAGTGGCAGCAGGTTGACCAGCACCCGGCTGGCCGCCAGAAAGTCGTTGAATTGCTCCACACCGGTGAAGGCGCGCACACCCTCGATGGCCTTCGGGCTGCGGCTCCAGCCGTTGACGGGAAAGTCAAACTGCGCCAGCGCCTTGGCCACACGTTCGCCCAGCACGCCCAGGCCCATCACGCCGATGGGGTAATCGCTGCGCAGGCGGGGCTTGCGGTAGCCCCAGCGCCCGGCCGCCATGTCGGCCTCGTAGCCATCGAATTCGCGAAAGTGGCGGATGACCGCGTGGCACACATATTCGGCCATCTGCACCGCCATGCCCGCGTCATCCAGGCGCACCACCAGCGCCTGCGGCGGCAGGCGCAGCTTGAGCAGTGCGTCCACGCCCGCACCGATGTTGAACAGGGCCTTGAGGCCCGCCTGCTCGTCCATGAACTGCTGGGGCGGGGCCCAGACCACGGCGTAGTCGGCCTGTGGCGCGCCCGGCTGCCACACGGAAATCTCGGCGTCGGGCAAAGCGGCCGCCAGTCCCTGCAGCCAGGGCTCGGCCTTGGTGTCGGTACAGCAAAAAGTGATTTTCATGGCCGCCGAGCGTACAGCGCCCCGCCGCTGCATGCTTTCACGCAGCGGAAAGCTTGAGCAACTCGGCCCCTTCGGTCACCTGGTCGCCGGGCGCGTAGAGCAGTTCCTGCACTACGCCATCGGCCGGGGCGGCAATGGTGTGTTCCATCTTCATGGCTTCCATCACGGCCAGGGCCTGGCCCTTGGTCACGGCATCGCCCGCCTTCACGGCAAACGACACCACCTTGCCCGGCATGGGGGCGGTCAGGCGCCCGCCTTCGGCCGCGGCTTCGCCCGAGTGGGCCAGCAGGTCGATGGACGTGATCTGTGTGGCGCCCAGCGGGGTGAAGACATGGTCCACCTCGCCTTGGGCATACACGGCGACGCGGGTGCGCTGGCCCGCGAACTGCAGCTCGATGCCCTGCGCCAAGGTGCTGAACACCAGGGGCCCGGCCACGGCAGTATCGCCCTCGCCCACTTGCAGGTGCAGGCTGCCGCTGCGCTCGTAGGTCAGCAGCGCCTTGGCATGTTCGTCGCCAAATTCAAACTCGAAGCGGCGCTGCACCACGCCATGTGTGTGGAAACCATCGCGGCGGCTGAACGGGTCCACGCCCTCGCTGGCGCGCTCGTGCAGCAGCGTTTGCGCCACGGCGGCAGCAGCCGCCAGGGCCAGGCCCACGGGCTCCTGGTGGAACAGCACCGCCTGCTCGCGCGGGATGAGCGCGGTGTCGAGCTTGGCCTGGGCAAACGAATCGGTGCGGGCCACGCGGCGCAAGAACTGCACGTTGGTTGCCAGCCCCACGATGTGGGTCTGCGCCAGCGCCTCATCGAGCCGGGCCAGGGCTTGCGCACGCGTGTCGCCGTGCACGATGAGCTTGGCCACCATGGAGTCGTAGAACGGGCTGATCGCATCGCCCTGGCGCACGCCGGAATCCACGCGCACCGCGCCGCGTTCAAACGTCACACACTCGGGCAGCGCATACACGTTGAGCGCGCCGGTGGCAGGCAGGAAGTTGTTGTCGGGGTTCTCGGCGCAAATCCGCGCCTCGATGGCGTGGCCGTGGATGCGCAGGTCTTCCTGCTTCAGTGGCAGGGGCTCGCCAGAGGCCACACGCAGCTGCCACTCCACCAGGTCGAGGCCGGTGATGGCCTCGGTCACGGGGTGCTCCACCTGCAGGCGGGTGTTCATTTCCATGAAGTAGAACTTCATCTGCTCGGGTGCGTCATAGCCGCCGGGCTGCTCGACGATGAACTCCACCGTGCCTGCGCCCACGTAGTTCACGGCCCGCGCAGCGGCCACTGCGGCCTCGCCCATGCGGGCGCGCAGCTCGGGCGTCATGCCGGGGGCGGGGGCTTCTTCCAGCACCTTCTGGTGGCGGCGTTGCACCGAGCAATCGCGCTCGAACAGGTACACGCAGTTGCCGTGCGTATCGCCAAACACCTGAATCTCGATGTGGCGAGGGCGCTGCACGTATTTCTCCACCAGCACCGCGTCGTCGCCAAAGCTGTTGATGGCCTCGCGCTTGCAGGAGTCGAGCGCCGCCGCAAAATCCTCGGCCTTGTCCACCGCGCGCATGCCCTTGCCACCGCCGCCCGCGCTGGCCTTGATGAGCACGGGGTAACCGATGCGGTCGGCCTCGCGCTGCAACAGCGCGGGGTCCTGGTCGGCACCGTGGTAGCCCGGCACCAGGGGCACCTGTGCCTGCTCCATCAAGCGCTTGGACTCGGCCTTGAGGCCCATGGCATTGATGGCGCTGGCGGGGGGGCCGATGAAGACCAGGCCTGCGTCGGCACAGGCCTTGGCGAAGTCTTCGTTCTCGCTCAGGAAACCGTAGCCAGGGTGGATGGCCTGCGCACCCGTGGCCTTGGCGGCCTCGATGATGCGTTCCCAGCGCAGGTAGCTGTCCTTGGGCGCGCTGCCGCCGATGTGCACCGCCTCGTCGCAGACGGCCACGTGTTTGGCGTTGGCATCGGCGTCGGAGTAAACGGCGACGGTCTTCACGCCCAGGCGCTTGGCCGTGGCGGCCACTCGGCAGGCGATCTCGCCGCGATTCGCAATCAGGATTTTTTTAAACATGGCGCCCTCCCGCGGCGAGATCGCCTGCGCACGCTGTGCGTGCCAAGCAATTTGCAGAAACATCCGCTGCGCGGCTGTTTTCGCCACGATTTGCGATGAGTATCTTGTTGAACATTTTTAAGCCACCTTGGCAGAACCAGAAAAGAATGAAGACAAGCGCCGCACCACGGCGCGCAGAAACCTGAACAGCACCACCAGCAGCAGCACCGACACGATCACCATCACCACCAGCGCGATGCCGAACGCCACCGGGTACTGCGTGGCCAGCCACACCACGGCCACCACCAGGCCGTCTTCAAAGAACGACAGGCCCCAGTTGGAAAACGGCTCGGGCGAGGTGTTCACGGCCGCCCGCGTGGTCATCTTGGTGGCCAGTGCCGTGGCCGAGAGGGAGCCCCCCAGCAGCCCGGCCACCACCGCCATGGTGGCGTTGTCGGCGCCAAACACGCCGTACGCCAGCGCGGCACCTGCGGGCACGCGGATGAAGGCGTGCACCGCATCCCAGGCGCTGTCCAGCCAGGGCACCTTGTCGGCGAAAAACTCCACCAGCAGCATGAAGCCGCTGACCATCAGCACCACAGGGTGCTGCAGCATGGCCAGGCCGGGCGGCAGCGGCATCCATCCCAGCACGCCCATCATCCCGACCAGAAACACCACCGCATACAGCCGGAACCCGCTGGCCCAGCCCAGCGCGGCGGCCAGTGCCAGCAGGCTGGGCATGTCGAGCTGCGCCGTGGCCGTGGCTGCTGCGTCACCCACCGCGCGTGCGGTGCCGCCATCCACATGCAGCCCCACGGTGTGGAGCCACTGCACGATGTTGAACCAGAGCGTGTCCACGTCAATCCTCCGCCGCGTCCAGCCCTGCCTCAGGCGTGCGAGACCGCCGTGGCTCCATGCCAGGGATGCCAAGCAAGGGCCGCCCCGCAGCGAGGGCATCGTCCCCCTCCCGCGAAGCGAGAGAGGGGCTGAGAGGCGCGGCTCCAAGCCTGCCCGCGCAGGCTTGGACGTCCTCGAAGGGCTGCTGCCTGCGGCGGCGGCACCGAGGCGCGCAGCGACTCAGGGGGTATTTCATACCAACCAGGCGGGTTTGCGCTTGTTGAGGAAGGACTGCACGCCTTCCTTGCCCTCGTCGCTGGCACGGATTTCGGCGATGCCTTGCACCGTAGCGGCGATCAGGCCTGCGTTGATCTCGCGTTCGGCCACGTCGATGACGAGCTTCTTGCACGCACGCACGGCGTTGGGGCTGGCGCTGGTGAGTGCCTTGAGCAACTCATCGACCTTGGCGTCGAGCTGGTCGGCAGTCACCACCTCATGCACAAAGCCGACGCGCAAAGCTTCGGCCGCACCAAAGCGCTCTGCAGTGAGGAAATAGCGGTGCGCGGCCCGCGCACCCATGGCACGGATCACATACGGACTGATGGTGGCGGGGATGAGGCCCAGCTTCACTTCGCTGAGGCAAAAACCTGCCGTGTCCACGGCCACGGCCATGTCGCACGCGGCCACCAGGCCCATGCCGCCGGCGTACACGTCGCCCTGCACCCGTGCCACCGTGGGCTTGGGGCATTCATAAATCACGCGCAGCATCTCGGCCAGCTTGCCCGCGTCGGCGATGTTCTCGCCCTGCGTGTAGTCGGCCATGCGGCGCATCCAGTTGAGGTTGGCGCCTGCGCAGAAGGCGGGGCCTTCCGCCGCCAGCACCACGGCGCGCACATCAGCGCGGCTGCCCACATCGGTGAAGGCGGCGGTGATCTCGGCAATGACTTCGTCGCTGAATGCGTTTCGGATCTCGGGCTGCGTGAGCGTGATGCGCGCCACGGCGCCGGTTTGGGTGATGGACAGGTTCTGGCTCATGGCGTGGACGGGTTTTGCAGGAAGTAGACAAGGTCCAGCTCGGGGCTGGGCTGGCCCAGGGCGGTCAATGCTGCGGTGATCTGGCCCCGGTGGTGGGTGCCGTGGTTGAACACGTGCGCCAGCGTGGCCGCAAACGGCAGCGATGCCGCTGTGCCGCGCATGGTGGTGTAGTCGAGCGTGCCGCTCCAGCGGTCCGGCTTGAACGAGGCTATCAGCGGTGCCCAGCGGGCCGCGCCTTCGCGCAGCCGGGCATCCAACTGCGCACGGTCGCTCTCCAGCTCGGCGTCCAGCGCCACCTTGGGCGAAATGCCGTCGGCAAAGCGCACGAACCACAGATGGTGTTCGCCCACCAGCAGGTGGTTGAGCGTGCCGTGGATGCTGTGGAAGAACAAACCCACATCGCGCCGGTAGTCCTCTTCCGGCAGCGCCTTCACGACATCGAGCAGGCGCGCCGTGGCCCACACGTTGTAGCGCGCAAGCTGGGTAAAGTGGGCAACAGCGTCCATGGCGGCTCCCGGCGGGGTCACATGCGGAACAGGCCGAACTTGGTGTCTTCAATCGGCGCGTTGCGCGTGGCCGCCAGGCCCAGCGCCAGCACACGGCGCGTGTCGGCGGGGTCGATCACGCCGTCGTCCCACAGGCGGGCGGTGGCGTAGTAGGGGTGGCCCTGGTCCTCATACTGGCGGCGGATGGGGGCCTTGAAGGCTTCTTCTTCCTCCATGCTCCACTGCCCACCCTTGGCCTCGATGCCGTCGCGCTTGACGGTGGCCAGCACCCCGGCGGCCTGGTCGCCGCCCATCACGCTGATGCGCGCGTTGGGCCACATCCAGAGGAAGCGGGGTGAGTACGCACGACCGCACATGCCATAGTTGCCCGCGCCAAAGCTGCCGCCGATGATGATGGTGAACTTGGGCACGCTGGCCGTGGCCACGGCCGTGACCATCTTGGCGCCGTTGCGGGCAATGCCTTCGTTTTCGTACTTGCGGCCCACCATGAAGCCGGTGATGTTCTGCAGGAACACCAGCGGAATCTTGCGCTGGCAGCACAGCTCGATGAAGTGCGCGCCCTTCAAGGCCGACTCGCTGAACAGGATGCCGTTGTTGGCGATGATGCCGACCATCATCCCTTCGATGCGCGCAAAGCCGGTGACCAGCGTGGTGCCGTAGCGGGCCTTGAACTCGTCGAACTCGCTACCGTCCACGATGCGCGCAATGATCTCGCGCACATCAAAGGGCTTGCGCGTGTCCACGGGGATCACGCCATACAGCTCTTCTGCTGCAAATTTAGGAGCTATCGGCGCTTGATCGGCGGGCGCTGGGGCCTTGTTTTTATTCAAATTGCGGATGGCATTGCGCGCCAGTTGCAGCGCATGCATGTCGTTCTGCGCCAGGTGGTCGGCCACGCCCGACAGGCGCGTGTGCACGTCGCCGCCCCCCAGGTCTTCGGCCGTGACGACCTCGCCCGTCGCAGCCTTCACCAATGGCGGGCCGCCCAAAAAGATGGTGCCCTGGTTCTTCACGATGATCGATTCATCGCTCATCGCCGGTACGTAGGCGCCGCCCGCCGTACAGCTGCCCATCACCACGGCGATCTGCGAGATGCCCATGGCGCTCATGTTGGCCTGGTTGAAGAAGATGCGGCCAAAGTGGTCGCGGTCGGGGAATACCTCGTCCTGGTTGGGCAGGTTGGCGCCGCCCGAGTCCACCAGGTAGATGCACGGCAGGTGGTTCTGCTGCGCCACTTCCTGCGCGCGCAGGTGCTTCTTGACGGTGAGCGGGTAGTAGGTGCCGCCCTTCACCGTGGCGTCGTTGCACACGATCATGCAGTCCACGCCGCTCACGCGGCCGATGCCGGCAATCAGCCCCGAGCTGGGCGCATCGTTGTTGTACATGTTGAGCGCGGCCAGCGGCGCGAGTTCGAGGAAGGGCGTGCCGGGGTCCAGCAGCATCTGCACACGCTCGCGCGGCAGCAGCTTGCCGCGTGCGATGTGCTTGGCGCGGGCCGCGTCGCCGCCACCTTGGGCGACCTTGTCAAGCTGGGCTCGCAGGTCATCCACCAGGCCGCGCATGGCGGCGGCGTTGGCCAGAAAGTCCGCCGAGCGGGCATTGAGTTGGGTGTCGAGAATGGTCATGCTGTGTTGCTCTTCAAGCTGTCTTTTGTTCTTCCAGGCCGAGAAGGTCCTTCATCTCGTCACGGATCTTGAACTTCTGGATCTTGCCCGTCACCGTCATCGGAAAGCTGGCGACAAAGCGGATGTAGCGCGGCACCTTGTAGTGGGCAATCTGGCCCTTGCAGAAGACGCGGATGTCGTCTTCGGTGGGCTGGGTGCCGGGCTTGGCGATGATCCAGGCGCAGAGTTCCTCGCCGTACTTCTGGTCGGGCACACCCACCACCTGCACATCCTGCACCTGCGGGTGGCGGTACAAGAATTCTTCAATCTCGCGCGGGTAGATGTTTTCACCGCCACGGATCACCATGTCCTTGATGCGGCCCACGATGTTGACGTAGCCCTCGGCATCCATGGTGGCCAGGTCGCCGGTGTGCATCCAGCCGTCGGCGTCGATGGCTTCTTGCGTTTTGGCGGCGTCTTCCCAGTAGCCGTGCATCACCGAATAGCCCTTGGTGCAGAACTCGCCGCGCTGGCCTATGGGCACTGTTGAGCCTGTGTCCGGGTCCACGATCTTGATCTCCAGATGCGGTTGCACCTGGCCGACCGTGGATACGCGCTTGATAAGCGGCGTGTCGGTGCTGCTCTGGCAGCTCACAGGGCTGGTCTCGGTCATGCCGTAGGCAATGGTGATGTCGCGCAGGTTCATCTGCTCCACCACGCGCTTCATGACCTCGGTGGGGCAAGGCGAGCCGGCCATGATGCCGGTGCGCAGGGTGCTCAGGTCGAACTCGGCAAAGCGCGGGTGGCCCAGCTCGGCGATGAACATGGTGGGCACGCCGTGCAGGCCGGTGCAGCGCTCGTCCTGCACCGTCTGCAGCACCGTGAGCGGGTCAAACCCGTCGTTGGGGTACACGATGGCAGAGCCATGCGTGAGGCACGCCAGGTTGCCGAGCACCATGCCAAAGCAGTGGTACAGCGGCACGGGGATGCACAGGCGGTCGTCGGGCGTGAGCTTCATGCACTCGCCAATGAAGAAGCCGTTGTTCAGGATGTTGCGGTGCGTGAGCGTGGCGCCCTTGGGGAAGCCCGTGGTGCCGCTGGTGAACTGGATATTGATGGGGTCGGTGGCCCGGAGCGTTGCCGCCACCTGGGCCAGGCGTGGGTCGGCCACATCGCCGCGCGCCATCAGGTCGGAAAAGCGCAGCAGGCCCGGCTCTTCGCCACCCACGCCAGGCTCGTCGATCCAGACCACGGTGTGCAGGTGCGGCAGCTGCTGCGCCTCCAGCTCGCCCGGCGTGCCGTGCGCCCATTCGGGCGCCAGCTCGCGCAGCATGCCCAGGTAGTCGCTGGTCTTGAAACGCGCCATGGTCACCAGCAGCTTGCAGCCTACCTTGTTCAGCGCGTATTCCACTTCAGACGTGCGGTAGGCCGGGTTGATGTTGACCAGCACCAGGCCCACCTGCGCGGTGGCCAGCTGCATCAGCACCCATTCGGCGTTGTTGTGCGACCAGATGCCCACGCGGTCGCCGGGCACCAGGCCCATCCCCAGCAGCGCGCTGGCCAGGCGGTGCGCCTCGGTCTGCAGGCTGCGGTAGGTGTAGCGCAGCCCCTGGTGGCGGCTTACCAGCGCCTCGCGCTCGGGCTGGCGGGCCACCATGTCGGCAAAGAAGGCGCCGATGGTCTGCTCGATCAGGGGAACACCGGTGGCGCCACGGGCGTAGCTGTCCACCAGCGGTGCGGAGTTCGTTGCGGCGGTACTCGTCACGGGGTTGTCTCCTGTGTCATCCGGCCCACGCCACAAGACAACGCGGGCGGGCGATCCGTAAGCATAGAAGCCTGAACCCCTGACGGGTGGACACAATGGTTGCAAATCGTGCCACGGCTGGCACACTCTGCGGCGTGAAGACCACCGACCCTACCGACCATCGTCTCCCAACCACTCCATCTGCCCCTGCCGCAACGCCCATCGCCTTTGTGCGTGCGATTGTTCTGGCGTACGAACAGCGCGGCATGAGCCCCCAACACGCCCTGGCCCGGGCACAGATTGCGCCGCAGCTGCTGCCCGACGACAGCGCCCGCATCACCGCCTGGCAGATGGAGCAGATCTCCGACGCCGCCATGCAAGAGCTGGACGACGAAGCCTTGGGCTGGTTCAGCCGCCGTCTGCCCTGGGGCAGCTACGGCATGCTGGCGCGCGCCAGCATCAGCGCGCCCACGCTGCAGGTCGCCCTGGCCCGCTGGTGCCGCCACCACGGCCTGCTGACGGACGACATTGCGCTGCACCTCACCACCCAGGGTGACGCCGCCACCCTGGCCATCACCGAGGCACGCGACCTGGGCGCGCTGCGCGAGTTCTGCCTGGTATCCGTGCTGCGCAATGCCCACGGCCTAGCGTGCTGGCTGGTGGACTCGCGCATCCCCCTCATTGCTGCCGAGTTCGCTTTTGAAGCGCCGCCGCATGCCGATGCGTACGCCGTGCTGTTCCGCGGCCCCGTCACCTTCCACGCACCGCGCACGGCTCTGCACTTTGACGCCCGCTACCTGCACCTGCCCCTGCGCCGCGACGAACAGGCCCTGCGCCAGATGCTGCAGCACGCCCTGCCCCTGACGGTGCTGCACTACCGCCGCGACCGCCTGCTGGTGCAGCGCGTGCGCCAGTTGCTGGGCGCGCCCCTGCCTGGGCAACCGACCCACGCCCTGCCCCAGCACAGCGCCGAATCCCTGGCCGCCCTGCTGCATGTGTCGCCGCGCACGCTGCACCGGCAACTGAAGGAAGAAGGCGCCACGCTGCAGGGCTTGAAAGACGAGGTGCGCCGCACCCGCGCGGTGGAGCTGCTGCACCGCACGCAACGGCCCATCAAGCAGGTGGCCGAGGCGGCGGGGTTTGAGAACGAGAAGAGTTTTATCCGGGCGTTTCGCGGGTGGACGGGGCAGTCGCCGGCGGAGTTTCGGAGGGGGGTGAGGGTGTAGGGCCCGAAGCCAGCTCGCTATACAGTCACGCTCTGCGCTATACAGTGGGTAGACACAAGCACAGGTACAACTATCGATCAATTCATCGGCGCTTATGGTTCCACCCAGATTCGACACAAGAGAGCCTCAGATACGGCCGTTCTTCAGGGTCCTTGGGGTACTACTACTCTTCGCAATGGCAGCAGCACTGGTTGCGGGGTCAATACCGCTTCTCATAAACCCAGGCCCGGCAGAGGTCGCGTGTCCGACAAACACCCGCAAGTTTGCATGCGAACTAGGTGCAACTATCGTCGGGTCAATACCCGCAGGTGCACAACGAACCGTGCTGGGCTTGACTGGTCTTGCCTCAACAGCGGGAATTTTTGGACTAGCTTGGATATTCGTCTGGCGCAAGACACGATGAGACGTCTGTTGCATGCGCGTGCGTCGAGCGCACCCCCATGAAGCAAGCATCTGCTTCCAGTGAGACCGACGCACGCTAAGCTGCGCAAATCCAATTCCAGCCAGCGACGCCAACCGCCCCATGCTCCACCTCCACCACTGCATCAGCGCCCGCTCCTTCCGCCCCCTGTGGATGTTCGAGGAACTGCAGCTCCCCTACACCCTCCACATGCTCCCCTTCCCACCGCGCGCCAAGGCCCGGTGGTTTCTGGAAGAGAACCCGCTGGGCACGGTGCCCCTGCTGGTGCAGGGCGATGTCCGCATGACCGAATCGGCAGCCATGTGCCAGTACCTGGCCGCCACGCACCCCGACGCGGGGCTGGATGTGGCGCCCACGCACCCGGCGTATGCCGCTTATCTGAACTGGCTGCACATGAGCGATGCGACGCTGACCTTTCCACAGACGCTGGTGCTGCGCTATGGGCGTTTTGAGCCCGCAGAGCGCCAGCAGCCGCAGGTGTTGGAGGACTACACGCGCTGGTTTCTGGCGCGGCTGCGGGCGGTAGAGGCGGCCGTGGCGCACAGCGAATACCTGTGCGCAGGCCGGTTTACGGCGGCGGACGTGGCGGTGGGGTATGCGCTGCTGCTGGCGCAGCACCTGGGGCTGGATGCGCAGTTCGGTCCGGCCACGCAGGCCTACTGGCAGCGTCTGCAGCAGCGGCCCGGCTACCAGCGGGCGATGGCGGCACAACTGCGGGCGGCCGAGGAGCAGGATGTGCCTGCCACCCCGGCGCCCGATACGCGGCCCTGAGACTGATCAGCCGAGTGACCCGGCGCCAAAGAGGATCTCGCGGGGCCCGGCTGCGGGCGGGTCTGTGAAGGCCAGCGGCCCGCACCCCACGCAAAACCAGGCCATCAGGATGTGGTGCCGCCGCCCATCGTGCCCTGCAGCACGGCCACCAGATGCTGTTTGGCTTCGGCCAGATGGGCCTTGTCGGCGTCGTGCACCTTGCGGAAGAATGCCGCGCACTCGGCGGCACCCGCAGCTTCGGCGTCCTTGATGTACTGGTCATAGGCCACCAGCGCCTGGGCCTTGTTCTGGATCAGGGTGACCCAGTCGTATGCCAGGTTGCTCAGGGGATGGGGATCGGAGGAATGTGGTTGTTCTTGCATGGGTGTGCTCCTGTCGAGGGTGCCGCCAGAAGGCGGCGCCCGCCTGCATGAATAAAGGGTGCACGCAGCACCCTTGGTGGGAGGAAAGCCGTGTGGGCTAACGCTTAACGGCCGTCACGGTCGGAGTCGCCTGGAATGGCGCGCTCTACGGTATTGCTCACGCGTTGCCAGGCGTCCCGCGAGGCGTGCTTGGCGCGCTCCCATTCCAGCGACGAACGCCCGCGGGCGTTGCCCCAGTCGCGGCTCAGATCGGACTCGACATCGTCGAACGAGCGGTTGGGGTAGCGCGAGTACGCGTCGAGGCCGTAACGGTAGGCGGGCTGGTAGTCGTCATAGGTGGCGTCGGGGGCGATGTAGGGGCGCGACGTGTAGTTCTCGCGCCAGTAGGTGTCTTCGGCTACCGGGTCCACCTTGACGCTGCGGCCCATCACTGCACCTGCCACGACACCCACCACGGCACCCACGGCTGCGCCCACAGGGCCCGTTACGCCGCCCGCCAGTGCGCCGGCCGTGGCGCCACCTGCCACGCCACCCACGGCACCGCCCAGCACGGCACCGGTGCCTGCCTTGGTTTCGGGCTCCAGGTGGGGGTTGTGGGTCATTGCATCGTTGCGATCGCTCATGGTCGTTCCTTTCAGGATGTCCGGGCCGGCCCTTGGAGATGGCGCGCTGCCCGGTGTGGGTTGGAAAGCCTTTACCGTAAAGGCGTGCCAGCCCGGCCGGTCGCTGAAACTTCCCATACGCATGCAGGTGCTGGCCTACAGCAGCCCCGACTACCGAAACGCTGAGTTCAACCGCGAGCGCATGCCTAACAACCCAGCAACGCAGGCAATTCGGCCATGCTGCGAAAGACGTGCGATGCACCTGCAGCCCGCAGGGCGCCGTCGCTGCTGTCGTGCGGGGCATAGGCGTACACCGTAGCGCCCGCCGCGACGCCTGCGGTGACGCCGGTGACGGTGTCTTCCACCACTGCGCAGCGCGCGGGCGCGGCCTGCAGGGCGGCTGCGGCAGCCAGATAGACATCGGGCGCAGGCTTGGTGGCGGGCATTTCGTGGCCGCTGAAAACGCGCCCGGCAAAGTAAGGCGCAAGGCCCACCTTGGCCAGCTGCAGCTCGACCTTGAACCGGTCTGCGCCCGAAGCGCAGGCAATGCGACCGCCGTGGTGCGCATGCACCCGTTCGACCGCGCCATGGATATGTTCGATGGTGGTGAGCTGCGCCTGTAGCGCGGCATTGCGGCGCGCGTAGAAGTCGGCCATCCACGCATCGGTGAGCGGGCGGCCGGTGTGGTGTTCGATGCGCGCGGCCTCGCTGCGCACCATCTTGCCGATGAAGATGCGCATGCACTCCTCCGGCGTCAGTGCCCAGCCGGCTTCCTCCAGCATGTCGCGCAACACGCCGTTGGTGATGGGCTCGCTGTCCACCAGCACGCCATCACAATCAAACAAGATTGCTTCAAATTTCATAGCTGTTAGCGCTTACTGAATAAGCGCTAGAGGTCATTTTCATTAAAAATTCAGGGGCTGATGTCGCCATCCACGTACAGCCAGCGGCCATCCTCGCGCACGAAGCGGCTGGTCTCATGCAGGCGCACCGCACGCCCGCCCACCCGGTAGCGCGCGACAAACTCCACCTCAGCCCGGTCTTCACCCGTGGCGCGGTGGCTGCGCACTTGCAGCCCCAGCCAGCGGGCGCCGGGCTCGAAGTCGAGGGCCGCGGGCCGCGTGCCGGGGTGCCAGGTGGCCTGCAGGTAGTCGGCCCGCTCAGAGACGAAGGCGGTGTAGCGCGAGCGCATGAGGCTTTCGGCATCCGGTGCAGGGGCAGCATCGGCCCCGGGTGCCGGCAGGTAGCGGCCGCAGCAGTGGGCATACGCCAAGGGGGCGGCGCCTTTGCCCTTGCTGCCACCCGGGCCCCCAGGCGCCAGGCGCCCGCAGGGGCACGGATCAGCGGGCAGGGGCATGGGCATGTGCAGCGGCCCCTTTCAACGCAAGGCGCCAAACACCTTGCGCGCGATGGCGCTGCCTGCGGCGGCCGGGTCCTGGCGGATGCGGCGCTCTTCCTCGCCAATCATGAAGTACAGGCCGTCCAGCGTCTTGCCGGTCACGTACTGCGCCAGGTTGGCGTCTTCGGCCTTCAGCAGCCCGAAACTCGCGGCCTTGCCTGCAAAGGCGTTGTACTTCTGCGTGAGGCCGACCTTCTCGGTGGCCTGGTTCACCACCGGCAAAAAGCGCTGACCCAGGGGCTCGCGGGTCTTGTCGGCAAAGAAGGTGGTTACCGAGTTGTCGCCACCGGTGAGGATGTTCTTGGCGTCGGTCACCGTCATTTTCTGCACCGCACCCACCAGCAGGTCTTTGCCCATGGGCACGGCTGCTTCGGCGGCGCGGTTGATGGACACCACCAGCTCATCGATGCGCCGGCCCTGGCCCAGCGACTTCATCACCTTGGCCGCATCGCCCAGGTAGCCGGGCAGACCGATGCGCACCTTGGGGTTGCCCAGAAAACCGTCGTTGCGCCCCAGCAGCGACACCGCCGCCTGCGCGCCCTGGGTGAGCGCGGCCTTGAGGCCGCTGGACGCATCGGCGTTGGTGAGGTCGCCCAGCGACAGAGCCCAGGCGTGTTGCGCGGTGGCGCACAGCAGCGCCCCCGCGAGGCTGGCTTGGTGGAATTGGCGGCGTTGCATGGCGTGCTTCTTTCGGTGGGGCGGCTGTGGGTGCCCGAGATTTTCGCTCAGCCTGGAAACCGCAGGCGAATGCGCCTGTGCGGGCCGTGACCGGCCTGCCAGGCAAGGCATGGCGGTACGCAGCGCAAGCCGGGTGCGCGCGGAGGGCCTAGACTGCCCACATCCGAGCATCCGACAAGGAGCCTTGCAATGTGGCAAATGAGCGTGCCGTGGTGGGAGTTTGTGCTGCGCGGCGTGGTGGTGTATCTGTTTCTGCTGGTGTTCATGCGCCTGTCGGGCAAGCGGCAGACGGGGCAGTACGAGCCGTTTGATCTGATCCTGCTGCTGATCCTGTCCAACGCGGTGCAGAACTCGATGAACGCCGGCGACAACTCGCTGACGGGCGGGCTGATATCGGCCAGCACGCTGCTCCTTCTGCATGTGGTGCTGGCGCGGCTGGCGTTTCACTTCCCGCGCATCGGGCGCTGGGTGGACGGCAAGGCCCAGGTGCTGATCCACCAGGGTGAGCTGAACAAGGTGCTGATGCGCAAGGAGCTGCTAACCCAGGACGACGTGGAGGCCGCGCTGCGCGCGGGCGGCTGCCTGCACGCACACGAGGTGGAACGCGCCACTATCGAGACCAACGGGCAGATCACTGTGGTGCTGCGGCCCGCGCACCGGTCGGTGAACGCAACGTGACCACGGCGCGACCGGCCATCACGGGCGCTTGGCGTTTTACAGGCGGGTGAGAAACGCCGCCAATGCCGCATTCACGGGCTCGGGGTGCGTGAGGTTGCTGGCATGCCCGGCGCCGGGCACGACCACCACGCTCGCGTGCGGCAGGCTGTCGGCCATGGCCTGGGCGCGTGGCAGATCAATGGCATTGTCCAGCTCGCCATGCACCACCAGCGCTGGCACGGTGATGGCGCCCAGGCGGTCGCTGATGTCGTCGCGGCTGGCCAGGGTGGTAAAGCATTGCATCAGGTTGGGCACGGTGAACCCGCGCCACTTTGCCTGCCACTGCGGGGCGCCCGCCCAGCCGTCGCCCAGGATGATGTGGGCCACCACCCCGGCCATTTCGTCGGACAGGCCGTTCTCCAGCCAGTTTTTCATCAGCACCTCATGGCCCGCCATCTTTTCCGGCTGCTCCGGCAGGGCCTGCGTGTTGATGAGCACCAGCGCCCGCACCAGGTCGGGGTGGGTGAGCGCGCAGCGCAGCGACAGGTAGCCGCCCTGCGACATGCCCGCCAGCACGGCCTGGCGCACGCCCAGGTGCCCCAGCAGCGCGGCCAGATCGTTGGCCGAATCGTAGTAGGTGAAGGGGTCGCAGCGCGCGGGGTCGGCCGTCTGCCCATGGCCCCGCTCGTCCCAGGTGATGCAGCGCCAGGTGCCTCGAAGGGCCTCGACCTGCGGCGCGAACATGCTGCCATCCATCAGCAACCCGTGCGAAAACACGATGGCCGGGCCCTCACCGCCCGTGTCTTCGTAATACAGCTTCTGGCCATTGACGTGCGCGAAAGGCATGCGGAGCTCCTGATAAAAAACAGGCCTCCATCCTTGAACAAGCCCGCCCGCACTGCAACCGGCCCAACCCGCGAAAGGCTGCGCACGAGTCACCCAGGCGTCAGCTGGCAGGTGTCGGCAGGCGCGCCACCCGCCAGCAGGCGGGGCCCACAGCCTCCCGCGCACGTGAGCGGGCACTGCCTGCCCCGCGGCAGAGCCGGGGGCTTCCCTTTGTCGGCTAGTCCTTCACGTAGCACGTCTTGTTGGGGATGATCAAATCCACGTAGCTCTCCACGCCCGCAGCGGTGGGGAACACCGTGGGGTTCTGGTCCGACATCAGGCACAGGCGTGGACCCTTGCGCGCCCACACCACGCGGTCGGTGCGGCCGTTGGGCTGGTTCCAGGCGCCCCAGAAGGCATTCAGCGTGGCCGTGCTGCCGGTGCGGTCAAACACAAAGCTGCCCAGATCCGTGGTCGGGCCGCCCACTGTGGCAGTGCCGGTGCACTGTGCGTTGGCGTAGGCGGCAAAGGTCATAGCGGCCGTGGCGCGCGTTTCGCTTTGGCGGGTAATGCGCCACACGTTGCGCCCCCATGTGCCCGGACGGGCCTGTACACAAAGCTCCTGCTTCCACTCGCCTTCGGGCAGACCGGCTGCAGCGGTGGCGCAGCGCACTTCCACCGTGGTCACGTGGCCCGAAGCGACTGTGCCCGTGCCGTTGGCCACCGTGCAGCTCTGGCCGGCGGGCTGGGTGCGCACAGTGACGGCATAGGCCGTGCCGCCGGCCTGCGCCGTGGCAAAGGTGAAGCCGCCGTTGGCCCCCACGGCCAGGTCGTCGCGCCCGTTGTTCTGCAGCACCAGGCCGGTGCCGGACAGGCCCGTGACCGAGCCCCCCACGGTGAAGGTGGCGGCGGCCAGGTTTTCGCAGCGCACCTGCACATCGCGCACATTGGCCGTGGCGGTACCCGTGCCCTGCGACACGGCGCAGCGCTGGCCCGCTGGCTGGTTCTTGATGGTGACGGCGTAGCGCACGCCGTGGTCCAGCCGGGTGGAGAACTCAAAACTGCCGTTGGCGCTGAGCTGCAGATCGTTTTCGGCGTTGTTTTGCAGCGTCACGGTACGGCCGGCGGCCAGGCCGCTGAGGGCGCCGCCTACGGTGTAGGCGCCCACCACAGGGGGCGCTGTGCCATCGTCATCACCACCGCCGCAGGCGGCCAGCATGGCAAGGGCCATCGCGGCAGGCGCTGCGCGCAGGGCGGCGTGGCGTGGGCGTGTGGAGAGGGTGGGGGTCATGGGCAGAAAACTCCTTGAAGACATGCGAGGGATGGTCAAAAGAGGCACAGCGGGTTGTCCCGGCTGGCCCCATGGACCGATGCGGAAAAGACGGCGGATTCTGTGCAGCGCTTGCTGCAGCGCGGAACCCTACCGAGGTAGGGTTTGCGCGTGCGGCACCACTGCGCACACTTGGCAGAATCCGCGCATGGCGAGGACGCCCTACCCTGGCCGCCCGCCACGGCGCATTCCGAGGTCGGTGCCGCCTTCATGCCCGACTCCTCCCGCTCTCCCGTCCTCCCGTCCTCCCGCTTTTTTCCTGCTTGTCCGCACGCCTGCCGCCCATGTCTGCCTATGCCCTCATCCTCGACGACCACCCCCTGGTGGCCCGTGGCGTGGCCGAGTTCCTGCGCGCGCGCCTGCCGCAGCTGGAGGTGGTGGTGGCAGGTGGCGCGGACGACCTTCTGCGCTGGGTGGACGAGCGGGGCACGCCGGCGATAGCGCTGATCGACTTCTGGCTGGCGGAAGGCGCTGCGGTGAGCCTCGTAGCGCAGGTGCGCAGCCTGTGTCCCGGCACGCCCATCGCCGTGATCAGCGGCGACGATGACCCGGCCGTGATGCAACAGGCCAGGCAGGCCGGCGCGCACGGCTTCATCCACAAGCAGGCGGCGCCGGAAACGTTTGGCGTGGCGGTGGAAGCCCTGCTGAGCGGGCAAACCTGGTTTGCGCCGGGCCCGCTGGGCAACCAGCCGCCGCGCAACCGCGACCTGCCGGTGACCCCGGCCGAGCTGGGGTTGTCCGCCCGGCAGGGCGAGATCCTCGCGCTGGTGCTGCAAGGGCTGCCCAACAAGCGCATCGCCTTGCAGCTCAACATCGCCGAGAGCACTGTGAAGGAGCACGTCACGGGCATTCTGGAGCGGCTGCGCGTGCGCACGCGGGTCGAGGCCATCACCCTGCTGCGCGGGCGGCGGCTGGAACTGTCGTGATACGCCTTGCCCGCACGGTGGTGCGCCGCAGCTGCGCGCTTTACCAACTCAGCCGTTGTCGCGACACGGCGCACCTACCTGGCCGCACTGGCGAACGCAGCCTTCGCGCAAGCCGGTGAACACTAGCGACCTGCACGCCGCGCTGGCACAGTGGCGCAAGAAAAAGTAGCCACAAAAGTCGCCAAATCGCTTTACCAGCAAGCGTAAAGCGCTATATTTTAAATAGCATCATGCACCTTCGCACAACCACTGCCGCAACAGGGCATGCAGTTGCTCCGGCGCCACCGGTTTGCGCAGCACCAGATAGCCTTCCTCCTCGGCCTGGCGCAGCGCGGGCGAATCCCATTCGCCGCTCACCATGGCCAGTGCTGCGTCTGGGCACAGCGCCTCCAGCCGCTGGAGCAAGGCGAACCCGCTTTCGCCCGAGCGCAGCCGCTGGTCGCACAGGATGGCCTGGGGTGCAAAGCCCTGTGCCAGCAGGTCCAGTGCCTCTGCGCCATCGGCAGCGCAGCGCACCTGCACGCCCCAGTCCTGCAGCAGCTGCTGCCAGCCTGCGGCCGCTTGGGGGTCGTCCTCCACCACCAGGCAGCGGCCGTGCAGGCTGCCCTGCGGCGCCGAAGCGGGGGCGGCGGCACGGGGGGCTTCGCCTGCTGCGGCACTGCGCAGCCGCAGCCAGAAGCGCGAGCCCCGCCCCAGGCGCGACGCCAGGCCCAGGGGCGCCTCCATCAGCTCGGCACAGCGCGCCACCACGGCCAGGCCCAGGCCATAGCCAACGTCGTCCGCATCGTCCGCCGCGCGCGGGGCGGTGTGGCTTTGGGCGAAGGGCGAGAAGATGCGCTCGCGCTCCTCATCGGCCACGCCGGGGCCGGTGTCCCACACCTCCACCTGCCAGTGCCCGGCGCGGCGGCGCACTGCCAGCAGCACGCCGCCGTGCTGCGTGTAGCGCAGCGCGTTGTGCACCAGGTTGACCACGCATTGGCGCAGCAGCATGGGGTCGGCCTGCACCCGCGTGCCGGCAGGCGGCAGGCGCAGGCGCAGCGCCAGCCCCCGCGCGCGTGCCGATTCGCCCAGCAGTGTGGTCACCTCGTGCAGCAGCGGCGCCAGCGCAACGGGTTGCAGGCGCGCCTGCACAGCGCCGGCTTCGATGCGCGACAGATCCAGCAGCGCGTTGCACATCCACTGCAGCGACTGCACGCCCTGGCGCAGGTCCTGCAGCGTGCCAGCCAGCGCCGCGTCGCGGTTGCGCAGCGCTACGGATTCGGCCAGCAGCCCCACAGCATGCACGGGCTGGCGCAGGTCGTGGCTGGCGGTGGCGAGGAACTGGTTCTTGACGGAAAGTGCCTGTTCGGCCTCGCTCTTGGCGGCGCGGAAGCGTTCGCTCAGCTCGACATTGCGCACGAAGAACTGGTGGCTAATCCGCGCATTGCGAAAGAAAACTGCAAAGAGCAGGTACATGGGCAGCAGATACAACCAGTGCTCCGGAAAAACGTACGGCACCGACAGCAGCGTGACGGCGAACCCGGACAAAAAGAAACCCTGGTAAACCGCCAGCACCGCCGACTGGTGAGTGGCATTGGCGGCAAGCACCATCATGGCTCCGCTGAGGAATGCCATGCGCATTTCGAAGGGAGCGCCAGGCCCTGCGCAGGCCGCCACGCTCATCAGCAAAGCACCGTACACCGCCGCCAGAGCCGGCACGCGCCGCAGCCAAATCGCCAGCAGCGCAGCATCGCCCGTGTGGGCCAGCCGCGGTCTGTCACGCTGCCACAGCCGCCAAACGTACCAGGCTACGCCTGCGAGGGACAGGGCGGCCACCCACCACAGCGTAATGCTCTGTGGCCACAGCCCCAGGGCCCCAAGCCATGCCGAGCCGGGCAAACCGAGCACCGGCATGATGAGACAGCCGTTGCGAACGCGCAGGAAGGCGGTGTCCAGCAGCTGCAGCCGGGCGTCCGGAGGCAGCGCAGACCAGGAGGGGACAGGCTCGGTAGGGGTGCTCATGCGGGCGATATTCGCATGGGCAGGCCTGCCCCTGAAGGTTGAACGGCTACGCCAGCGCGCGCTGGATGATGATCTTCTGCACGTCGCTCGTGCCTTCGTAAATCTGGCACACACGCACATCGCGGTAGATGCGTTCGACCGGGAAGTCGTTGACCACTCCGTAGCCGCCCAGCGTCTGGATGGCGGCGCTGCACACCTGCTCGGCCATCTCGCTGGCAAACAGTTTCGCCATGGCGGCCTCCTTCAGGCAGGGCTTGCCGGCATCGCGCAGCGCGGCGGCGTGCCAGATGAGCTGGCGCGCGGCTTCGATCTGCGTGGCGCAGTCGGCCAGGCGAAAGCCCACGGCCTGGTGGTTGAAGATGGCGGTGCCAAAACTCTCGCGCTCCTTCGAATACGCCAGCGCCGCATCAAACGCGCTGCGCGCCATGCCCACGCTTTGCGCGGCGATGCCGATGCGTCCACCTTCGAGCGCACCCAGGGCGATCTTGTAGCCCTCGCCCTCGGCGCCGATCAGATTCTCGGCCGGGATGCGGCAGTTGTCGAAGTTGATCTGCGCGGTGTCGCTGCTGTGCTGGCCGAGCTTGTCTTCGAGCCGTGCGACCACATACCCCGGCGCGGACGTGGGCACGAGGAAGGCGCTCATGCCCTTCTTGCCGGCGCCCTTGTCGGTGACGGCGATCACGATGGCCACCTGGCCGTTTTGGCCGCTGGTGATGAACTGCTTGACGCCGTTGATCACGTATTCGTCGCCCTGCTTCACGGCCGTGGTTCGCAGGGCGGAGGCATCACTGCCCACATGCGGCTCGGTCAGGCAGAAGGCGCCCAGCATTTCGCCGCGCGCCAGCGGGGTGAGCCAGTCGCGCTTTTGCTGCGTATTGCCGTAGCGCATGAGGATGGCGTTGACGGGGCAGTTGGTCACGGAAATCGCCGTGCTGGTGCCGCCATCGCCGGCAGCAATCTCTTCGAGCACCAGCGCGAGCGTGAGGTAGTCGAGATTGGCGCCGCCAAACTCTTCGGGCACGCAGATGCCGTAGGCGCCCAAGGCGGCCAGACCCTGATGGGCCTCCTTGGGGAAATGGTGTTCCTTGTCCCAGCGCGCGGCGTTGGGCCACAGCTCGGTCTGGGCAAAGTCGCGCACGGCGTCGCGGATCATTTCTTGGTCTTGTGTCAGCAGCATGGGGTGTCTCCGGAAGTCGTTGTTCGTTGAAAGGAATTACCAGTGCGCAGCCCGACGGCCGTCGTGGTGCAGCAGGCGGCCCTTGTCGGCGGGGGTCAGGCCCGCCACCGTGCTGCGCAGGCCGCGCACACTGTCTTCCACCGTGAGCGGGGCGCTGTCGCCGCCCATGTCGGTCTGCACCCAGCCGGGGTCGATGGTGACCAGCGTGGCGCCGGGGTAGTCGTGCTGCGCGGCGGCCACGGCCATGTTGAGCGCAGCCTTGCTGGTGCGGTACAGCCAGGAGCCGCTGTTCGGCACGCTGCCGATCTGCGACATGGAGGACGAGATGAACGCGAACACCCCGCCCGCATCCGCCACCAGCGGCGCCACCTGCGGGATGGTCTGCATCGCGCCGAGCACATTGGTGTGCATGACGGCGTCAAAGTCCTGCTGCGTGGGCGGCGTGAGCGCGTTGGGCCGGCGGATCACCCCGGCCACGTACCAGGCGATGTCGATTTTCTCGCCATCGAGCTGCCAGGCCAGGCCACTGATGCTGGCGGGGTTGGCCACATCGACGGTAAGCGCCTCGGCGCCCAGGGCCAGCACGCGCTCGCGGCCTGCTTCGTCGCGCACGGTGGCGATCACGCGGCGGCCGGCTTCGGTGTACTGGCGCACCAGCTCCAGGCCAATGCCGCGGGACGCGCCGATGACAAGTATGGAGTTCATTTTCAAGCCAAATCAGCCTCTAGCGCTTATCAGATAAGCGCGAACAGCTATAAAAGCAGAAGCATTCAAGCATCTGCACAACCACCCGGCAATGCCGGGTGGGGCGATCACACCAGTTCGAGCGCCACGGCCGTGGCCTCGCCGCCGCCAATGCACAACGTGGCCAGGCCCCTGGTCAGGCCGCGGGCCTTGAGCGCGTACATCAGCGTGACCATGATGCGTGCACCGCTGGCGCCAATGGGGTGTCCCAGCGCACAGGCGCCGCCGTTCACGTTGACCTTGTCGTGGGGCAAGTCCAGCTCCTTCATCAGCGCCATGGGCACCACGGCGAAGGCTTCGTTGATCTCCCACAGCTGTACGTCGCCCACTTGCCAGCCGGCCTTGGCCAGCGCCTTCTGCGTGGCACCCAGCGGCGCAGTGGCGAACCATTCGGGTTCTTGCGCGTGGGTGGCGTGGCTCACGATGCGGGCCAGGGGCTTGGCGCCCAGCTTCTTGGCGGTGGACTCGCGCATCATCACCAACGCGGCAGCGCCGTCGTTGATGCTGGAGCTGGAGGCGGCAGTGATGGTGCCGTCCTTCTTGAAGGCGGGCTTGAGTGTGGCGATTTTTTCGAGCTTGACCTTGCCGGGGCCTTCGTCTACCGACACCACGCGCTCGCCGCTGCGGTCCTTCACCGTCACGGGCACGATCTCGGCCGCAAAGGCGCCAGACTCGGTGGCCGCCTTGGCGCGCTGCACGCTGGCGGTGGCAAACGCGTCCTGCTGCTCGCGGGTGAACTGGTACTTGGCGGCGCAATCTTCGCCAAAGGTGCCCATGCTGCGGCCGGCTTCGTAGGCGTCTTCGAGGCCGTCGAGCATCATGTGGTCAAAGATGCGGTCGTGACCCAGACGGTAGCCGCCGCGGCCCTTTTGCAGCAGGTAGGGGGCGTTGGTCATGCTCTCCATGCCGCCCGCCACCATTACGTCGTGCGTGCCGGCCAGCAGCATGTCGTGCGCCATCATCGCGGCCTTCATGCCCGAGCCGCACATCTTGCTGAGCGTGACGGCACCCGCGCCCTTGGGCAGGCCGCCCTTGAACGCTGCCTGGCGTGCGGGTGCCTGGCCCTGCCCTGCCATCAGGCAGTTGCCGAACAGCACTTCGCCCACGGCGTCGGGCGACACACCGGCGCGCTCGACGGCGGCCTTGATGGCTGCGCCGCCCAAGTCGTGTGCAGCCAGGCTGGAGAAATCGCCCTGCAGCGAACCCATGGGGGTGCGTGCGGCGCCGACGATGACGATGGGGTCTTGCTGGGATGCGGACATGGTGTTGGTCTCCTGAGAAAAGGGTCAGATGAAAAAAGCGGGGTGGAATCAAAGCGCCTGACTGGCGGGTGCTGCGTGCGCAAAGCGCCGGTCTGCGTCGTAAGGGAACACGTCAAACATGTGCCCCGCACGAATGCGCTCCTGGTGCGACTGCCAGAAGGCGGCATCGAGCAAGTCGGCGTGGTGCTGCATGAACACCTCACGCACGGCGTCGTTGCCGAGCAGGAAGGGGCCAAAGGTTTCAGGAAAGACATCGCGCGGGCCCACGGCGTACCAGACCTCGCCGCTCATTTCTTCCTCTTCATTGCGGGGCGCGGGCACGCGGCGGAAGTTGCAGTCGGTGAGGTACTCGATCTCGTCGTAGTCGTAGAACACAACCTTGCCGTTGCGCGTGACGCCAAAGTTCTTCCAGAGCATGTCGCCGGGGAAGATGTTGGCGGCCACGAGGTCCTTGATGGCGTTGCCGTATTCGATGACGCTGTGCTCCATCTGCTGGCGCGCGCGCGGGTCTGCCAGCCCGGTGTCGAAGGCTTCCTGCAGGTAGATGTTGAGCGGGATCATGCGCCGCTCGATGTACAGGTGCTTGATGATGACCTCCGTCTGACCGTCGCCGTCGCGGTCGCTGATCTCCAGCTGGCTGGGGGCGAACTTCTCGATCTCGGCAATGAGGGCATCGTCAAAGCGGTCGCGCGGGAAGGCGACTTCGCTGTATTCCAGTGTGTCGGCCATGCGGCCCACGCGGTCGTGCTGCTTGACCAGCAGATACTTGGCCTTCACTTGCTCGCGCGTGGTTTCCTTCTGGTGCGGGAAGTAGTCCTTGATGAGCTTGAACACGAAGGGAAAGCTTGGCAGGTCGAACACCAGCATCACCATGCCCTTGATGCCCGGCGCAATGCGGAACTTGTCGCTGGAATGCTTCAGGTGATACAAAAAATCGCGGTAGAACAGCGTCTTTCCCTGCTTGGCCAGACCCAGGGCGTTGTAGATCTCGGCGCGCGGCTTGCGCGGCATGAGGCTGCGAAGGAACTGCACGTAGGCGCTGGGGATTTCCATGTCCACCATGAAGTACGCGCGTGCAAAGCTGAACAGCATCTGCATGTCATCCTCGCCAAACAGCGCTGCATCGATATAGAGCCTGCCTTCGTCGTTGTGCAGGATGGGCAGGGCAAACGGCACCTCGTTGAAGCCGTTGATGATCTTGCCCACCACGTAAGCGCCCTTGTTGCGAAAAAACAGGCTGGTGAGCACCTGCACCTGGAAATTGGTGCGCAGCTTGACCTTGTCGAGCCGGCTGCGCATGGCGGCCACCACACAGGCGGTGTCACGCGAGAGGTCAGCGAATTCGCGCTGGAGCTGGAAGTTCTCGATGATGGTCCGGAAGGTGTCGCCCAGCGTGTCGCGCGTGGGGTAGTAGGCGCGGTAGGTGGGGCGCGCGGCGGGCTCTTCGTTCTCGATGTATTCGGTGCTGACCGCAGGCCGCACAAAGATGAAGTCGTTGTGAAAGTGCGTGCGGTGCAGGATCTTGGTGGTGACCGAATTGAAAAAGGTCTCGGCCAGCTCGGGCTGGTGGTGGTTGACCAAGAGGCCGATGTAATGCAGCTTGACCTGGTGCCACACGTCCATGGGCTGTTCCCCTGCACCGAATTCTTTTTCCAACCTGCGCACGCACTCCTTGACACGCAGGTCGTAGAACTCGATGCGCTCGCGCTGTGCCCGCTGCTGGCCATGCCAGTCGGCGGTTTCAAAGCGGTGCTTGGCCCGCGCGGATTCGGTGCGGAACAACCGGTAGTGCCGGTTGAAACCATCCATCATGGCCTTGGCGATGCCATAGGCATGGGGGGCATCCAGGCGTTGCGGGAACATGGGGCTTCGCGACTGGCGCAGCGCGGGGTGGTGTACCGGCAGGCTACATGCGCTTGACGGCGGCCACGCCGGCGATGGCGGCCTTGTAGTGCGCCTCCAGGCCTTCGGTGCTGTCCACAGACATGTGCAGATTGTTGATCAGGCCGTCCTTGAGGCCATAGCACCAGCCGTGTAGCGTGACTTTTTGGCCTCGGCCCCAGGCATCGAGCATGACGGTGCTCTGGGCCACGTTCACCACCTGCTCGATGGCGTTGAGCTCGCACAGCACGTCGTGACGCCACTGCGGTTCGATAGAGGCAATCAGGTCGCGGTGGCGGTCCCGAACGTCCGACACGTGGCGGATCCAATTGTCGGCCAGACCGACGCGAATGCCCTCCAGCCCAGCCAGCACGCCGCCGCAGCCATAGTGCCCCACCACCATCAGGTGCTCCACACGAAGCTGGTCCACCGCATACTGGATGGTGGACAGGCAGTTCAGGTCTGTCGGAACCACCACGTTGGCCACATTGCGGTGCACGAACACTTCTCCAGGTTCCAGCCCGGTGATCTGGTTGGCAGGCACGCGGCTGTCCGAGCAGCCAATCCACATGTATTTCGGTTTTTGCTGGGCCAGCAGCCCGGTGAAAAATCCCGGCCGCTCGCGCTCCATCTGCGCGGCCCAGGCACGGTTGTGAACAAAGAGATCTTCGACGGATGCGGGCATGTTGTCCTCAGTGTGTCAGCGGATGTGGGGGCATTGAACGGTCAGCAGGTTTCTGCAAACAGTTCTCGTCCGATCAACATCCGGCGGATTTCGCTGGTGCCTGCGCCAATCTCGTACAGCTTGGCATCGCGCCAGAGGCGGCCCAGCGGGTATTCGTTGATGTAGCCGTTGCCACCGTAGATCTGCACGCCTTCGCCGGCCATCCAGGTGGCCTTTTCGGCGCACCACAGGATCACGCTGGCGCAGTCCTTGCGCACCTGGCGCACATGGTCGGTGCCGAGCATGTCGAGGTTCTTGGCCACGGTGTAGGCAAACGAGCGGCCTGCCTGCAGAACGGTGTACATGTCGGCCACCTTGCCCTGAATGAGCTGGAATTCACCAATGCTCTGGCCGAACTGCTTGCGGTCGTGAATGTAGGGGATCACGTTGTCCATCACCGACTGCATGATGCCCAGCGGGCCGCCGGTGAGCACCGCGCGCTCGTAGTCGAGGCCACTCATCAGCACCTTGGCACCACTGTTCACGCCGCCCAGCACGTTCTCTGCGGGCACCTCCACGTCCTGGAACACCAGCTCGCCCGTGTGGCTGCCGCGCATGCCCAGCTTGTCAAGCTTTTGCGCGATGGAAAAGCCTTTCATGCCCTTCTCGATGAGGAAGGCCGTCACGCCACGCGCGCCCAGTTCGGGTTCAGTTTTCGCATACACCACCAGGGTGTCCGCATCCGGGCCATTGGTGATCCACATCTTGCTGCCGTTGAGCAGGTAGTAACCGCCTTTGTCCTCGGCCTTGAGCTTCATGCTGATCACGTCGGAGCCAGCACCCGGTTCGCTCATGGCCAGCGCGCCCACGTGTTCGCCGCTGATGAGCTTGGGCAGGTACTTGGCCTTCTGCGCCTCATTGCCATTGCGGTTGATCTGGTTCACGCACAGGTTGCTGTGCGCGCCGTACGAGAGGCCCACCGAGGCGCTGGCACGCGAGATTTCTTCCATGGCCACCATGTGGGCCAGGTAGCCCATGGCGGCACCGCCGTATTGCTCGGGCACCGTGATGCCGAGCACACCCAGATCGCCCATCTTGCGCCACAGGTCCATGGGGAACTGGTCAGTTCTGTCGATTTCTGCGGCGCGCGGCGCAATTTCAGCTTGTGCGAAGTCGCGAACGGCATCGCGCAGGGCGTCTATGTCTTCGCCCAGCTGGAAATTGAGGCCTGGCAGGTTGGAAGGAATGCTCATGGTGAATGTCTCCTCGGTACGGGAAAAATGACAGGCTGTCTCAGCCCTTGATGGTGTCGCGCCCGGTGACTGCCATGAGTGTGCACCCCATGGTAGCGACCAGTTTTTCTTGGTGGTTGTCGATGGCGAAGGCTCGGCCCTCACACACTGTGATGGTGCGGCCGGGCTTGAGCACCCGCCCCTCCATCCGGAAATGCTGGCCCTTGGCCGGCGCCAGCAGGTTGATCTTGAATTCGATGGTGAGGACGGCCGCGTCTTCGCCCATCAGCGTAAAACCGGCATAGCCACAGGCCGAATCCAGCGCAGTGGCGACCATGCCCGCATGCAGGAAACCGTGCTGCTGCGTAAGCCCGGCGCTCCAGGGCAGCTCAATGTCTACCGCCCCTGGTGCCACCACACCCAGCACGGCACCCAGGGTCTTCATCGCCCCTTGGTGTGCAAAACTGTCACGCACGCGCTCCGCGAAGTTCGCACAGCGAGGTTCGAAAAGCGGCAGGCTCACGGCGTTTCCTTATTTACGTTTACGTAAACGTCAATTATGAATCATTTTCGGCTTTCGACCTTGGCCAGGAGAGCGCGGGCCTCCTCCTCATGCTCTTGTACCTCGGCCAGATTGGCCTTGAGGTCTGCAAGCTGGTCTTCCAGTTGCCTGCGGTGCACCACCAGAACATCAAGGAACTTGCGCAATTGCACGCCGGTGTCGCGCGGGCTGTCGTAGAGATCAATGATCTCCCTGGCTTCGGTGAGCGACAGGCCCAGCCGCTTGGCTCGAAGCGTCAGCCGCAGGCGGGTGCGGTCCCTCGCGCTGTAGACACGGTTTCTCCCGGCGGGCCCCGTTCGCTCGGGCTGCAGCAAACCCATGTCCTCGTAGAAACGAATGGCGCGCGTCGTGAGATCAAACTCTTTGGCAAGATCGCTGATGGTGTAGGTGTTGGCCATGGTGTGGGGTGCAAGCGGAGAGTGGGGTGCGCACCGGCGACAGTGACTGGCGCTTGCCTCTCTACAATGTGCTGCGTCTATGACGTTAACGTTAACGTCAATGCTAACCCATCGGATCGTCCACATGAATCCACTTGAACACGAGATCCACTACCCATTGGGCGATACGCTGCCGGCGGAAGGTGGAACGGTTGATGTCGCCCCGGGTGTCCGGTGGATACGTATGGGGCTGCCCTTTGCCCTGGATCACATCAACCTGTGGCTCTTGCGCGACCGTCAGCCCGACGCAAACGGCGTAGCGGTGGACGGCTGGTCGGTGGTGGACTGCTGCATCGACAGCGCAGCCACCCGCGCGCAGTGGGAAAAGATCTTCGCTACGAGCCTGGGGGGACTGCCGATCTTGCGGGTCATCGTGACCCACATGCATCCTGACCACATCGGTCTGGCGCACTGGTTGTGTTCTCTCTGGAATGTGCGCTTATGGATCAGTGCCACCGACTATAACGTGGCACGCACAGCCGTCTATGACCCCCATGGTTTCGGAGGGGAGGCGGGAGCAGGCTTCTACGCTTTGCACGGTGCAACGGATGCCGCCTTTCTGTCCCATGTGCGCGGCCGGGCGTCCTACTTTCCTACACTGGTCCCAGCTCTCCCGCCGTGCTATCGCAGAATCATGGATGGCGACATGCTCGACATTGGCGGCCGTGCCTGGCGCTGCATCAGCGGATATGGGCACGCGCCCGAGCACATGGCGCTCTATAGCGAGGAATTGGGAGTTCTTCTCAGTGGAGACATGGTGCTCCCGCGGATTTCCACCAATGTCAGCGTCCACGCGAGCGAACCCGAGGGCAATCCACTGCGTCTATTCCTGACGTCGTTGCAACGATATCTTGAATTGCCGACTGAGACCCTGGTTCTCCCGTCTCACGGAAAGCCCTTCACGGGGCTTGCCGCGCGCATCGCCCAACTTGAACGCCACCATCAAGATCGACTGGCTGACATCCTGCAGGCAGCCCAGTTGCGTTCACTCAGCGCAGCCGATATCCTGCCGATCCTGTTTCAGCGCACTTTAGACACACACCAGATGACGTTTGCGATGGGCGAAGCTTTGGCCCATTTGCACTATTTGTGGTTTACGGGTGAGTTGGAACGGGTATCGGGTGCAGATGGCGTTCTGCAATTCAAGGCATATTGATATCGCACTCACCGGGTGCATCACGCGAAGGCCATTTGGCCTGACTTGCTTGCGGATGCTCTCCCGGTTCTCGTCAGGCCGACCCATTTGACCACTGCATGTTTTCTGTTGCTCTGGACGCCGAGGCTTTGTACCCCTGGGCACTAGCGTTGTGGCGAGAAGAACGGAACGGAATTTATTGTTGCCCTGCAAAGCAAAAAACCCCAGTCGATGTTGACTGGGGTTTTTTGGGCTGTAAGAGCCTGACGATGACCTACTTTCACACGGGAACCCGCACTATCATCGGCGCAAAGTCGTTTCACTGTCCTGTTCGGGATGGGAAGGAGTGGTACCAACTTGCTATGGTCATCAGGCATAAAGGGTTGCTGATCTGCTGTTTGAGGCAGATCGGCGAATTCATAGAGTCTGTAATCAGATTTTTTGTATTTTGACTGCGTCTAACTTGGCATAACAGACTTTGAGCTTCACGCTGAGAGCGTGTTGGCTATCAAAGTTATAGGGTCAAGCCGCACGAGCAATTAGTACTGGTTAGCTTAACGCATTACTGCGCTTCCACACCCAGCCTATCAACGTCCTGGTCTTGAACGACTCTTTAGGGGGCTCAAGGCCCCGGCAGATCTCATCTTGAAACGAGTTTCCCGCTTAGATGCTTTCAGCGGTTATCTCTTCCACACTTAGCTACTCGGCAATGCCACTGGCGTGACAACCGATACACCAGAGGTGTGTCCACTCCGGTCCTCTCGTACTAGGAGCAGGCTTCCTCAAATCTGCAGCGCCCACGGAAGATAGGGACCAAACTGTCTCACGACGTTTTAAACCCAGCTCACGTACCTCTTTAAATGGCGAACAGCCATACCCTTGGGACCGGCTACAGCCCCAGGATGAGATGAGCCGACATCGAGGTGCCAAACACCGCCGTCGATATGAACTCTTGGGCGGTATCAGCCTGTTATCCCCAGAGTACCTTTTATCCGTTGAGCGATGGCCCTTCCATACAGAACCACCGGATCACTATGTCCTGCTTTCGCATCTGCTCGACTTGTCAGTCTCGCAGTTAAGCACGCTTATGCCATTGCACTATCGTCACGATGTCCGACCGTAACTAGCGTACCTTCGAACTCCTCCGTTACGCTTTGGGAGGAGACCGCCCCAGTCAAACTGCCTACCATGCACTGTCCCCGATCCAGATAATGGACCTAGGTTAGAACCTCAAACACACCAGGGTGGTATTTCAACGTTGGCTCCATGAGAACTAGCGTCCTCACTTCAAAGCCTCCCACCTATCCTACACAGATCTGTTCAAAGTCCAATACAAAGCTACAGTAAAGGTTCATGGGGTCTTTCCGTCTTTCCGCGGGGAGATTGCATCATCACAAACATTTCAACTTCGCTGAGTCTCAGGAGGAGACAGTGTGGCCATCGTTACGCCATTCGTGCAGGTCGGAACTTACCCGACAAGGAATTTCGCTACCTTAGGACCGTTATAGTTACGGCCGCCGTTTACTGGGACTTCAATCAAGAGCTTGCACCCCATCATTTAATCTTCCAGCACCGGGCAGGCGTCACACCCTATACGTCCACTTTCGTGTTTGCAGAGTGCTGTGTTTTTATTAAACAGTCGCAGCCACCGATTTTTTGCAACCCCTTTGGGCTTCCTCTGTACGAGTTCACCTACTTGGGGCATACCTTCTCCCGAAGTTACGGTATCAATTTGCCGAGTTCCTTCTCCTGAGTTCTCTCAAGCGCCTTAGAATACTCATCTCGCGCACCAGTGTCGGTTTGCGGTACGGTCGTCAATAGCTGAAGCTTAGTGGCTTTTCCTGGAAGCAGGGTATCACTCACTTCGTCTGCAAGCAGACTCGTTATCACCCCTCATCTAAGCCCGGCGGATTTGCCTACCAGGCACGACTACAGGCTTGAACCAACATATCCAACAGTTGGCTGAGCTAACCTTCTCCGTCCCCACATCGCACTATTGATCGGTACAGGAATATTGACCTGTTTCCCATCAGCTACGCATCTCTGCCTCGCCTTAGGGGCCGACTCACTCTACGCCGATGAACGTTGCGTAGAAAACCTTGCGCTTACGGCGAGGGGGCTTTTCACCCCCTTTAACGCTACTCATGTCAGCATTCGCACTTCTGATACCTCCAGCATCCGTTACCAGACACCTTCACAGGCCTACAGAACGCTCTCCTACCACTTGCAATAAATTGCAAATCCGCAGCTTCGGTAACTGGCTTAGCCCCGTTACATCTTCCGCGCAGGACGACTCGATCAGTGAGCTATTACGCTTTCTTTAAATGATGGCTGCTTCTAAGCCAACATCCTGACTGTTTTAGCCTTCCCACTTCGTTTCCCACTTAGCCAATTTTAGGGACCTTAGCTGGCGGTCTGGGTTGTTTCCCTCTTGAGTCCGGACGTTAGCACCCGGTGCTCTGTCTCCCAAGCTGTACTCTGCGGTATTCGGAGTTTGCATAGGTTTGGTAAGTCGCCATGACCCCCTAGCCTAAACAGTGCTCTACCCCCGCAGGTAATACTTGAGGCACTACCTAAATAGTTTTCGGAGAGAACCAGCTATTTCCAAGTTTGTTTAGCCTTTCACCCCTATCCACAGCTCATCCCCTAGTTTTGCAACACTAGTGGGTTCGGACCTCCAGTACCTGTTACGGCACCTTCATCCTGGCCATGGATAGATCACTTGGTTTCGGGTCTACACCCAGCGACTGATTCGCCCTATTCGGACTCGATTTCTCTACGGCTTCCCTATTCGGTTAACCTTGCCACTGAATGTAAGTCGCTGACCCATTATACAAAAGGTACGCAGTCACCCTTGCGGGCTCCTACTTTTTGTAAGCATGCGGTTTCAGGATCTATTTCACTCCCCTCCCGGGGTTCTTTTCGCCTTTCCCTCACGGTACTGGTTCACTATCGGTCGATTACGAGTATTTAGCCTTGGAGGATGGTCCCCCCATATTCAGACAGGATTTCTCGTGTCCCGCCCTACTTTTCTCCAGCTTAGTACCACACGTCTGTTTTCGCATACAGGGCTATCACCTGCTATGGCCGGACTTTCCATTCCGTTTTGCTAACAGTCGTGCTATCACTAGAAGGCTCTTCCGATTTCGCTCGCCACTACTTTCGGAATCTCGGTTGATGTCTTTTCCTCGAGCTACTGAGATGTTTCAGTTCACCCGGTTCGCCTCGCATGACTATGTATTCATCATGCGATACCTCTTGCGAGGTGGGTTTCCCCATTCAGAAATCTCCGGATCAAAGCTTATTTGCCAGCTCCCCGAAGCTTATCGCAGGCTATCACGTCTTTCGTCGCCTGTAATCGCCAAGGCATCCACCACATGCTCTTAGTCACTTGACCCTATAACTTTGACATCTCTTTCAAGATATCGCCATCATCTCAAGGACTTGTCAGGTCTTTCACCTGACGCGTTATGCCGTAATGTGAATAATTCCTCAATATCACTATCAAGAAATATTCGTCATTACTGAGTTCAAATTACTTCGCAATCGCTTT